>JAEERB010000037.1 GCA_016285615.1 Bacteroidales bacterium
GCCCGCTATACCTTCTCCGGAAAAGAGCGAGACGAAGAAACCGGCTTTAGCTACTTTGGCGCAAGATATTATAACTCAAGCTATTCCATTTGGCTCTCCGTTGACCCGATGGCGGACAAGTATCCGAGTTTGAGTCCGTATGCGTATTGTGGGAATAATCCAGTGAAGTTGGTGGACCCGAATGGGGAGGACTACGATGTTGTAGTGAATGATGAAAATATGACCATAACTATCAGGGCGACATATTATACAGCTAATGAGAACAAGGAAAAACTTCAGCAAGGATTGGATGCGTGGAATAGTCAATCAGGGAAATATTCATTTGAAATCGGAGAAAGGGAAGACAAAAGGTCCTATACTATTAATTTTGAGTTAACAATAGCCTCAGGCGATTTTGAAACAACGCAAGATGCCGTAGCTGCAATGCCTTTAGATGGATCAACCAACCTTTTTTCCATAAATGATAATATTGGAGAATCCAATAGGGGAATAATACAAGATGGAAAAAATATTATGGTAAAATCCGATGCTCCAGACAGGACAACAATCCATGAAATTGGACACTCATTAGGAATAGGACATTTTTCAGAAGGTGTTATGCAGACAGGAGGAGATGGATCTGCTATTACAATAGATAACATATCGTCGTCAATAAAAGGTGCAGGCATGATGCGCATAGGCACTTATGTCGGCAAAAGCGAATTAGAAGGGGTTGATGTTAGGTCAAAAACTCAATATGAAATGTTTGGAAAATTGAAAAAAGTGAAAAAATGAAAAAAAATAAACGTATTAAAACAATTTCATGTATGTTGTTACTGACAACATACTGTTTACCATTTCTTTCCTATTCACAAAATGAGAGTTGCAGATCCAAAAATGTAATAATCTTAAATGAAAAGCATATAGATTCGCTCTTCTATTTTAGGAATCCACTTGTGAATGACCCTATGCTTATTAAAACGAAAAGTCAAAATAATTTATGGAAAAAGTCTTTTAGGAGTTCTTCTTTAGGAGGGTTTCTTAATTTAAATTTCAATTCTACTTTTTTTTGTCCGAGATTCTTTGGAGATTATGATTTCTTTCAATTGTTACCAGACTCCTATATTTTATGCCCTTATGTAGATATGATAAAAGAAATGGTCTTTCCTCTAACGGATTCCGTGACGCAAAAAAGAATATTAGATTTGCCTATGATATTGGACTATATTCAGATAGATAAAGGTGTACAAGAAAAAAAGTACAACGGATATCCGTATTTTATCTATCATTATACTACGTCTTCTTTTTTGGAGGTTTCAGTAAATGTATCATACTACAATGAACTTTTCTCACGCTATGTTCTGACAGATCCACCTGCATGTTTGTTCTGTGACAAATCATTTCGTGATATGATGTACATAAAAATTTTAATACCGATGTCTGATAGAATGCAGAAGCAATGATTTCTCAAGATAGTGTTTCATCCAGTGTGTCTATAGAATGAAACACGAAATATTTCCACATTTTTCCTATCTTCGCCCCATGAACCTCACGCGCACATATTGCCCCTCTTTGCTAACGCCCCGCTGCCTCTCATGGATGGACATACGGGAACGGTCGTGTGCTGTCGTTCCGTATCCCCCGCGACCGTTACGGCAACTTTCATCCGGCGATACTGGCGATGCTGCGCGACCAGGAGGATGAGTGCGAGCGATTGGCTGGGACGCAATACAGCCGCGGACTGACGCAGGAGCAGGTCGGCGAAGTGTTCGAGGACATCTACGGCGCGCCCCCTCTCGAATAACTATCAAAGTTTGTGACAAGGTCAAAATAAAAAGGATGTGTCAACGAAAACACATCCTCTATTACTTTTATAGTGCGCTATTTGTTAGCCGATGATGTCAAAATTGGTGTACTTCCGTAGCACTTCTGGTATGACGATGCCTTCAGGAGTCTGGTTGTTCTCGATGAGGGCGGCCATGATGCGTGGGAGGGCGAGGGCACTGCCGTTCAGTGTGTGGGCTAAGCGGGTTTTGCCGTTCTCGTCTTTGAAGCGCAACTTCATACGGTTGGCCTGGAAACTTTCGAAATTCGATACCGAACTTACTTCCAGCCATCTCTGTTGTGCCTTAGAGTAAACTTCCAGGTCGTAGGTGAGGGCGGAGGTGAAGCTGATGTCGCCGCCGCAGAGACGCAAAATGTGGAAGGGTAATCCCAACTGGCGAATCAGAGAGGCCACATAGTCCTTCATCTTCTCCAGCGTTTCGTACGAGCGGTCGGGGTGCTCAATCTCCACGATTTCCACTTTATCGAACTGGTGCAGGCGGTTGAGGCCGCGCACGTCTTTGCCGTACGAGCCGGCTTCGCGGCGGAAGCAAGCCGAATAGGCGCAGTTGCGGATGGGGAAGTCGCTGGCTTTGAGGATGGTATCTCTGTAAATGTTGGTCACGGGCACTTCGGCCGTCGGGATGAGGTAGAGGTTGTCCACTTCGGCGTGGTACATCTGGCCCTCCTTGTCGGGCAGCTGCCCTGTAGCGTAGGCCGAGTCCTCATTTACCACATACGGAGGCTGGATTTCGGTGAAGCCATGGTCGATAGCCGACTCGAGGAAGAAGTTGATGAGGGCGCGTTGTAGGCGGGCACCTTTGCCTTTATAGACGGGGAAACCGGCGCCAGTGATCTTGCTGCCAAGGTCGAAGTCGATGATGTCGTATTTCTTCACCAGCTCCCAGTGGGGCAGTGCGTCGTAGTCGAAGTTAGAGGCGTCACCTTCTTCGTAGATAATCTCGTTGTCCTCAGCGCCTTTGCCCGGGGCAACCGAGCTGTGCGGCATGTTGGGCAGCAGCACCATCTTGCGGTCAATCTCAGCGCTCTTTTCGGCGAGAGCAGTCTGCATATCTTTCTCGGCGGCTTTCAGTTCGGCGGTCTTGGCTTTCAGCTCGTTGGCTTCGGCTGCCTGGCCGTTGCGGAAAAGGTTGCCAATCTCCTTGGCTATGCGGTTCTGCTCCTGCAGGTTCTCGTCAAGTTTCTTCTTGGTATTTCTGATGACAACATCCAATTCGAGGATGTCGCGAATGATAGGGGCGGCGTCAAAATTCTTGATGGCAAGTCGCTCGATAACAAATTGCGGGTTTTCGCGAATAGTTTGTATCTGTAACATGGTAGTATTTTGATTTTTTTCCTTTGGTCTCCATTACGCAAGCGTAGCGCAGCGGAATCTCATTGTTATTGTTTACTATAAATAGTCGTTGGTGAACGAACAGGGTAGCAGGTCGGCGACGCTGTTGGCGACGTAGATGGGACCGTGTTCGGCGGCCATGATGATTTCGATGTTCTGGCCGAACTTATGTTCGTACTCAAGCAGCGACTGGCGGCAGTTGCCGCAGGGCACGATGGGCTCTGTCAGCGGGTTGGCGGGGTTGACGGCCACGACGGCCAGCCGGCGGATGGCAGTGTCGGGGTGGTTGGCCACGGCGTAGTAGAGGGCGGTGCGCTCAGCGCAGAGTCCTGACGGGAAGGCCGCATTCTCCTGGTTGCTGCCTTTAAACACTTTACCGTCAACGAGCTGGAGCGCAGCTCCAACCTGGAAGTGGGAATACGGACAGTAGGCGTTGCGGGCGGCGTCGTCGGCCTGCTTCAGCAAGTCGGCCAGCTCGGCGGGCAGCTCCTCGCGGCGTTCGTAAACCTTGATTTGGGCGTTTAAATTTATGGTACGCATGATGCCTCCGTTAGTTTTTCTTTCCTAATCTGTGTTGCACTTTCTTGCGGGCGTTGTAGCGGATGTCGCAACTGCGGTCCTCATTGCCAATCTTGAAGGTGATGGTGGCGCCTGCAAATGAGTAGAAGTCCTTGGTGGTGGAGTTGCCGCGACCGGCGCCGGCTTCGTGTAGCGTGGCGGAGCGGTCGGCCAGCTTGGCCACAAACTCGCCGCGGGCCTCCTGCAACAGGAAGTTGTCGTAGTAGGTGCCGCTCACATCGTCCAAGTAGTCGGTAAACGTGTAGCGCATGCCCCATTCCACGCCGATGCACATGAACTTGGCGATGTTCACCTTAAGTCCGATGCCGAACGGGATGGCGGCGTTGCACAGGGAGTAGAATTTGCGTTGTCCTTCCAGTCCCTGTCCTTCGGTGCCCAAGTGCTGCAGGTCGTACGACTGGCCGTCCAGTTCAGCACGCGGGTTGAACGAGAAGAGCGAGATGCCCGCAAAAATGTAGGGGGCAAAGTGGTTCTTCGAGGGCACGTTGTAAAGTTTCAGGAAGTTGAGCTCCACCTGCGCCGAAATCTCGGTGATGGGCGAGTTGAAACTTAGGTTGCGCTCGTACCCCTTGTTCGTTTCGGCGTCGCTGGCCTGCACTTTACCGAAATAGACATTGGCTTTCAGCGCCCAACGCGGCGTGAAGTTGTAACGATAGACAAAGCCGCCTGCGAATTGCGATTGCTTGAAAACACCCGACGGGTTCAAATCACCCAAATAGAACGAAGTGCCTAGCATAAAGCCAATTTCCGACTTCTGGGCGAAGATGGGCTGCAATGAAAGACAAGCGAAAATGATGAGGAATAATTTTTTCATTAGTAGCTGATAATCAATTTCCAGTGTGAAAAAGGTTCTCTTTTTTTGAAATTACAAAAATAGTAAATTTTCTGATATTAACGGAAAAGAGGTTGTTTGAATTGTATTTTGTGGAGTGAATAGTGAGGAGTGAGCAGTGAAAAGTTAAGAAGTTAAGGAACAAAGAAGTTAAGAAACTAAGGAGTTAAGAGTTATGGAGTTATAGAATTACTGAGTTATAGATGTTTCCATAATTCCATGATTCCATAATTCTCTATATCTTTTTGAATTCTGGATTCTAAATTCTGAATTTTTTTGTACCTTTGCGCTTCAGAATCCAAACCTGATGAACAATCTGATAGCCTTCCTAAAGCAGAATTTTCATTTTCTCCTGTTTTTTATTCTGCAGGTTATCGCTATTGTGTTGATATATAACAATATGAACTATCCCCACTTTGTGATGGGAACGCATAGCAAGGCAGTAATCGGGCCGGTTTATAAGGGATGGCATGGTTTTGTGAAGCACTTTTCGTTAGAGTCTGAAAATGAGGCGCTTGTGATGCAAAATGAGCAGCTTATGCGTGCCATGCCCGAGAATTTCATCACGACGGACGATTCGACCTATAGTGTGGAAGGGAAGGAGGGGCGTGGCCGCCGCGCACGCACGGTGAAGCTGTACGAGTATATGCACGCTCATGTCATTCATAACACCATCCACAAGAAAAACAACTACCTGCTGCTCGACAAAGGTCGCGCCGACGGTATAGATGTCGATATGGCGGTCATCTCGCCCGAGGGTGTGGTGGGCGTTGTGAACGATGTGTCGGAGCACTTCTCGTCGGCCATCTCACTGCTGCACCCCGACTCGCGTATCAGCGCGCGCATACTGCCTGTTAATCAGGTGGGTACGGTGCTCTGGGATGAGATTGACGCCGAGTACGCCTACTTGCACGACATCCCGCAGCACTGGCCGGTGAATGTGGGCGACACCGTGGTGACCAGCGGCTTCTCGAATGTCTATCCCAAGGATATCATGGTGGGCATTGTGTCTGAGGCCTCCAAAGATGCCCATTCCAATTTCTATACGTTGAAGATCCAACTGTCGACCAATTTCAGTCGGCTGAATACGGTATATGTGGTTAAGAATCTCTATAAGAGTGAATTGGATACGTTAAAAACGAAGTTTAAAGATGAATAAGATACTGAGAGACAACCTGCTTCGCTTCGCCATCTTGGTGCCGGTTCAAATACTGATTTTGAACTATGTTCATCTTTTCGGCTTCCTCAACCCCTATCTCTACCTGATGGCACTGCTGCTGCTGCCCTTCAACATGCCGAAGTCGCTGCAGTACGTCATTGCCTTTGCCACTGGCCTCATCATCGACATCTTCTCGATGAGCTACGGCATTCACGCTTCGGCATCGACACTTATCATCTTCTTGCGGCCGTTCTTCCTACGTATGCTCGACGGCACCCGCGCCACCGAACTGGGCAATGCCCCTCTGCCTGGTATCAAGAGTTTCAGTTGGATTGCGACCTACACCGCCGTGCTGGTCTTCATACACCACTTCACCGTGACGATGCTGGAGGTGTTCACCTTCCACAACTTCTGGCGCCATTTCGGCTCAGCCGTCGCCAACACTATCTTTACATCGTTCTGCATAATTTGTTTGGAATATATATTTCTGCCCGCTAAAAATCAGCGAGCTAATTAACTTTAATTAATAATAAAAAGATGAAACCAAAATTAGTTATTGGAAACTGGAAAATGAACGAGACCTTTGATGAGGCTCAAGATCTGATTATAAACATTGCCGAATCTTTAGAAAAGTTAACACTTGAAACAGAGGTGGTTATGTGCCCTCCGTTCCCCTATTTGGAGCTGGCTACCGACCATGCCGAAGAGAACGACTTTCACGCCGGTGCACAGAATTGCAGCGAGTATGAGAAGGGCGCCTATACAGGTGAGGTGTCGGCCAAGATGTTGGCCTCGTTGGGTGTTGAGTTCTGCATTGTAGGCCATTCCGAGAGAAGAAAATATTTCAACGAGTCGAACCAGACTATCGCCGCCAAGGTGGACCGACTGCTCGAGGAGGGATTGGTGCCCGTGGTTTGCTGCGGTGAACAGCTTGAGGACCGCAAGGCCGAGAACCATTTCAAAGTGGTGGAGAAACAGATTACCGAATCGCTGTTCCACCTCGACAAAGAGCAGTTCGAGCAGGTGGTGATCGCCTACGAGCCCGTGTGGGCTATCGGTACGGGCGAGACGGCCACGCCGCAACAGGCCGAAGATATGCACGCTTTCATCCGCTCGCTGGTTGAGAAGAAGTATGGCACCGAAACGGCCTACAACACCTACATTTTGTACGGTGGCAGCTGCAATGCCAAGAACGCCCTCGACCTCTTTGCCCAAGCAGATGTGGACGGTGGACTTATTGGTGGCGCTTCGCTGAAAGCCGAGGATTTTGTAACCATTATCGAAGCCGCAGAAACTGTGGTTAAAGAAAACTAAATCAAGATGTTAGTTAGCGATCCTTTTATTCAGCAGTTTACTATTCCATCGTATCAGGTGGATAGGTATAAACGCCTGACGGTAAGTTATTTGCTTAACCTGATGCAGGAGGTGGCGTGGCAGCACTCCACTTCTTGCGGCGCCGGCTGGCAAGACCTGAAGAAAGAGAACTGCTTTTGGGCACTGACCAAGATGCATATCCGCATACATCGCATGCCCGAGTGGCTTGAGACCATTGATCTGCACACATGGGGCAAACCTGGCCCGTTTGTGGTGCAACCGCGTGATTTTGAGATGTATGACGCTGATGGCAACCTGTTGATGCAGGCCACCAGCGACTGGGTGATTCTCGATTTCACGACCTTCAGGCCGCAGCGTTTGGAGCATTTCAACGACAAGATAGCCTGTGTGGCTGGCAAGCACGCTCTGGAAACGCCCGCGCCCAAGATTCTGCCGATGAAAAAGCCTGACGAGGGTCCTGTGCATGCTGTGCTCTTTTCGGATATAGATGTGAACCAGCATGTTAATAATGTGAAGTATGTGCAATGGACGCTCGACAACCTGCCCGCAGGATTCCAAGAACAGCACATGCTTAAAGATCTGGTTATCAACTTTGTGACGCAAGCCAAACTGGGCGATTCATACCGCGTGGTATATGATGAAACAGCGCCTGGCACTATCGAGACCGCTATCCGTTCAGCCGCCGACGGGCACGACTATTGCCGCCTGCGAACGGTGTGGGAAACGGAGAACTGAGAGGTTCCGCTGCGCTATGCTTGCGGAATGGAGAGATTGTAGGGACGCAACGCTTGCGTCCGTCAAATCATAAGTTGTGGCGGCGTTGCGTGCAACGCCGTTTTCGTTGAAAAAACTAAAAAAAATATCATCCCCCCATTTTTATATAAAATAAATGTAACTTTGTAGCGTTAATCTTGTAACGTTTTTTTTTTCAACGAGTTATGATAATCTAAAAATTTAATGCTATGAAAAGATTAGTGCTTTTATTCACTTTGATTTTGGTTCTTGTTAGCTGCAACAAAAACCATGAATGTCGCTATGACGAGCAATATGATAGTTCAACAAAAAAATGTGAATGTCTATCTGAGAGTGAAATGTTTATCTGCAAGACCGAAGGTGAATATGAATCTGTTGCGCAAGTGCATAGCAAATATGCCCAACGCATAAAGAATCCGTCAGAGTATAAATTTTATTCGCATGCAGGAGATACAGTAAAATTTTATGGATACTTTTATGTGGCAATATCACAGACAGATACTACATTTTTTGCAGATAAAATGTCTCATTTTGACAAGATGGCGATAGGAGCACGTAATGTTTCTGTTGGGGTTGACATTGATGAAGCCGTTTTCGACACACTCAATATTCGGAAGAAGTGCTTTGCTACGGGTATCTTGCAATTTCCAGCAAGTGTTGAGCCTTCCAAACAATGCTTTACAATGCCATTCTATTTTAAAATCATAGATATTCACAATTAATAATGACAACATGAAAAGAATCTTCTTAATATTAGTTGTTACACTATTTCTTATTAGTTGCAACAAGGAATACTATGGCAAATGCGAGCAAGTGTATGATCACCATACGTTGCCAGCATTAAGTAAGAATGACTATAACGATTGCGATAAAGTGGCTATAAATTTCGTCTATTTTTACCGTTATAAAAATGCTGAGAGATACCTGAATCGACACCCCAATCCATACGAGGCCAACGAATGGGATACCATCAAGATAAAAGGCTTTATCATGCACTCTCATAACCGTACAGTAATTTATGATGGTGACAATTGGACATGTGATATGGGAATAGACTCTTTGAAGGCTATGGATACAGAATATCAAATCGCTTCTCTGAGCTTGGAAGGTACAGACAAAGCCCTGTTAAACGGGATAGACTTTACAAAAAAATGTTATGTAACAGCTATAATAACCTTTCATACAATGTTTCCTATGATGGGTTCTCCGTCAGATCCAAGATCTTGTGCTGCGTTATACCCCGTTTATAAAGTTGTTGAAATAAAAAACTAATGCTATGAAGAAGAATTCTTTTCGTTTTATTGCTTGTTTGTTGCGTGCAATGCTGTTTTTTTTTGTTAAAATTTGTTAAAAAACAATCTGCTCCAATTTTATATGTAAAATAATATTACTTTTGTAACGTTTTTTTTTTCAACGAGTTACGATAATTTAAAATTAATAGCCATGAAAAGAATAGTATTAATTACATGTTTGTTGCTTTCTTTTTTCAGTTTATTAGCTCAAACAGTTACGGTAAAATTTTGGGGCTTGGATGTGTCTAAGCAGAAGCGTGTGCCTTTGTCAAAGATTGAAATTGAAAATATTTCACAAAATTGGCAAGAAACGCTGTACTATCCTGATACAGTATTGATAATGAGAGGAACCACTGGGGTTGACGATTGGAAGGATATTCGTGAGATGAAATTGTCTCAAAATGTACCCAATCCGTTTGAAGGAAAGTCAGTTGTGGAACTTCAATTGCCTGAAGATGGTGAGGTTTTGATAGGTGTATATGATATGAATGGCAAGAAGGTGGTAGATTATGTCAAAACTTTGGAATTTGGCATTCATCAATTTGAAATCGCCCTTAGTACGCCTCAAATTTATTTGTTGACGGTGCAAAGTGGTGGAAAAACCGCTTCCATCAAGATGGTCAACACAGGAAGAGCAGGTGCTGATGTGGTTCGTTATTTGGGCGTAAAAAGTCTCTCTTCTGCGTCGAAGGAGGTAAAAAGTGGCACCAAAGGGATGGTTAATAAACCTTTCCGTTTGGGAGATGAGATGGCGTTTGTGGGATATACGATGATGGGAGAAGAGGAAGTCAGCAGTGACCAGATTAGGCAAAACCAGTTCTATTTATCACAAGAACTCGGTCTTTCATTTTATTTGGATGAATACCGCCAGTTAACTGTCAAGACCAGTCCTATCAGTATGGTGATGCAAAATATAGCTGTAACAGGTGGTGAAATTGTAGAATATGGTGCTTTAGGTCTCTATTCGACAGGTGTTTGTTGGAGTACATCTCCCAGTCCAACGATTGCAGATACTTTTACTGTTAATGAAATACACAATGATGGATTTACAAGTGTGTTGACGGATTTGACACCACATACGAAATATTATGTTCGTGCGTATGCCATCAGCGAAAAAGGACCTGTTTATGGGAATGAATTAAGTTTTGTGACCTTGGAAGAGGTTGAAACAGAGGATGGGAAACCCTGTGAAGGAATGCCTACGATGAAGGATTATGACAACAATGTGTATAATACAGTGCAAATAGGCTCGCAATGTTGGATGAAGGAGAATCTGCGCACAACCCACTTTGCAGATGGAACGCCGATAGCGGCTGGTGTGAGTGTGACCGAATATAATGCTGTGCGTTATGCGCCGGGAAAGGATTCATTGAATGTCCCTTCTTATGGCTATCTCTATAATAGTGTTGCTTATTTGAATAAGCATGCTATATGTCCGTCAGGTTGGCACTTGCCAAGCATAACCGAATGGGAGTCGTTGTATAGTTATGTAGAGTCGCAAAGTCATTTTGTATGTGGTGGTGATAGTGTGAATGTTGCGAAAGCGTTGGCATCGACTACGGGATGGAAAGCTGCAAGTAATACGTGTTCTCCAGGTTTCATTCCAAGTGCCAATAATACCACAGGTTTTTCGGCCATGCCAGCAGGATTGTTTAATGGTAAGTACTGGGAATTTGGTGGATATGCTCTCTTTGCAAGTTCGTCCATGAAGAGTTATTATATGCTATATGGAGATTCAGTACTTGAGGATGCGGGAACAATAAATATTTCGGATGCTTTCTCTGTCCGTTGTCTCCGTGACTGACAATGTGATGAATAAATACTAAATCGCCGACTGCTTTGCAGCCGGCGATTTTTTCTTTTCAGTTTTCAGTTTTCAACTTTCAGTTTTCCACTCCATTTAGGAAAACTCTCTCTATCTTGTTGTTACCAAACGCGTAGGGCATAAACTCGAGCGTGGAGATGGGCTTGGTGATGTAGAAATTGGCCACTTTGCCCTTGGCGATGGTGCCGTGGGTGTCGCTCACGCCCAAGGCGTAGGCGCTGTTGAGCGTAACGGCGTTGAAGGCCTCTTCGGGTAGCATCTTGTACTTGATGCAGCCCATGGAAAGTACCAGCTGCATGTTGCCCGAGGGGCACGAGCCGGGGTTGTAGTCGGAAGCCATGGCCACAGGCAGTCCCGCGTCAATCATCTTGCGCACGGGCGCCCAAACCATACCAAGGAAGAAGGCGGCACCGGGCAGTAGGGTGGGCATGGTTTCGGAACCTAACAGGGCAGCAATCTCTTCATCGCCAGTATATTCCAGATGGTCAACTGACAAAGCGCCATACTTGACACCCACTTGAATGCCGCCCGAATAGTCGAGTTCGTTAGCGTGAATCTTGGGACGCAGTCCGTACTTGATACCCTGCATCAGCATGCGCTCCGTCTCTTCGGGCGTGAAGAAGCCCTTGTCGCAGAACACGTCGATGTAGTCGGCCAGCTCTTCGGCAGCCACCAGCGGTATCATCTCATTGATAATCAGATCCACATATTCGCTCTGTTTGCCTTTGTATTCCAGCGGCACGGCGTGGGCACCCAGGAAGTTGGCCTTGATGGTCAGTGGCGACTTCTCCTTCAGCTTGCGGATGACGCGCAGCATCTTCAGCTCGTCCTCCGTGTTGAGACCGTAGCCGCTCTTGATCTCAACGGCTCCCGTGCCCGTGGCGGTAATCTCTTCCAGCCGCTGCCAGGCGCTGTCGAACAATTCCTCCTCCGTGGCTGCATGGAGGCGTGCCGATGAGTTGAGAATGCCGCCGCCACGCTTGGCAATCTCCTCGTACGAGAGTCCGCGAATCTTGTCGATGTACTCAATCTCGCGACTGCCGGCATAGACCAGGTGTGTGTGCGAGTCGCAGAACGAAGGGAACACCATGCGCCCCGTGGCGTCAATCTCGGTGCAGGGGCCTTCCAAACCCTCCAGCAGCGAGGGTTTCCACTCGCTCATGGGGCCGAAGGCGTAAAATTTATCATCTTTGACAATCAAATAGGCATTCTCGATGTTGTGCATCGTCTGCATATCTTTGCCAGCACGAAACGAGACGGGCTTTATCTCAGTCTGTCCCAAAAGTTTAATGTTCTTGATCAGGGTAATCATAGCGTTTTTTCGGTTTTATGGGCAAAAATACAACAATAAAATGTATCTTTGCAAGTTTTTATAAATAGGATAAAATAGAGATTTATGCTTTGCTCAAAACGAATAATATTACTCCTTGCCCTTTGTCTGCCTATATTTCTTTTTGCTAAAGATATTGATAAAGAACAACTTGTAAAATATGGTTGCAATGCATACAAGATGCGTGCCGGTGTTGCTTTGCAGCAAAAAGCTGCCATGCCAGCCGTTAATCGTGTGCAATACGTAGAGGAAAACGGTCAAACTTTGATGGCGGTCATCAATTTCGAAGGTAACGGCTTCATCATCATGAGTGCCGATGACGCCGCTCTGCCCGTGCTGGGCTATTCTACCGAGGGCTCCTTCGACCTCGACAGCGTGGCTCCGGCTGCCCTCTATTGGCTCGACTATCTGAAAGAGCAACTGCGCGATGTGAAGCGCAATAACCTGCCCGCCGACGCCCAGATTGCTTCGGCCTGGAAGACCGTGATGACGGGCAAGGCCACCACAGCTGACTCCAAAGGCTACGAAACTGCTGTAACTCCGTTGATGCCTGCCCATTGGAATCAGAATCAATACTACAATTTTCTCTGTCCCATGGACAATCAAGCACCGGCAACTTACGACTCGCATGTTCCCTGCGGCTGTGTGGCTTTGGCTATGGCCATGATTATGTATTATTACAATTACCCGTTGGTAGGCTCTGGCTATAACAGCTATGCTTCTAATTATGGTACACACGAGGTGAACTTTGCGATGCAAAACTACCGCTACGAGTTCATGCAGGATGTGTTAACCAATTACAATAATGAGGTAGCCAAGTTGATATATCATGCTGGTGTTAGTGTTAATATGAACTACGGTGCCGATGGTTCGGGTGCTTTTATGGCGACTTGCCGTGATGCTATGGTCAACAACTTCTTGTTCGAGCAGGATGCTGAATTGCACTATCGTAACAGGCTCAATACCATGACGTGGACATCGACATTGAAGGCTATGTTGGATGCCAAACAGCCGATTCTCTATTCAGGATGCAGTAAAGAAGGTTGCCATGCCTTCATTTGTGACGGATATGATACGACGGGACTCTTCCATTTTAACTGGGGCTGGGGTGGCTCTGGCGACGGTTATTTTGAGGCCAGCAGCCTGAACAGCGGTGTGGGCGATTACCATTCGCAGCAGGCTATCATCAGGAACCTCTATCCTCGCAGCAACATTTATCCAACCTATTGCTCTTCGAAAACCATCGAGGCTGTTTCGGGAGTTTTGGAGGATGGCAGCGGCATCTATGATTATCGGGACAATCAGGAGTGTGTTTTCGTGATTGCGCCGCCAGAAGCCAATCAGTTTTCTTTCAAGATATTGTCGCTGAAGACTGAGGAAGGTCGCGACTCTGTATCTTTCTGGAATGGTCATCCTTCGAAAGGGAAACTGGTGAAGACCTTTTCAGGTTCGGAATGTGACGGACAGTCGGTTAACTTTTATGGTGACACGGCTTATGTGATCTTCAAGACCAACGATTCGGTGACTGATGAGGGTTGGCGTATTAGTTATAATGTGCTTCGCGATGTGATGATGTGTTATAATAACAAGTTGATGCTCAATGAAAAAGATACCGTTTCCGATGGTAGTGGGGATAGCCAATATGCTTCCAATACGACCTGCAGTTGGTTGTTATATCCCCGAAAAGGTACTGGCATCAAAATTGATTTTCTTAAATTGGATATCAGCCCTGAAGATTTTGTGGCCATTTACGATGTACACTCTTCTCCTGCCAAATTGTTGGATTTATACACTGGCAACACGCTTCCGCGCAGCAAAGTGTACACCCTGACACGGCTGAAAGTGGTTTTCTGCTCAGATAATTATAGACAAGGTGATGGATTTAGGTTGGCGTACGAGGCGGTTTACAATATTTCGGTCGAAGATACGAAGAGTCTGACCAACCAAATCAGCCTCTATCCTAATCCTGCCGAACATCAGGTAACGGTCAGATTGCCAGAGCAATGGATGGGTACATGCGACTTGTCGCTTTTCGATATGACGGGCAAGTTGCTTAAGTCGGCTGCTGGTGAAGCTGGTGCAGAGATTCAATTCAATGTGGCCGAAATCCCCGCAGGGTTCTACATCCTCAAGGTGGCACACGAAGGGACTGTTGTTTCCAAGAAACTGATTATCCAAAAGTAAGGTGATGGCTGAGGTCTATCATCTTCTCGGACTGATGTCTGGCACATCGCTCGATGGGCTGGATATGGCTCTGTGCCGCTTTGTGTACAACGGTTCGAAGTGGCAATACGAGACGTTGCAGTGCGAGACAGCGCCCTATCCGTCGGAGCTCATCGATCGTTTGGCGGCTGCTTATAGCGGCACAGCATACGATTTGGCTGTGGCCGACCAGCGCTTGGGGCAGTTTATGGCCGATCAGGTGAATGCCTTTCTGGCTCATGCCGTGCTCCGTCCCGACTATATCGCGTCGCATGGGCATACCATCTTCCATCGGCCCGACCAGGGCATAACCACGCAGATTGGCAGCGGCGCTGTGCTGGCCGCACAGACGGGCATTCCCGTCATCTGCGACTTCCGTTCTGCCGATGTGGCGCTGGGCGGACAAGGTGCTCCGCTTGTGCCGGTTGGCGATGAACTGCTGTTTGCCGACTATGACGCCTGCCTCAATTTAGGCGGCTTTTCCAATATCTCGTTCCGCCAGCGGGGCCACCGCGTGGCATTCGACGTCTCGCCGTGCAACATGGCGCTCAACGACCTGGCCCGCCAGTTAGGGCAGCCCTTCGATAAGGATGGCGTGATGGCCGCACAGGGAGCAGTGGTGCCGGCACTGTTGGAACAGCTGAATGCCCTGCCGTTTTACGCTGTGCAGGGCAGCAAGTCGCTGGGACGCGAGTGGTACGAGCAGACATGTCAGCCCCTTGTGGCTGCTTGCGATGCTTCGGTGCACGACAAGTTGCGCACCGTGACGGAACACATCGCCATACAGTTGGCAGCCGTCATTAATCAGGTTCAGGGCGACAAGGTGCTGGTGACTGGCGGCGGAGCCAAGAATAGTTTCCTGTTGCAGCGTGTGCGGGCACATAGCACGCATCAACTCATCGTGCCCGATGCGATGACGGTGGATTACAAAGAAGCTTTGATTTTCGCTTTCCTCGGCGTGTTGCGCCTTCGCGGTGAGGCGAACTGCCTGGCCGACGTGACGGGTGCCCCGAAAGACCATTGCTCGGGTACCATCTATGGCGTCTGATTACAGTGATTGCAGAAACGCAAGGTAAACTTTCAGGTAATATTCTTCAAACTCTCTGATTGTGGTGTGGTTATGCCACAGGATGACCATGTCGCCTTCCACGGCCATGCATTGGTGGTGTAGTCTGCGAATTTGTGCCAGCGCCGTGGGCGGATCCAGCTGTCGGTATTCAATTAGGGTGCCGTCCATCACAATCAGCGGGTGCTCGATGACGCTGCTCTCTTGCTGCTGTTGCCAGTCGTAGAGCGGGTAGGGGTGGCAGGTACCGCAGCGGAACCCTTCGCGTTCGGCAAAGCCCAGGGTCGAGTCGTGCCGAATGCCGCAAGTTTGCCATGCCGCTAAGGATTGGTGCACGTCAAAGCGGAGGAAATGCTGGCGTGCGCAGTCGATAGGCTGGTTGCAGGCGTGCTCCAGGGCTTCTTTCTCTTGTCGCAGTGTGTCGCCGCCGTCGTAACTGTCGTAGCTGCCGTGCAGGCCGAGTTGCATGCCCTGTTGTTTGATGATGTCAAAGCAGTGTTTCAACTCGGGTTGGCTGATGTCGTAGGTGGCATCCTTTTCGCCGTTGTGTAAAGCCTTGAAATGGAAGATGGAGGTCAGTCCAGCCTCTTTCGAGGCTATGCAGAGTTGTTCAATGGCTTGTACCAGCGGATCGTTGCAGCGGTTGCGGAGGGTGGCCCTGCATTCGCTCCACGAGCGCAGCGCACGCTTCAGATTGTGTGCCTTGATGAGGTCGCCGCCAACCACGGTGCGCAGGTTTTGCATGAAGCCGCCGAAGCGGAAGAGCAGGTCTACATCGTGGGTGGGTACCACGCGGCCTTGTCGCGGGGTGATGAGCAGGCTGGGGATGAAGTCGGTCAGCAGTTGCCGCAAGAAGAGGCCATATTCGTCAACGATGGGAATCTCGACAAACTGATAGCGGCAGGCCAGGCTCCGCTGGTAGGGGAAGCGGCCGTGGCTGTCGCGGTCGGCGCAAATCATCTCTTCGTAGCGCGAGAGCAATATGAAAGGCAGGGAGAGGAGGTCGGCATGAATGTGCAGCGTATCACCCTCAAGGATAGCAGCATTCTGACTTTGCCCGCAGTAGAAGATGGGGCAATCGCTCTGCCCGTCGTGGCTCTTGATGTGCGCCGGTGTCAGCTGGCCTTGCAGAAGATGGTTGAGCTTTTCTTCGTCAAGAAGGTGAAACACAACGTGTTTGCCCTCCACAGGCTCTGTGCTGACCTGCATCCGTTCCATGTCGAAAATCGCTGGCAGTGGCTCGTTGGCCGGCAGGCCGGCGATGTCGAACAGCCGTCGCAAGGTGTAATTTATGGCCGACAAAGGGAAAGGATACATGATAACTCGTTTGGTACAGAAGGCAAAAGTACGCATATTTTTCATTGATAATTTGTTGTTTTTTGGGTTTTATACAAATAAAAGCCTTATTTTTGCTTTTCTTTTGAATCGTAATGATGAAAAAGAGACTTCATCCCAAGAAAACCATCTGTTCATGAAGACCGTAACCCTTATCAGCGACTGGAAATTGAAGGACCCCTACGTGGCGATGTTCAAGGCTAAATTGGCTTCGATGTTGCCTGGGGCGCAGCAATACGACATCACGCACGCCATCGACCTGTTCAACATTGAGCAGACCGCTTTTATCCTGAAGAATTCGTATAAGGCCTTTCCTGCTCATACACTGCATATTATACTGACCGATGCGCCGATGGCGAACAATGTTTTTCCCGTCCTGGTGGAATACGACAAGCACTATTTCTTGGGTGAGGACAATGGCATTTTCTCGATGATGTTCGACAATCCCGAACAGCTGAGGGCCTGCCAGTATCATCCCACCATCGACAATAGCGGTTATGTGGACAAACTTTTGGAGATGGCGCGCTGGCTGTTCACCGACCAGCTGCAGGACCATACATCGCCCTATTCCTCTTTCAAACTCAGCTTGAAACGCACGGCCCTGTACGAGCCGCAACTGAACAAGATTACAGGACGTGTGGCTTATATTGATGCCGTGTGCAACGCGGTGACCGACATTCCCGTGTCGATGTTCGAGGAGGTGCGCAACGGCCGTCCCTTTGTGGCTACATTGCCGTCATCGCCTTACCTGCGGATTACCAAGTGCTACGAGCATTACAACAAAACCGAGAAGGAGGCCTTTCTGGTTTACAATCAGCTTGGTTACGTCGAAATTGCCATGTACCGCAGCAATGTGGCTGTTTTGGCCGACATCAAAGTGGATGACACGGTGGAGATCATTTTTGGTTGAGGGTTGAAGTGAGAAGTGAATAGTGAGAAGTGAGAAAAGTTAAGAAGTTAAGGAACTAAGGAGCTAAGATGTTGTTGAAGTGTTTAATTGTTGAGTTAAGAATTATAGAATTATCGAGTTATAGATAAATTGAATCGTGCATTGTGCATTGTGAATTATGAATTTGTTTTTTGTATCTTTGCATTCTAAATAGGAAGCGATAAATATGTTTGCTTTTATCAAGAAATTTTTCTTACGGAAGGCCTTAGAGGAGAATAAACATCCTCGCAATATCTATATTACCGCACTGCAGAAGGCAAGAAGCATAGGCATCCTTTGTGATATCACCGACGAGGATTCCTACAAGCGCATCTTTTCTGTCTTCTCAAAACTGCAGCATGCGGGGCGCACCGTTTGGTTGATGGGCTATATTAACGATAAGGAGGTGCCTTTCTATTGTTTGCAGCAGTTGGCTGCCGACTACTTCTGTAACAAGGATTTAAATTGGTATGGCAAGCCTGAGAAAGTCCAGATTGACGACTTTATGGAGCGTGAGTTCGATCTGCTGATAGATTTTACGAAACAACCGTTCCCCGTCATTCGCTACATGCTGACCTTGACGCAAGCTCATTTTATTGTTGGCTCGGCTAAAGAAAATGCAGATTTATACGATTTGTATATTGAAGGAGAAAACATCTATGACCATGTTACGCTGCTCGAACAGATCTCGCTTTATACTAAACAATTAACTGGAGGAGAAGAAGCTTTATGAAAAACAAGTTCAGAGGGGTAGGCGTAGCGTTGGTTACCCCCTTTACCCGTACAGGAGAAATTGATTTCGAGGGTCTGAAAAGACTGGTGAACGATATTATCGCCAATGGTGTTGACTATGTGGTGGCCTTGGGAACTACGAGCGAAAGCCCTACCTTGTCGGAAGAGGAAAAACAGGCCGTCGTTGCAACGGTAGTTGAGACGGTGAACCATCGTGTGCCTGTGGTGATGGGCTTGGGAGGCCCTTCAACCTATGATATTCTGAATAAGATAGATGAGACCGACTTCTCGGGCGTGGATGCCGTTCTGTCGGTGACGCCTTATTATAACCGCCCGTCACAATCAGCTCTGTATGGGCACTATAAGGTGACTTCTGAACACTCACCG
>JAEERB010000206.1 GCA_016285615.1 Bacteroidales bacterium
TGGAAACAACAATGTTAAATCATCTTAAGTGAGGCAACTCATATACTACTCGGCATCAACATTCGACTGCGCTGTCACCTTAAATTATGCATCATCATATATCCTTATGATAAAGGCTGTTTTACTCCCAATACCTGATGACAGCGGCTTATCAAAAGCGGAGCGAGTATGCCCCGCATAATAAATCATATTGTCATCCACTGTTGTTATTATTGCTGCGTGATAAGCTGAAATTCCGTCATTACTAAAAAACAACAAATCCCCAGACTGCACTCCACCGTTATCTGCAATTTTGGAAATATCATCAACAGACGAAACCGTAATCACTTCTCCATTTATATATCCATTATCTGGATTTGAAAAATATAGGTATTGTTTATTTGCTAATCGCCATGCCTCACCAATGTCCCAATCGTAACGATAATTAGAATGAAACCATGATTTTACCCTTTCACTCAATGAGTACGATGTTTTTTTTGCTTTTTTACAATACCATTCATCTGTCATCTTCACTTCACCAGCACTTAAACATTGTGAAACAAAGTTTGCACAGTCAGTTTTGTATCGATAATACTCGGAATTATACTTGCCAGACCATTTCTCTGCATATTCAACTGCCGCGTTTCTACAATACTGTCCAAACTCATCAGTACAAGTTGCCGGATTATTGAGGCAATACGCAAACATATTGCAGCCCAAAGGACCCTGTCCCGTGCTTGCAAAGCTGTCCGCCGAGATAAACCTGCCCAGCTCCGGATCGTAGTAGCGCGTCTGCAGATAGTACAGCCCCGTCTCCTGATCGTACACGTACCCGCGGTAACGGAAGGGATTTTGTATGCCCAACGTGCCGGCCAGGCTCCCGCCGATGCTCAGTATCTTGCCCCACGCGTCGTAGCTGTAGGTCACCACTGCCGCGCCGCTGCCGTTCAGGATGGCCGTTATGTCGCCCTGAAGATTGCGCAAGTAGAAAGACCGCACACAGGGAACTGTCCCCTGTGCTGTATTAATCGTCCTCCCGAGTTTCATATATTTGGTTACAAATCTTTTGAGAAATATCTCTCCATTTCGGATATTCTTTCAGAATATCCTCATATGAACGAGTGCCAACCCCACCTGGAATACGTCCCTTTTCACCCTTTCTTGAGTCGAAAGAAAACCACTTAAAATTCTCTCGAATACTTGTGTTGAAAAAATACGAAGTGTCGACTTTTGTTGACAAGAACTCAACCAGTTCCTCAGCATGATCCTGCATGATAACCGCCACCGCGCCAAACAAGTTGCTGCGCCAGATATTTGCTTGCTGATCCTGATCTACGGTAGAATTATGCCTTTTTTTTCGAGGCATCAGCGGCTTTGGCTGCTCAACCAATCCGATTAATTTATTAAATGATAGCGGCGGCAGCAATTCATATCCATACTCCTGACCCCATCCGAAATCATATAGCAGTCTTTTACGGTACAATTCTCCATTTTCAATGCGTTGATAAAGATCAGCATGTTGCTTAATAAATTCGACACCTTCATACTCGGGATAAAAGTGAATTGTAATATAAAAAAACTGTTGCATAAATCTACCCGTTCTTATTCAATCATAAGGATTACTATTTCATTAACGCGAGAGTTGTTCAGCACGCACACAGGGGACTGGCCCCTGTGCTGTGCGGTACTTCCGGTTTTTTTTGCGCAACACAAAGCCGGGCTTGGTTTTGTGTTGCCTTTTTCTTAATTTGTGACGTGGAAGCCGTCCCCTTGTGTTATTCGCACTGTATTATCTTCTCAGCCATTCCAGACACTTTTTCCCACCTTGTATAATCATTTTGCACTTGTTCGAATGTTTTTTCACCGGCAGAACACCTGTTTATCGGTATATTCAATTTGAATACCTTTGCCATCCTTTTGAACTCTTTTACTTTGCAGCTGTCATTCATAAAACTCTCGCATTTGCACAACAATTCGTCTGCATATTTATCAAGAATAACAGATGCGGCGCCATATGTATCTTCTTCATCATTGCTGTACAATGCGAGTTCAAAAAGAGTGTCAAAACCGGGAAGCGGGAATTTGTAAAATCCATTTTCTTTTCCCCAGCCGAAATCATATAAAGAAGTTTTTTTCCATATCGAGTTTTCGTCCGGATCAATTGCCGTATCAGTATCTTTGGGTAATAATCCGAAATCATAAGCGGTACATTTATTAAATCTCATGCTCATCACAAAATAACACCCCATCTGTGTTCCCCTACTATTGCATAATTTGTATGGACCCACTGCGTGAAATAACACCATAAGTCGTGTGCACAGGGGACGGTTCTGTGTGTTCAGCCTCGGCACCCTGTGTCCTCCATGTTTCGCCTTAACATTCCCCCGCGCCGTTCGATCACTCTGTTTCAGTATAGCTTTATGCGCCGGGGCCTGTCAATGAAAACCGGTACAAGGAACCGTACCCCGTCCCATTGTCGGCAAGTCGGCCCCGGCGGTCATGACCGCCGTGCGGGACAGGGGACGTTCCCCTGTCCCGCAGGACCGTCCCTCCGTGTTTCCTTAGTTTTCAAGCATAGCGGCACAAGGAACCCCGGGCGCTGTTGAGGTCAACGCATAGAACCGTCCTCAATGCCGTCTTTATTGTCTTCTGTCCGCCTTGCTCCGGGATAATACTTTTCAAAATCCCTTTTCAGCATGTCGGCCTGCTTTTGAGGGAGCCGGGCAAGCAAATAATCAAACAAATCCCTGCTGAATCTGACCTTGATACGGCTTTTTGACGGTGCCCACAGATTGATTTGATTCCTGTATTTTTCATCGAAGAAATCAACAGATAAAAAGATATAAAAGAGTTCTGATCCCAAGGCGGACTTCCGGACATTCAGAAACGTATGCCGATAAAAAGCGATCCCGCAGCTTCTGCATTTATCGTAAGAGAGGGAAAAGCTTTTATCAAACAGCATTTTAACGTAAACGTCATTCTCTCGAAAAGTTCCCCATGCGTATAGTATATTTCTCCTTTTCCAGAAAAAATGCCCCCACAAAACGCAGCAGGATACGCACAGGACGGATAGGAATACCGTCGCTGCGCTGATCTCCGAACTGAGCGCGATTATTGCGAATACAATCGGGAAAACGATAAAAAACGGAGTTAGGATCGCCGCATAGCCCGAGCCGAGATGTTTTCGCATTTTAAACCTTTTGTAACTTTTCACGATTGCACTAAATAGTTCATTTTTGTTCCATTCAGCCAAGTGCCCCCGGATATTTCTGCTGATGTCACAAAATCATTGCCCGCTTGCTTAACAATTTTCCGGCCTGACTGTTTAAAAATTTTCTCCAAAGTCTGTGCTTTAGGGCCGCCAACGTCGGCAACCCCATACGTAAGTGCCGCGCCAACACTGCCCCACACTGCATCAATAGCAACAGTTTTCCAATCAACCTCTTCATTTGAGACTCCATTCATACGCTGATTGACATACGAGCTTATTCCTCCACCTATTCCTCCCGCAACAGTTACTGCCGCAAAAACTGCGATGCCAATGCCACCAGTAGCTATAGCAACATCAACTGCTGCCCCGGTTATCGCTCCGTTAATCGCACCACTGACAATTCCTGCGTTAATATCTGTCCCCATAATAGCTGCAGAGATTCCACCGACAACGGCACCTGCTACTGCTCCAATAATAGTATTCCAAAACCCGCTATCA
>JAEERB010000038.1 GCA_016285615.1 Bacteroidales bacterium
GGGGACTCACCTTCGCGCAGCTCCATGCTTTTTTGGAAAGTCTTGTCATCCTCCCAGAAACGGAGGATTTCCTTGGCGGTTTCAACCAGGTTAAGGTTCTTGTATTCAGTGTATTTCTTTTCCATTGTCATGATTTTAGAAAAACTTGCAAAGTTCCGAAAAAAAACAATACGATTTGCATCCTTCGGAAAAAAAAGACTTTTCCTCCATGAAGCACAAATTTCCGCATTTTTTTCCCGTTTTTGGCTGAAAACCCCGAAATATTGCATGCTTTTTCATGCCAAAAAATGGTGACGAACCGGCCCATTCGTCACAACTTCCCCTGTTTCGTCCCTAAAAACGGCATTTTCGTCCCAAAAACGGCCTTTTTCGTCCCTCTCGCGGAATGACTGTAACGCGCCTGCTTTTGTACAGACAATCTTTACTAATTTTGCAGCGCAAAACCAAAACAAGTTAACGGAGGTAACCATGATAAGCACTTTCGGGGATTCGATAATGCGGGGCGTGATGTCCGACACAAAAAAGGAGAACGGCAGGCCCAAGTACAAGATTTCGGAGCAGGGCTTTGTCAGCCGCTGCGAACGGAGATTGGGTGTGAAAATTTTGAATTTCTCCTGTTTCGGCAGCACCACCACACAGGGGATGAAATATATGGAAAGGTACGGCAGCGAGGTGAAGGGGAGTAATGTGGCCGTTTTTGAATATGGCGGCAACGACTGCGACTTTGACTGGGCGGCCGTGGCCGCAGAACCGCAAAAGCAGCACCAGCCCAAGGTGATGCTGAAACGTTTTGTTCAGCAGTACAACGCGCTTATTGACAGCGTTAAAAAAATGAATATACGGCCTGTGATCCTTTCCATGCCGGTCATTGACCCAGACCGTTTTTTCGAGACAGTATCGTTCGGCCTGAACAGGGACAACATCCTGCAATGGCTGGGCGGCAGGACAATCCGCATCTCACATTGGCACGAGATGTATAATCTGGAGCTTTTTAAGCTGGCCAGGCAAAGGGATGTCCCCATTGTGGACATCACCTCGCCATTTCTGGAGCAGGCGGACTACGACGATTACCTTTGCGCCGACGGCATCCATCCCAACGAGCGCGGCCACGCCCTCATTGCCGAGGTGCTGATGTCGAAGGCTAAGGATTATCCGGGGTTGTTCTGCTGATTTTATAGTCTATTATGCTGCAGATGCGCTTGTTGGTGTCGCTGATCTCTTCGCTGCCATCTATGGAGACCAGCAGGCCGCTGACACGGTAGTAGTCAAGTACCGGTTTTGTCTGCAGGTCATAGAGTTCTATCCTGTGACGGATGACCTCCTCGGTGTCGTCGGCACGCCCGCTGATGGCGGCGCGCTCATGGATGCGGCGCACCAGCTCCTCACGCGGCACATCGATTGCGACAACCAGGTCAATTTTGCGTTTCAGTTTGCCGAAAAGGAATTCCAGTGCCTGTGCCTGGCCGACGGTGCGTGGAAAACCGTCTATGATGAAGCCCTCCGGACGGTGCGGGTCACCTTTGAGTTCGCGGTCCCATGGGTCAACCAGCGAATCGGGGTCCGGATGGATGCTGCGTTTTTTGATGGCACGGGCCAGAAGCGGCACAACAATATCGTCACCCACGAGGTCGCCGCGGTTCATGATGTCTTGTGCGCGGAGGCCTGTTGGGGTCTGCATGGCCACCTCCTGGCGAAGGAGATCGCCGGTGGAAATGTGCAGAAAGTCGTATTTTTCGGCCAGTAGCTGAGCCTGAGTGCCTTTGCCGGCGCCTGGAGCGCCAAAAATGACAATGTTAATCATCTCGCGAATATATTATTTTATGTCATAACGCAAGTCCGGGTGATTTATTGGAAAATAGGGCGAAAAATCTTTCGCCCTTACTTTTTTCCCTCCGGTCATACCCACGTATCTGCATTTTGACTACTTTTGCCGACAATAATTTCAAATGCCAAGAAACCATGGCCAAAGCGAAAAAACTGGAGAACTGTATGGAATCCGGGCGCTTACTGCTGCGCCCATGGCTTGAGAGCGATGCCGAAGCGCTTTTCAAGTATGCCTCCGATCCGGAGGTGGGGCCGCGTGCAGGCTGGCCGCCGCATCAGAACGTAAAGGAGAGTCTGGAGATTATCCGCACGCTGTTCCATAACGACACCACATGGGCGATAGTGCTGAAAGAGACGGATGAGCCTGTCGGAGCCATCGGTTACGGCCCTTCGTGCGAGTGCAACCTGCCCGCCCGTGAGGATGAGCCGCTCATCGGCTATTGGGTGGGCAAGCCTTACTGGAACCAGGGAATCTGCACCGAGGCTCTGCAGCTGATGTTGGATCATATCAGCAAGAGCACCGGCATCCCGTCACTCATCAGCGGCCATTTCACGGACAATCCCGCCTCTGGCCGCGTGATGGAGAAGTGCGGTTTCACGCCCACCGGCGAAACCTGCATCGACGAAAGCCAATACATGGGCAATGACCGCCCCATCCGCGTGCTGCGGTGGGAGAATCCTAAGGCAAAAGAACTGGAGAACGTATTGTCCTCCAAGGAGATTAAGGAACTGGATGGTATTGAAACTTTCGAACAATTGGTAAGATGGTTCTTCAATCCTTTAAAAATTAGGGTTAACACTATTTTCGAACTAATATTCACTGCGATAGCTTTAATTATTGGAATATGTTGGAAAAAATGGACTCCATTTGTTGTTATTGTCACAGTGGAGATATTGGTGAAAGGTTATCTGTTACTTTATGAATGGAAACTGGTTAAGGCGTTGAAAGAATACAAGGAACTGACCAAGGAAGATGATAATGAAGAATAAAATCTGGTTGCAGTTATTGGCCATTTTGCTTGCTGCTGCGATTTCAGCTGCAATCGTTCTGCTTATGGTAGGTTTTTACAAGGATATCAAACAGTTGGTTCCGGCAATATCCGGTTCCGTCTGTTTATTGGGTGTGGTTGTGAGTTTTTTGCTTGTGCGCAAACATCCCTCCAAACAAAGAAGAAGCTCTTTTTTGATTCTTGGAGCTGATTATGTGTCGCTTGCCATTTCCATCCTGCTATATGCCGCCGGCTCAATTTGGAACATTTGGGTTTTCTTTGTCATGATGGCATTGGTCGTGGTGAATAGTGAATTTGCCCGTGACAGATCAATGCTGGTGTTTTACCATGTGAACACAATTTTCATTTCGTCCATGTCATCACTTTTTTGCGGACTGATGTATGCACGCTATATCAGCGATGATTGGGGAACATTGCTGCTCACCATGATAGGAGGATTGTCCTTTGCCGCTTTGGGATTTATTCTGACAACGGGATCTCTACTGCTGTTTTCAAAAGAAAACCAGTGATCAGGTGTTTATTTAAAAATTTATACAACTGATTGCGCGGAATATTGTGCGAGCCTGAAAAAAGTTGAAAGCATTGTTGCGGTGCCTTCGACAGGCTCAGGCACCGGAGGCATCGGTGGTTGAGCTTGTCGAAACCACCGATATCGAAGGCACCGACAACAAAGGCACTGAAGTGCCTTTATTACCAATACTTTTTTATCAGATACAAACGCTTTCGTTTGTATAACAAATCCATCCACACTTCACCATCACAAAACAACACATCCTTTAGCATTATATCAAGGAATCTCTGGGAATTTCCGGTATAGCTGAAAAGACCCTCCGGATAATTGCACAAAGAATCTTCCCCACATACAAAAAAGTAGTTTCCTTTTGTTACAAAATAACCTTTTGAGAAATAAAAACTACTTTGTTCCAATTTAGAACGCAAAATCGTAAAAACATAATCACTGTCCGAATTTTTTTTAACGGTAATGACATTAATATATGTTCTGCCATCCTTTTTTTCTTCACAGAAATGTTGCTTTCTTATAATCCTGTTCAGACTTCGTACAAACTTTTTTTCATTAACCTTTATTTCCGGTCTGTTAAAATACTCAATAGTAGCTTCATATTGGATTTGAGAATCTGCATTATAACAAACATGCAATAAGACATAAAACAAAAAAATAAAACGTAAGTATCTCATGATTGAATCCGCTTTAAAAAGTTAATACACCACAATAACGCAGAATAGCGCGGAAAATTGTGCGAGCCTGAAAAAATGAAAATTGTGACTATTGTCCGAAATTACAGGGTCCGTTATAGTTCATTCCCAATTCTGCAACCGATAAAACTCCTTCTGTTGCTCAATTTCGCGCCGAAGTTCCTCTTGTGTAGGCATATAGGTGAGGTATTTAGCGGCATAGAGCTGGTCACTGCCGTTGAGGACGGAAAAAACTCGGCCACGACAGGGTTTTTCAAATACTCCAGCTTGTCTTGCAGGGGCTTGGTCAGCTTCACCATCTCGTCATGCACGGCAACCTTGTCCTGCGACTGGAGCATACGATGATAGTATTGCGAAGAGACATTGCGCTACAAGGTTCGTGTGCTCCACATCTCGTTGGCGGCCTCGTTTTCGTACCAGGCGCGGGCTTCGGCATTGGATTCCTGCAGGATGATACTATAGTGAGTCCATGACAATCTCAATGGATATGTTGATGCCATAATGTTATATAAATCCGATTGGTCAGATAATCCCATCATCGATGGGACTATTTTAGATTTTCCACTCACTGGGGAGTGTACTTAAATCTGTGTCGTGCACTACCAAAGTAGAACGTTACAAGCGAAAGTTGGATAAATTTACGGAATCATAATGATAGACACTATTGCCTTTTAGTAATTCTTTTTCTTTCAAGTAATTGAATATGGAGATGCTGTTCCTTTTGTCATACCCTTTCCCAAAATACCAAATTTTAATATAGCAGCATTGTCTTTCGCCAAAAATTTCCGGATATTTTTCATTTGAACATAATATTGTGGGTTCAAAAATGCCTATTTCACTCTTGTAAGAATAATCAAGCACACCTGAATAAATCCTTTTTCCGTTTAGTTTGACTATGAAACTATCCCCACTTCTTATTCTTTGTAGAATAGTATCATAAGATGATTCATTGATATAGATTTCATGATGTTCCCAGTCATAATATTTAATGTCACTTTCTTGGATTAACAAAAACTCGTTGTTGTTTTTATCCACGATAAACAATTGCATTCCTGATTCTTTTTGAGTGCCAACAAAAAAAATAAAGGCTAAAAACAAATATTTCATGATTGAATCCACTTCAAAAAGTTAATACACCACAATAACGCAGAATAGCGCAGAAAATTGTCCGAGCCTGAAATTATTACAGTAGCGCGGCCAGGGAGTCGTAATAGTTTTTGCTGACAGGCACGCGGTGGGCGTTGGGCACATCCAGCACGGCGTAGGTGAATTCCTTGTCCTTCTGCAGGGCCTGCACCCGTGCGCTGTTCACGAAATAGGAGCGGTGGCAGCGGACGAGGCCGCCTTTCAGGCAGGTCTCCTCCACCCGTTTCATGGTGTTGCGGAGGCTGTAGAATTTTATCTCCCCGTATTCCAAATAACATATTTTCAAATAGTTCTCATCACTTTGCACGTAAAGCACCGCATCGCAGGCCACCACCAGCTTGAGGTTGTCGCGTTCGTCGGTGAAGTGGATTTTCTCCTTTGCCGTATCGCGTTCCCTGTCCGAAAGCCTGTGCTCCTTGGACAATATTGTGAAATACAGGTTGATGATCAGATATGGAATGAACATCAATACAAAAAGATACACCAGCATCATCCCGAAAAACCAGAAATAGGCCTCTTCCCGTCCTGAAACCAGCCAGAGGTATAGTGCCGTAAAGCCCGATGAGCAGACGATTTCGCCCATACTGAGCATAAAAACGGATGGGAAAGGGACACCTTTTGTGTGGCGGTTAAGAAGCATGAAGAGTGTGCGCGAGACGAGCAGCAGCACCAGCACAATGCAGAACACCATCGTCACATGGAAGGTGTAGCGCGGCCAGGTGATTGAAAACCGGTCGAAGCTGGTGGGTGAGAAAAGCAGCAGCATCCCGAAAACAAAAAGCGGCACACCGGCGGTGTGGAAAAGAAAACCTTTTTTTGATGCGTATTCCTTGGGCAGCATGGTCATGTCAATTTGGTTTTATTATTTTTTGGCGGATGTGGTGTCAGAATATCTCCCCATCCCAAAGCATCCTGAAGAAATCGGTCACATAAATGAGCTCAATGTCACCGGAAGGTCTTGTAATGGGGTCAAGGGAGACAAGGATAAGCCGGCAGTCGGGATGTTCCTCCTTGAATGCCTTAAGACCCTCCTTGTGCCTTGTTTTAACCTCCTCACTTGATTTGATTTCGATGGCAACCCGGGCATCGCCTATGACGGCATCCACCTCCTGATGGTTGTAGGTGTGCCAGTAGGAAATCTTCTCGCGTCGCCGGCAATATCCACGATATGCGATAATCTCCTGCATGACAAGATGTTCGAAGGCGTGGCCGTAATCATCGGAACCCCGTCTCAGGTGGTGTCGCCCCATCAGATAGTTGGCCAGACCCACATCGAAATAGTAGAATTTCGGAGCCTGCACCACCTTCCGCTTGATCACCTTTGTATATGCCGGTATTTCGTAGCCCATAAGTGTCTCTTTCAGAATCTGGTAATATGCCTTGACTGTTTTTGCGGCAACGCCGCAGTCGCTTGCGATGTTTGAATAGTTGATCATTTCGCCGTCGGAAATGGCGGCGGCCTCCATGAATTGCTCAAAGGCTTCCACATTCTGCACGGCGGCTTCGTCCCGAATCTCTTCCCGGAGATAGACCTCCACGTATGCCTCCAGACGGTCGGTGGCATCATCGGCAAGATAGTGGCGGGGAATCATCCCGTTTTGTACAGCCTTGTCTATCTGGTAGTCGGGCACCTCTTTCCAAACCAACGGGAAAAGCGTTCTTGGAATGGCCCTGCCGCCAAGGGTGTTCGCCCCGGAACGTTTCAGTTTGCGCGCACTCGAACCGCTGAGGACAAACCAAAGCCCTTTGTTCGACATCAGCCAATGGACGCTGTCGAGCAGTTCGGGCACTTTCTGAATTTCGTCAACAATGACCAGCGTTCCGGCAGGCTTGGCCATGAGTGCCTGGCGGAAGGAATCGGGGTTGCGCCTGAATGATTTCCTGACGTTGTCAATTAGCAGGTCGTAATAGACAGCATCGGGAAAACGCTCCTGAAGAAGCGTTGACTTTCCCACCTGACGGGCACCGAACAGGAACATCCCTTCGTCAAGCTGGTTTTCAATATCAAAGACTCTTTTGTACATAAAATTTATTAATTTCGGGAGCGCAGGTCCGATTTTCATAGGAAATTCGGGAATGCGGGTGCAAAATTACTAAAAATCGCGATACGATTTGATGGGTGCGACATGTTTTTTCGCAAACATCAGATTATTTTCCGCCACAATGGCCAATATTTCTTACTGCTTCGCCTGTTCAAGAAGCTTTTTGATCTCACAGGCGTCCTCTGGCGACAATCGGTATGACACGCCACTTTTTTTTTAATATGCCACCATTTTTTGAAAATCCTAAGCTATATTCGTTATTGTCGCTGTCGTACAGTTTAACCCCTGTTGAAGCCGCAAATTTTATCGGTTCCTGCAATACACGACAGTGGCACAAATAATCAACGAGTGGCTGGAAATCATACGGTTCCGGCTCAGTCCATCCTATAATGTAGTTGGCGGAGTCTATACGGAATTTTATTTCGGCTCTGACAATTGGCGTTTTACAGAAAGGATCGTCGGACAAATTTATTTCCTTCCAGCTTATGCAACTGGTAATGGTCATTGCGGCGAGTGCGACCATCACCGCACATATCAAAATGGTTTTCTTCATGACTATTGTTGCTTAAAGTAAGATTCAAAGATGGAGTATAAGTATGCAGCCAGTCTGGTATCATCAAAGCAGGAATAGTGTGAATGATAGGATGTGCCGTGACGGTATTCGAATTGATACCGGTTGCCGTCTATAACCATTCTTTTATCAAACCATGGCAAACTGTCAATTGCTGTTGCCAAAACCAGCACATTCTGCCATTGTTCTTGTGTAAGTGTTTTTTTGATCTTTTTACCTCGTACTATATGGTATGAAGATGAAAATTTTGAATAGCGTATATGTCCTGTTTGTAGCTGGGCAATGGATTGTCCATCTGACTTATAAACTCGCACAATGTCAAATTCCGTACCAGGAAGATGGTCACAAGTCAATCGGATAACTGTGTCGTGTTGTTGATTCCACAGGTCCGGCTCCTTCAATTTTCGGAAAAGTTTGGTGTATGCCTTGCAATGGCCCAATGCCCTTTTGATTGTTGGAAATAAAAATTTGCTGTAGTTTGTTTCCCAGCCAGAGGTAAGGATGGCTGTGTCAGTGGCGCTTAGAATTGGCAAGTAGTATTTTGATGTTTTGGGAGGCACAATGGATGTTTTGTGTTTCAATCCTAGTGAATGCTCAAGTTGCACTATAGGGTAATATAGGTGTTTATTCCCCTTTTTCCGATATTGGGTGTAGAAAATTGACAGTGCGCTGTCGGCACTGTAGGGGAAGGCTTGGATGCGTTCCGTCCGGTCTTCGTGGTAGAGGTAATAAGGATAGTAGGACGTACCATGTCCGCCATGACAGAAAATGAAGTCTGTGTAATAAGCTTCCGCTCGTTCGATTGGAGTGGAGGCTTGTTGCAGCATATTGTTAATATGGTCATACCACCATGTGCTATCAGATTGCGTGTAGGCGGTGATTTTTGTCATGACCATTACTGCACATATCAAAATAGTTTTCTTCATGTCATAAATCTTTAAAAAGTCATCAATATTAACGTTATGATGCGTGTTTTATTGTCTTTTAATGGTTTTGTCATATTATCAGTTGTTAGCTGTTTTATTTATTTAGGCAACCTTTGAAAATAAATTTTTAACCTTGTTGATGGTACATGATAAATGAGATTACTTTTCCGTCATCAACTTTATATCTTTCATCATTATTCTTAGTTAAGATCTATATCATTTCACTTTCTGCGACATGTACTTGACAACAATTTTTCCAACACAGGTAACATTTTATTGAGTTCACCATAATGAATCATAAAATTCCAAAATGGCTCAAACTTTTTCCATCCACCCATATAAAAAAGATGCGCCAATTTTTGTCTTAGGTTATCATGACCAAAACTTGCTTTGAAAATGTTCCGCCACGAATAAAATTCATGATAAGCCCAGTCGTAACCCTGTTTCAACTCTTCAGCAGACAGACCGATGGTTTTATAGACAACTGTGCGGGTGTCATACTGATTCCAATCATACGATACAATACGTCCTTCGCGTTCCATCTGTTGGAAAAGACGGGTGCCAGGGTATGGCGTCAGGATATGGAACGTTGCCGTGGTGATACTATGCTCAATGCCCCAGTCCACTGTTCTGCGGAACACGTCCCTGTCATCGTGATCAAGACCGAAAACAAAACTGCCATTGATCATAATACCAAGACTTTGCAACCGTTTCACCGCCGCCACGTAATCTTTTGAAAGATTTTGGATTTTGTTACTGGAACGAAGGTTCTCCGGAGAAAATGTCTCAAAGCCCAAAAACAGGCTGCGCAAGCCCGCTTCGGCCGCCTTCTCTATTAAGTCGCCATGGAGTACTGAAGCAATAGTTGCCGCACTTTGAAATACCCGTCCCATTCCCCGCATTCCTTCGAAAAGTTCGAAAGCAAAACGAGGGTTTCCCAATAAATGATCATCTAGAAAATAGAGATGCCTGCCGGGAAGTCTATCTATTTCTGCTAAAGCATCATCTACTTTTTGGGTGTAAAACGACTTGCCTTCACCATAATGCGCATCTTTATAGCAAAAATCACAATGATGAGGACAGCCACGCGAGACAACTAGGGAATTGGGAACGAAATACTTTTCCCGCTTGATGAGGTCTCTACGGACAGGGGGGATATCCTCCAAACTTCTCCAGTTGGATACATAACGTTTGCAGGGATGTCCTTCGCGGAAATCTTTGATGAAACGAGGAAATGCTTCCTCCCCCGGTCCCAAAAAGATAGTGTCGGCATGTTGTACCGCTTCATCAGGAAGTGTTGTCACATGCAGACCTCCCATAACTACATACACCCCTCTTTGACGATAGCTGTCAGCTATTTGATAGGCACGATAAGCATTGGTGATATAGACTTGGATGCACACTAAATCGGGGGTGTCATCCATGATTAGTTGCTCTACATGCTGATCCTGAATCACCACCTCATCCTCTTCGGAGAAATATGCCGCAAGCGTTGCGAGCCCCAAAGGGGGAAACAACGAATATTTTATGGGCCGCCAATAAGGACTTTCCGCTTCCTGCAATGCAGGAAGAATCATTTTAACTTTCATCGTTTATCATTCATTGTTTTTCATTCTCCTTTGTATTACTTCACTTTCTGCGGCGTATATTTGACAACAATTTTTCCAACATTAGTACCATCCGATTGAGTTTTTCCTACTGTTGTTTTAATATTTCACAAATTTTGTCTTCCCTGATAATTTTTGGGGCGGACTTTCCCGCCAGCACCAATATTTTTTTGCCATTGCGGTAGAAGTGCAGTTGTCGGGAGCGTACTACGGCGGTAAGTTCGGGATCGTTTTGTATGGAGGTCCAGAAACGATGATAGATGCCATCTTCGTCAAACAGCTTTCTTTGCAGATGCGAGCACATATCGGTGGTGTCAAAAGTCAACATGAAATAACTAATTATATGTTTTATATTGCAATAACGCGATTTGGGTACTTTATAAAAAAATTTAGATAAAGTTTTTCTACATTTTTCTACCGACCTTTTTTAACAAGCGCCTTACCTTGCGATTGCGTTTGGTCAACCATTCCGCTATCAATTGGTCTTCCATCTCCGGAGTATTCGGAACTTCGTTTTTTCTTCTTTTGGAGAGAGAAAAACGGAGATAGGCTCCTATATGACGGCTTTTCTTGTCATGATAGATTTCGTCAAACGGAATCAGCACGGCCGTATCTTCTATTTTGTGCATCAGCCGGTTGACGGCAGTGCCGAACATCAGCATATGGGAAGTAATGGAAATATATGCTGTCATATTCGGAGGAACGTTTACCCCTCTCATTCTGGTTGCCGCCCGGAGTAATTTATAATCTTCTATAAGGTCGTCACTGTTCACTATCAAATTCATCAGTTCGGGGTCAGAGGCAGGCATAATAGCCTGATCGTCCCATGGGCGTACAAGCTTATTTTTATCACCGAAATGTTTCCAAAGAAAATGGTATATCAAATCTTTGGCGATATGGTCGTAAGAAGGATAAACGGTGATTTTTCCAAAAAAATAGAGCAAATTGGGGTTTTTCATGATGATTGCCACCAAGCCGTCCCACAAATTGTCCAGGGCGAAAATGGATTTTGCACCATTTTGAGAACTTTGATAGGCGGGAGCCACAAAATTGCGACCTAGTTCTATCACATGCGGAAGGTATTCTTTTATAAACTTTTTGGAAAAATTAAACTGATGGGAACTTGCCAAAACAGGTTGTCCTTTTTCGTCAAAGGTTGCATCTGAGCCAAATAGAAAACGATAGCCTCCGATAATCGCTTCGTTGTCGGGGTCCCATACAATCAACTGTTTATAAGGTTTTTCCATTTTGTCGTATTCGTCCAAATCCACCGTTTTGCCGGTAGCACCACCGGCTTCACGAAAGGTCAGTTCTCGCAGTCGTCCGATTTCTTTCACCACATTGGGAGAATCATGCCAAGTGACAATGTACAATTCGTTGTGACCTTTGTTGGTGTCTTCCAGTTTTTTGGATTTGGTAAGTTCTGCTTTAATCAGTTCAACCGGTACAGGATCAATTATTGTTCTCATAATTATAGTTTATTATCAGTCCATTTGAGATGGCCAAGGATTAGAAACAATACCCGCCATATCAAGCATGGTTTTGTGTGCCATATCTCGCATGCGGTTCACCTCTTCTGTTCGAGGAGCATGCGGGTCAGGTATAATAGGGTCACCCACATGAATGGTCAGCAAAGGGTCGCCTTTGCTAAAATATTTCCGCCATCCGGTGCGGGGTCTGAATGATATCATCAAAGGAACAATCGGCAATGCATATCGATATGCCATATTGAAGGCTCCTATTTTAAAAGGTCGTAGCGGTGCATAAAATTGCCAGCTGCAACTTTCAGGAAATATGTGTATCCATTGTTTTTTTGCATGCAGTTCGTCCAAAGCCATGCTAAAGGCTCTCAATCCGCTACGTTCTTCGGGAATGGCGATGCCACCGACAATTTTCATCCAAAAGCCGTCTTTGCCTCTAAAAGGCTGTGCATACATAGGAATCCAAGGCTTACGATACCGCATTGCCTTCATGATGCAAATCATATCCCATCGGTGCACGTGGTTGCAGACGGTCATCACACCATTGGCGAAAAGCCGGCAGTTTTTACGTATTTTCTCACGACCTTCTATCTTCAGGCCAAACCTGATAAAGGCTGCAGGAAAAGCCACAAACCATACAACAAAGTATATGATGAAATGCCATATTTTGAATTTCAGCGATTTATCAAGATAGGTGTAGGTTCCGTCGAATCGGATATCTTTGAGTTCTCCTCGTATGGGAGCCATTTTTGTAAACGGATTTTCTCCGGAAAAGGATGCTGTAGGCTCAGGGACAAAAACTCCCTCCTTCACTTTGAAATTCCGATATGCCGGACCGAATGATGAATAATCCTGTAACATAAAAAAAAGTAAGCAAACGGCTTATACAAAGTGCAAAAATAAAAATAAATGATTTTACTTTTCTCTTGTAAAAAATTTTTTTGTTAAAAAAATCAAGTTGAAAAGTTAATGTTTGAACTTGTTTTTTTATGGAATAAGAATAGTGGGAAAAAGGAAATGTTAGATATTTTAAAAATAATGGAGATTTTTTACATGCTAGAAATAGAGCGAGCTATTTTGGCACACAAGCCGGGGAAAAATCGTTTTATATATACCATCACCAATTCTTTGCTTCCTATTAGCACTTCTCTTTTTTTCTTAATGATAGCCTTTGCTATTTGTTTGCCGGCTTTTTCAGGAGATATGCCGAAAGCCTGTCCTTTATCCATTTTGCCATGTTGTTTGCCGTCTTTTTCAAGAGCATAGAGAGAAATATTGGTTCTAACTCTTCCCGGACAAACTATGGTGACATGAATATTGTCTTTGTAATTTTCGGCTGCAATTGTTTCAAAAAATCCATATAAAGCATGTTTGGAGGAACTATATGCACAACGCAAAGGAAATCCGAATTTTCCTGCTATGCTGGTAGTTACCGCCAATTGACCTCCACCTTGTTGTATCATTTTCGGCAAAATTTGTTTAACGATGATAACCGGAGCAAAGTAATTGATATTCATCACTTTGTTAATGACTTTCATTTCTGTTTCCACGGTAGTTCCTCGTTGGCTGATACCTGCATTGTTGTACATGATGTCAATGCGACCGAAATGAGTCCATGCGGTTTCTGCCAAATTTGCCAACTCTTCCGTATTGGATAAGTCAAATGGAAGAACAAATACATCCGGAGCACCCAATGACAAAGCCTTGGCTTTCACTTCTTCCAAAATATCTTCTTCCAAAGCTGTGATAATCAAACAATAACCTTTTTTTGCAAATTCTAATGCAGTAGCCCTTCCTATACCGGAGGAGGCACCTGTTATCCATACTACTTTATTCATTATTTTAATGTTTTTCAATAAATTATATTTTCAAATTGTTAATAACTATTCATCCAAATCATCTGAGAGAAAATCTTTCAAATAATCTAATTGTCGTCTGTCTCTTTTTGTGGGTCGTCCTAAACCGGATGGTCGTGTTTCAAATCGGGTGTGAAGCATTTTTATTCTATCATATTCTTCTTGCGGAGTAACATCTGTATAAAAGTCGGGAACCATTTTGGCGGCAATTCTGCTTTTTGGAGCATCTATCACCACCACTTCTTTTTGCAATTGTCCTATTCGTACATGAATTTTCATTCCTGTTTGAACATCTTTGGAAGGTTTTACATTTTGGTCGTTTACTTTTACTTTGCCGGCATTGCAGGCATCGGTTGCCAATGTCCGCGTTTTGAACAACCTTACCATCCACATCCATTTGTCAATTCTCACTGGTTCCATCTTCTAATTGGTAAATACATAGTGAATAATATTTGCTCCCATTCGCAAAGCTTTCAATCTTGTGGATTCATCATCTCCATGTACGGAGGCATCTTCCCAGCCGTCGCCTAAATCACATTCATAGGTATAAAAACATACCAGTCTGCCCTTATATATCAAACCAAACCCCTGAGGACGTTTGTTGTCGTGTTCATGAATTTTCGGCAGTCCGTTGCTGAAATTGAAAGTTTGGTGATAGATATCGTGAGAGAATGGCAACTCCACAAAATCTAATTCCGGAAAAACCTTTTTCATTTCTCTTCGCACCGAAACGTCTATGCCATAGTTGTCGTCTATGTGCAAAAATCCTCCGGAAATAAGATATTTACGCAAATTTTTCACTTCCGCATCCGAAAAAGATACATTTCCATGTCCGGTCATGTGTAAAAAAGGATAATTGAAAATTTCGTTGCTTCCTACTTCTACTGTGGCAGGAGTTAGGTCTAAATCGGTTTTCAATTCTTTGTTGCAGAATTTGATTAAATTGGGCAAGGATGTCGGATTGGCATACCAATCACCGCCACCTCTATATTTTAATAGTGCAATTTGTTGGGCACCGGCATAGAAGTTAAGCAATAACAAACAACAACAAAGCCATTTTTTTAACATTTCTATTGCTGTATTTCTCTATATTCAGAATTGGTGCCGGTCGGCATCCAAAAATTGATTTCTCCGATATGGTCGCTGAAAAATCTATATTCCAAAAATTGGAACGATTCTCTTGCCACTATTTTAAGTCTGCATTTATATTTCCACATCCATTTCCATCGTTTGCTAATAAGTCCTTGATGAAGATAGGCATATAGAAATGGGTGGACTTCTAAAGTAAGTTTTTTCTCTTTTTGTCGTTCTACCACCAACTGTAAATTGTTTTCAATATCGTCAACAATCAATACAGGTGGACGTACCATACCGGTTCCGTTACACGACGGACAACATTCTCTTACTTCAATATCTACCGCTGGACGAACTCTTTGTCGGGTGATTTGTATTAAGCCGAATTTGTTAATCGGCAAAATGGTATGTCGAGCTTTGTCGGCATTCATGGCATCTACCATGCAAGTATAAAGTTCCTTTCGGTGTTCTGCCAATCGCATGTCAATAAAATCTACGATGATAATACCTCCCATATCTCGCAACCGTAACTGACGAGCTATCTCTTTGGCAGCCTGTATGTTCACTTCCAAGGCATTGTCTTCTTGTGTGTGTTCGGAATTGACTCTGTGACCACTATTGACATCTATAACGTGCATGGCTTCGGTGTGTTCTATCACCAAATAGATGCCTCCACGAATGGAAACACTTTTGCCGAAAGAACTTTTTATCTGTTTGTCAATGCCGTAGTATTCAAAAATAGGAATATTCCCCTTGTGTAGTTTGATAATGTCTAATTTTTCAGGGGCAATAGTATTAATGTAAGATTTTACTTCTTGAAAATAGTTTTGTCCGACATAGATGGCATCAAAGGTGTCGTTGAGCATATCTCGCAATATGGTGGAAACTTTGTCCAACTCGCTGATGATACGTTTAGGGAATTTGGTGCCGCTGATATGCTTTACCACCTCTTTCCATTTATCCATCATAGCTCGCATATCTGCATGCAGCACTGCCATGCTTTGATCTTTGGCAACAGTTCGAACAATGATACCCATATTTTTAGCTTTGATGCTTGTCATAATTTTGCGAAGACGGTTTCTTTCGTCTTTACCGGCAATTTTTTGTGACAACATCACTTTGTCGGAAAAAGGTACCAACACACTATATCTGCCTGCTAACGATATTTCACCTGTCAAACGGGGACCTTTGGTCGAAATGGCTTCTTTTGCTATTTGTACAAGTACCAAATCTCCTACAGAAAGTACATCTTTTATTTTTCCTGTTTTAGCAATTTGTGGTTCTATATCAATATTTTCCAAGGAAGAACTTTTTATATTTCCATTCAAGCAATTTTTTACATATTTGTTGAAAGTTAATATATTAGGACCTAAATCCAAATAGTGCAAAAAGGCATCTTTTTCGTGACCGATGTCTATAAAAGCAGCATTCAACCCCGGAATAATTCTTTTAACTCTACCTATATAAATGTCGCCGACGCGAAAGTCATCAGAAGTTTTTTCCTTGTGTAATTCTACTAAAATCTTATCTTCTAACAAGGCGATTTTCACCTCATTCTCATCTGAACCTATAAATAATTCCTTACTCAAAACAACTCCTTGTTATAAAAAATTTTATTATAAAAACAGTTAAAAATAAAAAAACTAAACCTCATATTCACAAATTGGGGAATATGCGATTTAGTTTTATATGTAAAAATAGTTAGTAAAAACTATTTCTTCTTATGTCTGTCTTTGCGTAAACGTTTTTTGCGTTTATGCGTTGACATTTTATGTCTTTTTCTTTTTTTACCGCTTGGCATAGTACTAATGTTTTAATTATTTAACTTTTGTTTTTGCCTTGATAGTATTTGCGAATGATTTAGCTGGTTTGAAAGCCGGAATATTGTGAGCCGGTATATTCAAAGTGGTACCTTTAGAAATATTTCTACCAGTTTTTTGAGCTCTTGCTTTAATAATAAAGCTACCAAATCCTCTCAAATATACGTTTTCTTTCTTTAACAAAGAAGCTTTAACTGTTCCCATGAATGCTTCTACTACGTCTTGTACTTGTGCTTTTTCTACACCTGTTTTTGTAGCGATTTCTGCTACTAAATCTGCTTTTGTCATTTTACTAAAATTTTTAAATATTAATAATATTCTTTTTCTTTAAATTTTAAAATGCAAATGTACAATTATTTTGAATATCAAACATATAAAAATAAAAAAATTTTTTTTAAATATTGAATATTTGTTTTAAATAATTGATTTTAAATGGTTTAATTTATATTCCGGCTTTAAAATTCAGCCCATAAAAAATCTTTCCCAGTTGAAAATCGTATGATATTTCAAGTCGAATAACTTTGTCGTATGACGTAACAACATCCAATCCCATGCCTAAAATGTTTTGTAATTGGTTTAGCGGGGAAGATTTGCTTAAAGAATTATAGTTTGCATCCGGGATAAAATAGACCATGTCGGAGAAAAAATTCCAATAACAAGCAAAACTCAAATGTCCTATTCTTGTATCCCAATTTCTTATTCTTACAAATTTCGGTGACAACAATTCCACTTTGAAATTGGTTTTCAGCAAGATTAAATGTTGAGCCGGAATCAAATAAGAATACAATCCCCGCATTTCAATGTCGTTGGCTCCCAAACATTTCACCACTTGCAACGGATAGCGACCCCAAACGGTGTAGGCTGTCATACCTATACCGAAATACAATTGTTTGACAACAGGCACATAGTAGCGAAAATTGGTCTGCAGAGAACCTGCATGAACATGCTCAAATGGAAGACCAAATCCCAACTTTTCACCAATTACATCTATATAATAACCTTCTAAAGGATAGGAAGCATAATTTCGATGGTCTAATTTCAATTTAGTATAAAATTGAAAATAATTGATGGTGTTGTTGGTCCAAAAATCGGGATAGTTTTTAAAAATAGTGTCGCCATATAAAGTGTGGTGATAGGCGATGTCTACCTGCCAAGTGAGATGATATTTCGGACGATAGGTAAAACCCGCCGATACGGAAAATCCTTTTCTGATGATTTTTTTATTGCTTAAAAAATATTGCAATTGGTAGTTGTCAACAGTGTATGCGACTTTTCTGCTTGCATTGGCACTAACACCAAATTGCAAACCGAAATTTCGTTTTTTGGTAATATACGGCATAGCATATTGTACCGATAGGGCATTGTCATAGCCGAATGCCACTGCAACGGAAAAATAATCTCTTCTACCTGAAAAGTTTGCATTTTTCACTTGTAAACCATAGGTGAGCATATTCCATTGCCGGGTTTTCCACCATGTATTAAAATTGCCTTTAGCAGAACGTATATATATATAAGGAATATAGTACCACTGTTCTTCTACTCTTACATGAAACTCAATTTTGTCGCCTTGTATTAGATAGACAATGTCTATTAGATTGAATAGTTCAATATTGCTGAGATTGTTTTTAGATTCTTCTATCAACGGGTCAATATCTTGTTCGGATAATGTATCTCCGGGTTGAAAGACTAATTCTCTTAAAATAATAGCATTTTTCGTTTTTTTATTGCCACTAATGGCAATGGAATCCACTATGTAAGATTGTGCTTTTACACTAGCAATAGCAAAGAGAACAAAAAAAACTGCCATTGATAGTTTTTGAAACATAATATATTTTATTTTTTCGTTTCAAAAGAAGCGATAAATTGAGATAAGGGCTTATAACAAAATAGGATAGTAGCAAACAAGCCTATTGTTACCCATGTATCGGCCAAATTGAAAATGGCAGGGAAGAAACTCATATATTGTCCACCACAAAAAGGAAACCAACTTGGAAAATGGATGGTAAACAAGTCAAATCGCAACATATCCACTACCTTTCCTTGTAGCCATGGGGCATATTGACCACCCCATTGGGCTACGGAACCATAATATTCGCTGACGGAAAATATTTTGCCATAAAAAATACAGTCAATCACATTGCCGATAGCTCCGGCGAAAACTAATACAGCACAAGCCAACAAGCGTGCGGGAGTATTTTTTTGTACCATTTTTACACAAACCCAGG
>JAEERB010000207.1 GCA_016285615.1 Bacteroidales bacterium
AGCGGCGGCACAATGATGGGCAAAGCCATCGTCAATATCGACGGACCTATCGTGAAAGGTACTTCGAGCATGCTGCTTATCAGCGAGAAAGAGGCTTACCGTTTCGAGGAACAGGACTGCATACGCTGCGGTAAATGCGTCAAGGCATGTCCCATGGGACTGGAGCCTTACCTCTTCTCGAGCCTCATCAACAACGGCAAGTTCCAAGAGGCCGCCGACAACCACCTGATGGACTGTATGGAGTGCGGATGCTGCCTCTTCTCGTGTCCGGCCCACAAGCCTCTCACAGATGAGATACGTCTGGCCAAGACCAAACTCCGTCAAATGCAACAAAAGAAATAACCAACATAACATAAAGTAATCAACAATGAAGTTATTAAACGTTTCAGGCTCGCCCCACGTACATAGCGGAGAGTCAATAGATAGAATAATGTGGCGTGTCAATTTGGCATTGATGCCGGCATTGCTGGTCGCTATAGCCTATTTTGGCCTTAACGCGCTGTTGATCAGTATCATTTCTGTGGCCAGTTGTGTGCTGTTTCAATGGCTTATAGAGAAATTTTTGTTGAAAGTCCCGACAACCATCGGCGACGGTTCCGCTGTGGTAACAGGACTGCTGCTTGCTTTCAACGTCCCTGCAACACGGGAAATGATGTGGCTTGTAATTATCGGAGCTCTAGTTGCCATCGGTATAGGCAAGATGTCGTTCGGCGGATTGGGCAAGAACCCCTTCAACCCCGCTTTGGTGGGACGTGTGTTCCTGCTTATCTCGTTCCCCGTACAGATGACCACATGGCCGTTACCTGGACAGAACCTGTTCTCAATGGTTAGTGTCCCAACAACCGATGCCACAACTGGTGCAACTCCTCTTGGATTGTTCAATGAGGGTGTAAATCCTTTCCAAGCTGATTTCTGGGATGATTGCTGGAATGTTTTCATCGGTCACATCGGTGGTTCGTTCGGAGAAGTATCGGCACTGTTCATTCTTTTGGGAGCTCTCTATTTGTTATGGAAAAAAATTATCACTTGGCACATTCCGGTATCTTTCATAGGAACAGCATTTATTTTTAGCCTTATTCTTTGGCTGGTCAATCCCGTACACATGGAAATTGTTGATGGAACTGAAAAATTGGTTGGATATATAAATCCTGTTCTTTCCATATTTACAGGCGGCATAATGCTTGGTGCGTGTTTCATGGCTACCGATATGGTAACATCGCCAATGTCCAAATGGGGACAGGTAGTGTTCGGCATCGGATGCGGACTGCTCACCATTATCATACGTAACTGGGGCGCATACCCCGAAGGCGTGTCGTTCGCCATACTGCTGATGAACGCCTGCGTGCCGCTGATTAACAAAGGTTTCAAACCAAAACGTTTTGCAAAATAAGGAGGAGTTATGGCAAAGAAAGCTCAATCTACATTAGTGAATATGATTCTGTCGCTGACCATCATCGCGGTGGTGTCGGCAGCCGCTTTGGCACTGTTGAACAATGCCACCAAAAAACCTATAGCAAAAGCAAAAGCAGATAAAGTCGAAATAGCATTAAAAGAGGTGTTGCCTGAATATGATACTACTAAATTTCAAAAAGTGACGTTGAAAAACGACAAAGACACTACAAAGTTTGATAGCATCATTTGTAAACTTGCTTACGATGCTTCAGACAGCCTTGTCGGGGTTGCCGTTGAGTCATTTAGCGAAGATGGCTTCAGCGGACACCTTGGCGTAATGGTAGGTTTCGACGCCGAAGGCAACATTACCGGCTACAATGTGCTCGAAACTCAAGAGACTCCGGGTCTTGGAGAAAAAGCCAAGAACTGGTTCAAACCTGCAAAGTATGACAATGACGGCCAAGAAATGAAAGATAATGGCAGAGTTGTATATGACCTCGAAAGTCCACGTACCGTTATCGGCAAAAATCCTGGCAAAAATATTATTAAAGTAAGAAAGGACAAAGGCGAAGTGGATGCCATCACTGCTGCTACTATCAGCTCGCGCGCTTTCTGCGACGCTATAAACCGTGCTTACAAAGCTTTTAACGAAGTGAAAGGAGGAACAGCAAATGAGTAACATTCTTTCGAAAATTGGAACAATAGCCAAAAACGGCTTGATAAAAGAAAACCCCACTTTTGTGCTGGTACTGGGTATGTGCCCCACCTTGGGCGTCACCACCTCGGCCATCAACGGCATGGGCATGGGCTTGGCCACCACCTTTGTGCTTATCATGTCCAACATCGTTATCTCGTGCCTCAAAAGCGTCATTCCCGACAAGGTGCGTATTCCGGCGTTTATCGTTATCATAGCCACATTTGTAACAATGCTGGCAATGGTGATGGAAGCCTACGTGCCCGCCTTGTTCGAGGCTCTGGGCTTGTTCATACCCCTTATCGTGGTGAACTGCATCGTGCTGGCACGTGCCGAATCCTTCGCTTCGAAGAACAACCCCCTGCTGTCGCTTTTCGACGGCCTGTTCATGGGCTTGGGCTTCACCCTCGCACTGACACTGCTCGGACTCCTGCGCGAGATACTCGGCAGCGGCTCGGCTTTCGGTTTCAAATTCGTTGAAGGCGACGCCATGCTGCTCTTCGTCCTCGCCCCCGGCGGTTTCATCGGACTGGGACTGCTCAGCGCCCTGGTGAATTACTTCCGCAACAAATAGAGGCTATTATATTTAATAGAATAATTTTTTGTCATGAGCTCCCGAGAAATCGGGAGCTTCTTTTTACGAAAATTACCGTAAATTTACCATTAATTAATGGGTAAATTATGGCAATTATTCACAAATTCATCTATTTTATCTGTGTTCATCAACACTTCGTGTGTCATGTTTAAAATGTTGCGGTGTATTTTTCGGACGCACGCAGTGCGTCCTTACGTGGTAGCACGGGCGTTTTGTGCCAGTCCTACGGACTTCTAATTGGAATGTATTACGTTCTTAGCAGGGGCTTACGCCACCAGCCTGTATTATTTCACCCCTACGGGGTTTTGTTGGAATGGCTTAGCCCCGAAGGGGCGGCATACCATAGGCAGGGGTGTGAACCCCTGCGAAAACGAAATCGTCGAATACATATTGAACCCCGAAGGGGTGGCATAATTTATGAATAATTTGTGGCAATTCATGTTTGGTTGTTGCGGACTTGATATTCTCCGCTTCGCTATCGAAACAGCCACTGGCTGTTTCTTCATGTTCTCCGCCTTCGGCTATCGAAAGGTTCACTGAACCTTTCTTCATACGTGCCATCCGTGTTCAAAAAAATGTATTCGGACGCACGCAGTGCGTCCCTACAAAAATTTAATTGTTCATTGTCAATTGTCAATTGCCAAAAATTTTCCTAATCAGATCCTCGTTGTGCGATTTTATCAGCGACTGCCGTATGGCGTTGCGGTTTTCGGCTTTGTACCAGAAAAACATGCGGTTCTGTTCGCGTTTCTCGTTGGGGTGGCGGGCCACAAACACCTTCTCCATGGTGGCGGGGTTGTAACCGGTGTAGTACATCTCGGTGGCCAGCGTCATAGGGGTGGGGGTGAAGTCCTGAATCTGCTCCAGTTTGTAGCCCATGCCTTTCATCGTTATGGCCAGTTCCGCCATGTCGCGCAGACGGCACCCCGGGTGCGACGAAATGAAATACGGTATCAGTTGCTGGTTGAGTCCGTGCTTGCGGCAGATGTCG
>JAEERB010000208.1 GCA_016285615.1 Bacteroidales bacterium
CGGCATAAACCACCGTCCCGGCTTCGGTTTCCTGTTTCTTGAATTTGTCAAAGAATTTCATACCCAGTGCAATTATGATGAATAAAACTAATAATGACGAACATACGATTTTGAACACGCTGGGCGCGGCGGCCTCCGCGTGGCAGCAGGCACCGTGCATTCCGCAACTTTCGGACATGCCGACGATATCGATGCCGAAAGCGTTGATCAGCAGTCCGAAAAGGATGGAGAAACCCACGATGGTGAGCAGATAGATCCACGTGAAACGGCTGCCCATCGACTTTTTCACCACGAGGATGGAGGCGATGTTGACTGCCGGACCGGCCATCAGCATCACCAAGGCGGCACCGGGCGAGAGGCCTTTCATCATCAGGGCCGCCGCCACGGGGATGCTGCCGGTGGAACAGATGTACATCGGCACCGCCACCACCAGAATGACCAACATCTGCAACAGCGGCTGGCTCCCGAAAGAGAGGAAGAACTCGTCGGGCACGGCCACATTGATGAGGACGGCCACCAACAGCCCGATGACCAATCGCAGCCCGATATCCTGAATCATGTCAAAGTAGGCGTACTTGAGCACGCGCCACAGTCGGTTGCCGCCTTCCACTTTGCAGGATGCCTCGGAAACGTATTCGCCCTCGTCGGCTTTCACGAAACGGTTCACCAGGAAGCCGCCGCAGATTCCGGTGACCAGTGCGGCCACGGGGCGAACGATGGCGAAGCCCAAGCCCATCAGCGAGAAGGTGGCCAGGATGGAGTCGATGCCCGTCTGCGGCGTGGCGATGAGGAACGAGGCCACCGCCCCTTTCGAGGCACCCTCGTTCTTGAGCCCGACGGCCGTGGGGATGACACCGCACGAGCAGAGTGGCAGCGGGATGCCCAACAACGCCGCCCACAGCACCGAAAGCTTGTTGTCGCGCGACAGATACTTGGCATAGAACCGCTTCGGCACGAACACGTGCAGGATTCCGGCGATAAGGAATCCCAGCAGCAGATAGGGGCTCATGGCGTTGAGCACAGACAGAAACGATATCCAAAAATTACCGATGGTCATATCACTTCATTTACGGATATTTCTAAACTCGTATCAAATCCTCGCCAAGCACAAGCGAAATTTTGGCCAATGTCCGGAGGGTGAAATTGTGTGTGCCGCCAAGCCAACGCGAAACCTCGGCTTCGGTTTTGTTAGTTTTTTTCGCCAATTCTCTCTGCGACATACCTCTCTCTTTAAGTATGCCGTCGATTTTTTCAGCAATAGAATCCGAGAAGCGCAACTGCGTTTTCAGTTCCGCAGGGGTTTCGTCAACGATTTGCCGAAACAGTTTCTCTCCTTCCAAGTCTTGTTTCATCATACTCCTTATAGAGTTCGTTCCTTCCCTTTTCATCGACAATGCATACACGAGGAATGTGATGTTGAAACCGATCATACGCATGCACTGTACGGCCTCTATATCCTGCATCTCATTTTCGACGATATGACCGTATACCATGTTTCGTCACATGCCTTTCATGCAAGTTCCAGTGCTGGAATAAGGACATCTTCTCCTATAGGAACATCTTTCAATTCTCTAATATCAATAACAGCTCCAAATTGAAGAAAAATATTTCGGAATCCTTCAACATTATTTCCCCAATAAATCATACAACAGGCCATAGGTGCACCTTTCCCTGTGTCATACCCATTTTCAAGAAAACGAAGACGTGTATCATATAGAAAACAGATGGCATCGGCTACGCCAAAAATACACTTCTTCCAATGTGAGGTATTTGTGGCTACAGGAATGAGGGCTATGACTTCTGAACCATATTCACGATGAGTGGTAGCACATTTTGCTAACCAATTCTTAATAGTAGTTCCACGTTCTCTATCAGCTCCATAAGGCGGGTTGACATACACAGTAGGATAGTTCCAGCTTTCTTTCAGCCCATCGTGCTCGGGCAAACGATATTCTATTTCAGCCTTAACAACAGAGTAGTCGTTGGAACATGGGTCCAAATCAATGCGACCATTCCAAAAACGCTTGATAGCATTGACATACTTAGGAGGCGTACACCAACTCTGACTTAATGTATTCACATGTCTTCCTGCTGTCATAGTATAGTCCTCCAATCTTTGTTTTTGAGTGTTTTAAGAATGTGTTTTAATTCATGCAGTGTGCCGTCATTGGGCGATATAATATTGAACCAGCTCTCAATACTGGATATGTTCTCTGCAAAGTATGCATCCAATGCGAAATGGGCAGTTTGCTCCATCTTCTTCTTGGTAAAAGCATTATCCACTTTGGGACCTCCTGCAGGTGGGTAGCTGGCAATAAAAGCATCTCGGACAGCTTTGAATCTACGTTGCGGGGAACGTAGCAAATCAATGATAAACTGTGCTAATCCCTCGTCGGTAAGAAACAGCAACCAGTCGTAACTCTGAGCGAGAACTTTCATTTCCTTATTCTGATTGCCCGATGTGAACCAATTGCCGTGATTACTCACAACGCCAATGGACAGGGTGAAATCTCTCAACTGCTGTGGCTCTCCGTTGAAAATAATTTCGTTGAGTAATTGAGAATATGGACCGACATGTGCATTGCCGTTCACATAATAAACACCGTCGAGTCCACCTTGGTCATTGCGTACTTTCTGTAGCGAAGATGTTGTTTTGGCAACATAAGCACCCTGTTTGGCCTTCTCGATTGTCTGAGGTCCTTTAGCATCTCCTTCTTTTCCCACACGTTTACACTCAATCATCGCGTAAGCATGTTTATCAAGAATATATGCATGTAAAATTGTAGATTCTGAAGTAATTCTATCGGGAGAAACAATAGCTATTGAATTGTTGTTTTCCCCAACCACACATGCATTTTGTATAATTCCATTGTTAATGACTTTGTTTGATTTTAGATTAAATGATTCAGGTAGCTGTATGTGATTTGCAATACACTTGGATGTTGGAGATATATTTGCAGATAGTTCAAATGAAGGAATAATCTTACGAAGAGGATGTAATGTAAACTCCACATTATGAGTAATTTCTTCTCTTCCATATTCAGCTAAAGGCCTCTCAATAGCGATGGAGTCGTTCTCTCCCCATTGGCGAAGCAAATAAAAAACAATTGTCTCTATGAACGTGCCCAATGCCCGCCCAGCTGCCTTTTTACTGTCCTGCCTGTCGCCAAACACCTCTTGACTTAAAAGAGTTTGCAGTTCATCTATAGATTGATAAGACATATTATATTATTTAAAATTTCAATCCGCAAAGATACTTATTTCTCCGATTCTATTTATAATCCCAACCATATTTTTCTACACACGTTCATCAAAACTTATGCAAGTCCTTTGGGATGAATCCTTGCACGCGGGTGTTCTGCGGAGCGATGTACTGGCACACGCGGGCGTTGTCAGTGTATTCCACGTGCCCGAAATGGGTGAATTGAAGCACCACGTAAACAATTCCCGCTACCAGAAGTAGGATGATGACGGCGTTGTAAATGTAGGAACGGAGTTTGGTCTTTTCCATAATGGCAGTCCTATAATTTGTTAATAATCAGTGGAATATTATAGGGCTACCCCTCGCCTTTACCAAGGCTGAAATTGGCTGCAAAAGTACGAAAATTTCGTGAGGCGTTATCCTCTTGTTTCGGAAAAAAT
>JAEERB010000209.1 GCA_016285615.1 Bacteroidales bacterium
AGCGTCACCTCGATGAACTACAATGTTACCGATGCTCCTCTGACCATCACCTACGTTGGTACCAAGAACGATACCGCTCTTATTACGCTGACCAGTATCAACCACTACGACACCGTGAAGACTGTCGTTAAGGCTATCGCTGACCTGTTCGTAGCAACACCTTCGTTTACACCTGCTCATCAAGCTACTTCATACATTGAACCTATCGATGTGACTATCTTGTGCGGCACCGAAGGCGCTACCATCCGTTACACTTTGGACGGTACGGATCCTGATGAAAATTCAACAGTTTTCAGCACACCTATCAACATCACCACCACGACCACTATCAAGGCCAAAGCTTGGAAAGGTACTCAATCTCCCAGCGAGGTGGCTGTAGCTACATACTTGTTCCCCTCAATTGACATGCTTGTTCCCGCTGAAGGCGAAGTATTCGTTAATGCATTCAAATTGGATCTCAAGGTTAATTATTTCCCCATTGCAGAATCTGCAGATGGTCTGCTTAAGGTTGAAATTCCTGGTCAGGAACCTACTTATTGGACTTCAGATACCTTGAGAAAACTGTTGGCTATGTCGATTGACCTGCCCGCTGGTGATTATGCAATTACCATGTCACTGGTACGTGATGACAAATCGCCCATTAACGAACCTGTAAGCGTTACCCACAACTTCACCGTTAAGGTGGCTGCTCCTGAGTTCTTGCCCGAACCTGGTAAGTTCTACTCATCAAAGAATGTACAACTGACGAGCGAAACCAAAGGTACTCAAATCTATTATACCACCGACGGTTCTGTTCCTACCGCTGCATCAACTCTCTATATCAACCCGTTCGTAATCACCAATACAACCACCGTTAAGGCTATCGCCGTTAAGAATGCCGATACCAGTGAGGTGGCCGTTGGCGAGTACATCTACGCAGTTGGTATCAACGAAGTTGAAGATCTGGCTAACATTGCTGTTTACCCGAATCCTACGGTTTCTGTAGTGAATGTGGCTACCGGCAATCTGAAGACCACCCAATATGACATTATTGGTATGAACGGTCAGCTTATCTTCACCGAGACCAGCGTTAAGAATGGCGACTTCCAGGTGTCAATGGAAAATTATCCTTCAGGTGTTTACTTCCTGAGAATCTTCACCGACAAGGGTATTGCCGTTAAGAAAATCTCGAAGATGTAATCTATAATCTATATATGATGAAAAAGCGAGGCCAACGGCCTCGCTTTTTTTATGTCCGTAGCCGACAATTATTTCGTATCTTTGCAACCTATAAATCATTATGGCAAAACACACTTTTAAAGAGCTGCTTTCCCCATATCGCCACAAGTTGGTCGGTATTGTGCTGGTCAATTTGCTCTCTGTGTTTTTCGCTATTGTGACGATGATGTTGCTGGAGCCATTTGTGATGTTGGTTTTCCAAGGACATCTCAACAATCTGAGCCCTGTGACGGCCAAACTGATGGAAGTGAGCTCGCAGCTGGTGGACTTGAGTAATCCCGCCAATTCGCTTTTGGTCATCGTACTCTACTTTATAGTGCTTTTCTTGTTAAAGGATCTGTTCTACTTTTGGGGACAGTGGCTGCTCGCTCCGGTGCGTGCCGATGTGGTCCGCCGTCTGCGCGACCGCCTTTATCACAAGGTGCTCATTCTTCCATTATCATTCTTTAGCGAACAAAAAAAAGGAGATGTCATTTCGCGCGCTGTCAACGACACGCAGGAGATAGAGTTTACCGTGCTCAAGTCGTTCCAGCAACTGCTGACCGAGCCACTGACAGTCTTGCTCTATCTGGTGACGCTTTTGGCGCTTTCGTGGCAGTTAACCCTCTTTGTGCTGGTGCTACTGCCATTGGCTGGTCTGATTATTGCCCGCATCTCCAAATCGTTGCGCAAGCAGTCGAAAAACGCCAAGGGCCGCTTGGGTGCTCTGTTGGCACATGTGGAGGAGAGCCTTTCGGGATTGCGCATCATCAAGGGCTTTAACGCCCAGAAACATGCAGAGGCCGTTTTTGACAAGCATAACAGCGATTTTACCGGTCGTCAGAAGAAAATATACCGTCGTGTGGATTTGGCGTCGCCAGTGAGCGAATTTTTGGGCGTGACCGTGGTGATGATCGTCCTGGTTTTCGGTGGCATGATGGTTTTGGATTCTTCCTCATCGCTCACGGCGCCTTTGTTCATTGCCTACATCGGCCTTTTCACGCAGGTGATTAATCCTGCCAAGAACATTTCGACGGCTGTTTCCAACTACCGTCGTGGATTGGCCGCCTTGGATAGGATTTATGAAATCATTGACGCTGAAGAGATTATAGAGGAGGCGCCGCATGCGCAAAGGGTAAGCGAATTTCATCGTGACATTGAGATTGACGATGTGTCGTTTGCCTATGAGTCGGCAGAAGTGTTGAAGAATATTTCACTGACGATTCATAAAGGTGAGATGGTGGCACTGGTAGGGCAGTCGGGCTCGGGTAAATCGACGCTGGCCGACCTGCTACCGCGTTTTTACGATGTTACAACTGGGCGCATTCTCATTGATGGCACCGACATCAGGCAGTTCCGCATTGATGACCTGCGTTCACTGTTTGCCTATGTTTCCCAAGATATCATTCTTTTTAACGATACCATTGCCAATAATATAGCGTTCGGAGCGCCGGCTGCCACGCGCGAGCAGATTGAAAATGCCGCCAAGGTGGCCAATGCCTACGATTTCATCATGGAGTTGCCCGAAGGCTTCGACACGCCCATTGGCGACCGCGGACTGAACCTGTCGGGCGGCCAGCGGCAACGTATCAGCATTGCTCGCGCTGTGCTACGCAATGCGCCGATTATCATTCTCGATGAGGCCACCTCGGCCATGGATACTGAATCGGAAAAACAGGTGCAGCAAGCGCTCGATTCGGTGATGGAAAACCGCACGTCGCTGGTTATTGCCCATCGGCTCTCCACCATCCGCCACGCCGACAGGATCGTGGTGATGCACGATGGCGTTATCCTTGAAAGTGGCACACACGACGAACTGATGCAACTGGGCGGACGTTATTACAACTTAATACAAATTCAAAACCAATAAGATAGACATGTCGAAGAACAAGCTGGCCCGCTTTGCGGAGAACGAAACTTTTGAACTTCTGTTCCAACATACTGATTATGATATCAGAAACGACAAGTTCGACTTGAAGGGCAAGTGGCATCAGCAGTTCTTTAAGAATGATCATCCCATCATTCTGGAGGTTGGCTGCGGCAGGGGAGAATATACGCTGGCGCTGGCTCGTCGTAATCCCGAATGCAACTATATTGGCATCGACAGAAAGGGTGCTCGTTTGTGGCGTGGTTGCAAGACCGCGACGGAGGAGAAGATGGCCAATGTGGCCTTCGTGCGTTGCAAAATCGAGGATTTGGAGTGCTTTTTTGCGCCCAATGAAATATCGGAGGTGTGGGTGACTTTCCCCGATCCACAGCCTAAAAAAGAGCGTAAAAGGCTCACTTCACCGCGTTTTGTCGAGAGTTACAAGCATCTGCTGCGCCCCAATGGCATTATTCATCTCAAGACCGACAGCAGGTTGCTGTACCAATACACGTTGGAACAGATAGAACTCAATGGCTGGCAGTTGCAGGAGAATATCGAGAGTGTTTACGAACAATCTG
>JAEERB010000210.1 GCA_016285615.1 Bacteroidales bacterium
CAAAGTAGTGCAATAGGTGCTTCCTGCGGCAACTCGACGACTCAGCGTAGGCAGCGGTCTCGGCGAGCAGCTGTTTGACAATCTCTTGTTCGGCTACCGACTTTTTGGTGGAGAATTTCTCCAATTTGTACAAGTCTTTGTAGTCGTAGAAGGCGATACAGATACCTTCGCCATCATCGCGGCCGGCACGTCCCGTCTCTTGGTAGTAGCCTTCCAGGCTCTTGGGCATGTCGTAATGGATGACAAAACGCACGTCCGACTTGTCGATACCCATGCCGAAGGCGATGGTGGCAACGATGACGTCGGCTTTTTCCATCAGGAAGGCGTCCTGATTTTCGACACGCGTATGTGAGTCTAAGCCAGCATGATAGGGTAGTGCTCTAATCTTGTTGACTTGCAAGAATTCGGCCAGTTCTTCCACTTTTTTGCGGCTTAGGCAGTAGATGATGCCCGATTTGCCTGGGTGGTTTTTGATGAACTTGACAATGTCTTTGTCTATATGGTCGGTCTTTTCGCGTATTTCATAATAGAGGTTAGGCCGGTTGAAGGATGAGATGAACACCTTGGCCTTCTCCATATTCAGGTTTTTCTGGATGTCGTTCTGCACTTTCGGGGTGGCGGTGGCGGTCAGCGCAATGACGGGCACTTTCTTGCCGATAGTGTCGATAATGGTACGTATGCGGCGGTATTCAGGCCGGAAGTCGTGACCCCATTCCGAGATACAGTGGGCTTCGTCGATGGCGTAGAACGAGATGTTGATGTCTCTGAAGAATTCCACATTCTCGTCTTTGGTCAGCGACTCAGGCGCTACGTAGAGGAGTTTTGTCTTGCCTGACATCAGGTCGTCCTTGACGGTCTTGATTTCGGTTTTAGTGAGCGAGGAGTTGAGAAAATGTGCGATGCCTTCTTCAGTACCGAAATTGCGGATGGCGTCCACCTGGTTTTTCATCAGCGCGATAAGCGGCGAGATGACAATGGCGGTGCCTTCGCTCAAAAGCGCGGGCAACTGGTAGCAGAGGGATTTTCCGCCGCCAGTAGGCATGATGACAAAACAATCTTTACCGCTGAGCAAGGCTTTGATGATTGCCAACTGGTTGCCTTTGAATGTACTGAATCCAAAGAACTTTTGGAGCATCATTTGGATCTCTTTGTCTGATTGTACATGCATAGTCTTTTGCCTCCTGAATTTGGTTTTATAATACCTTTTGGTATGAGTTTTGATTTACAAAATTAAAAAACTTTTCGATAGCAAACTATTTCGCAATATTTTTTATTTTATTTTTGCGTCATAAAAAATCAGCATTATTTCATTTACGAAAATCGCTTCTATTCATTATAAATTCTAATCTGCATGAAAGCTGTTTTTATTTCGTTTTACCAAGCCTTTTATAATGACATGTTGGATATTCTCGACAAATTGGAAATCCGTGGATTTACCTATTGGCCTGAGGTTCAAGGACGTGGCTCCGTTGATGGTGAACCCCACTACGGTACGCACGCTTGGCCGACATTAAACGCCGCCATCCTGACGTTTGTGGCCGATGATAAGGTGAAACCGCTGATGGAGGCTGTGCACCAATTGGACGAAACGGCTCCGCAACAAGGTTTGAGAGCTTTTATTTTGCAAGCCGAGGAGCTTTAAAAGCACCATCTAAGGCAGAATGAAAGTTTTTTTTTCGGAGAGTGTGTAAAGTTCGATAAAATCTTGTATTTTTGCCTCCGTTAGAAGGATGTTGCAGTTTGTTTGGGTAATGCGCTTCCTCAACAATGATTTTAGATTTCAATATTTTCGCTTACAAAGGTAAAACCTTACCCGTCACGGGAAAGTGACTTATTGCGCATTTAAATTTTAAAATATGAAGGTAGACATTCTTTTAGGTTTACAATGGGGAGACGAGGGGAAAGGCAAAGCTGTTGATGTGCTGACTCCCCGCTACGATGTTGTGGCAAGATTCCAAGGCGGTCCTAATGCTGGCCACTCTTTGGAGTTTAACGGTATGAAGCATGTGCTTCACATCATTCCGTCCGGCATTTTCCATGAGGACAAGGTCAATATTATTGGTAATGGCGTGGTGCTCGACCCGACCATTTTCCAAGAGGAAATTGAGGCTTTGGAAAAGATGGGCTTGACGCCGACCAAAAACCTCTTTATTTCGAAAAAAGCCCACCTGATTCTTCCTACGCACCGTCTGTTGGATGCTGCTATGGAAAAGGGCAAAGGTGATAAGAAAATCGGCTCCACGCTGAAAGGTATCGGTCCTACCTATACCGACAAAACCGCCCGCTCGGGCTTGCGTGTGGGTGATGTGCTTCTCCCTTCGTTCTGGGAACGCTATCGTGCACTGGAATCGGCCCATATAGATATATTGAAACGCTACGGTTTCGATTATACAGAGTTGCTTCCCTCCATGGAGGAAAAATGGCTCGATTCGTTGCGTATCCTCAAACAATTCACCTTCATCGACAGCGAATACGAAATCAATAACTATATCGATTCCGACAAGCATGTTTTGGCAGAAGGTGCACAAGGCACAATGCTCGATTTGGAGTTTGGTGCCTATCCGTTTGTGACATCGTCGAACACCATCGCTGCCGGCGCCTTCACAGGTCTTGGCGTGGCTCCTGCCAAAGCTGGTAAAGTGATTGGCGTGGTGAAAGCCTATTGTACCCGCGTGGGTAGTGGTCCTTTCCCGACCGAGTTGTTCGATAAAACGGGTGAGTCGTTACGTGAGATTGGCGGCGAGTATGGCGCCACCACAGGACGTCCGCGTCGTTGCGGCTGGCTCGACCTGCCCGCACTCAAGTATGCCGTTATGCTCAATGGAGTGACCGAGATTGTGCTGACGAAAGCCGATGTGATGTCTCAGTTTGAGACCATTAAGATATGTACTGCCTACGAGATTAATGGCGAACAGACCCAACGTGTGCCTTTCGACAATACGGTGGAAATCAAGCCCATCTATACCGAATTCCGCGGTTGGCAGCAAGATGTGAGCGATATTCGCAACTACGACGACCTGCCACTTGAGTTTAAGCAGTATGTGCAGTATATCGAGAAAGAACTGAACGTGCCCATTTCAGTGGTTTCAGTGGGTCCCGATCGCGAAGCCACGATAGTAAGATAGTATGAGAAGATACCGCACAGTAGCCGCTCTGGTGCTGATCGTTCTGCTGATTGGCACTTCGTGTTCCCGCAAGGTTGTGGGTGCCCGTCCGCACCGTCGCGACCGCAACTGTGGATGCGAGTGGCTTGCTCCGGCTGCCGATACTACCTCATGCTCAACTACCGCCGCCGTCGCCGCTCTTTAGCCTGCGCAGGCCAAGGTGACGACACTTACCGTAACATCTCCATTCTCAGTCAGTTTGCTGATGGCGGCCTCCATAGTCGCCCCCGTGGTTAGCACATCATCACAGATAAGGATGTGTTTGCCTCGCAGTGTGTTGTGGTCGGTGACCGCAAAGACCGACTTGACATTCTCCCAACGGCTGTAGCGCCCTTTCTTGGTTTGTGTGTCGGTGAAGGCGGTACGCACCAGCAGCGAAGTGTTGTAAGGCACATTCATGCCCGCACTCAGTCCCTTTGCAATCCAGTCGCTTTGGTTGTAGGCGCGTTTCTTCAGCTT
>JAEERB010000039.1 GCA_016285615.1 Bacteroidales bacterium
TTCAATTTATAATTACAATTCATAATTAAGAACAGAGAACAAATTCAGAATTCAAAGAGATTCCTTCGACGGTGTTTTCGACAGGCTCAACCACCGTCTCGGAATGACACCAACAATTAAACAATCAACAATTCTTAACTTCTCACTTCTCACTTCTCACTTCTCACTTCTCACTCCTCACTTCATAACCAAGCAATATTCACTTTAAAAATAGTCATTATGAAAAAACTTTTCTCCTTATTTGCCCTTCTTCTGTTCGTGTCGGGCATTTCGGCGCAGCAGATAACATTGCGGTTTACCGGTCAGCTGTCCGACGGCTCTTATATGCGTCTGGATTCGGTGCTGGTAGTCAATCTGACACGCTCGTGGACGGAAAAACTGATATTCCCCGACACGATGCTAATGCTCGGTTCAACGGGTATTAAAGATGTGAATGCATCTCAAGTACAGATGGATGTATTCCCGAATCCGTTCAATGGAACTTCCACAGTGGCGATGCAATTGCCTGCGAAAGAGAATGTGACATTGCAGGTGTTCAACATGGCAGGGCAGAAGGTAACCGAAGTTGCCCAATCGCTGCCTGCGGGTACGCACTATTTTGATGTGTCGCTGCAGCAATCACAGGTCTATCTGTTGACCGCCATCACCTCGCAAGGTGTAAGCACCACCAAGTTGGTCAATCAGGGACAGGGTGGACATAATGCCATCGCCTATCGTGGCACGCCAATGTCGATGATGGTAAAGAAGCTCACCGACAAGCCGTTCACTTCGGGTGATAGAATGCAATATACCGGTTATGCAACCTACAAAGACAAAGCATACGACAGTCGCCAATTAGCTCAATCACAGAGAGCTGATGAGGAGATTACCCTTATATTTGATATGGAAACACCCCTTGTTTCCACTGATGAGGTGCGCAATGTAACCGACAATGCTGCCGACGTATTGGCCAGTGTGCTTTCGGACGGAGGCACGGCAGTTCGTACTCGTGGCGTTTGTTGGTCCACATCCCACAATCCCGTCACTTCCGATTTCCACACCACCGATGGTAGCGGCGTCGGCTCGTTCGTTAGCCACCTCACAGACCTTGCAACGGGCCTTACCTACTATGTGCGGGCATACGCTGTGAATGATGCCGGAACCGCTTATGGTGACGAGTTGAGTTTTACCACCTCTGCCGCTGCTTTTGAGTGTGGTAGGGATTTTGTCAAGGATTTTGACAAGAATGAATATCAGACAGTTGTCATCGGCAACCAATGCTGGATGAAGGAGAGTTTGCGTTCGGAGCATTATTCTGACGGTACGGAAATCCCACTGGGGGTTAATACGGCTAATAATACGCTCATTCTCAGTCCAACAGACCCGTATCGTTATGTTCCTGGCGACCATATCTTCAATGTGACGGGTTATGGGTATTTGTATAACTGGCGTGCTGCAATGCATAGTGCTTCGGCCAACAATTCCAATCCCAGTGGCATCCAGGGCGTTTGTCCCAACGGCTGGCACTTGCCTTCAAAGGCCGAATGGGAGCAGATGTTTAGCTATCTCCGTTCAGATGAGCAATATTGGTGTGGTGGCGATAGCAACAACATAGCCAGAGCATTGGCTTCCACGTCGGGATGGCCAAGTGGTGGTGGTGGCTTATTTGAACCTTGTTCTATTGATGCTTCGTTGTCAAGCAATAATGCCAGTGGCTTTTCGGCTATACCTGCCGGTATGGTATATGACGAGTGGGGTACACGTAATTTTGGTAACAATGTTTATTTCTGGAGTACCACCGTTGATGAGGGCGCTATTCCTTACTATCTATTCTTGAGTTCGGGTAGTGCGAGAGTGTCAATGTATGCCGTCAACAACAGATTGGCTGTTTCTGTCCGCTGTATATTCGATAACGCCATGAGTGACACTACTTTCGATTGTGGCAATACGACCGTTCTTGACGTGGAGGGTAATGAGTATCATACCATTAGAGTGGGAGAGAAGTGCTGGCTGAAAGAGAATATGCGCACCAATCATTATGCAGATGGCAAAGAAATTAAAGTGGGCACTACCGCTTCTGACACGGTGGCATACTGCTACTATCCGTCTGGCGACAATACACAAGTGGATAAGTACGGTTATCTCTATAACTGGAAGGCCGTGATGAATGGTGCTGCCGGCTCGAACGGTACGCCGAGCGGCGTACAGGGCGTTTGTCCCGCCGGCTGGCATGTGCCCAGCGATGCTGAATGGTCCAACTTTTTGACCTATATCAACAGCCAGGGCACTTACGCCTGCAACGACAACACGTCCAACATTGCCAAGGCGTTGGCTTCCGAAGAGGGTTGGACTCCTTACACGGGTGATGTACAGCCCGATTCGCCCTGCTTCCCGGGTGTGAACGCATCCTACAATAATGCTTCTGGCTTTAATATCATGCCTGCAGGTTGCTTCAATGGCACCGCTGCCGACAAACAAGGTACGGCTGCTTATCTATGGAGCGCCAGCGATAACGGCCAGTTTGCCTACTATCGTGGCATTGCCAACAACAAGGCAACGGTTGAGCGTGATAATATCCAGAAAACATACGGTTACTCAGTGCGTTGCGTGCGATAATCGTTTTCTGATACAAAATGACGCCGTGAGGAAATATCTCCTTGCGGCGTTTTTTGTGAATATCTCGTAGGTGCGTAGCGCGCTACGCACCTACAACAAAATGTTTGGCACGGTTTTTGATATAGTATATATGGCCGCGCTGATATAAGCGAGAATGCGCTTTTTCGGACATTAAGGCAGAAAGAGAATGACACAGAGACACTGACATTTTGACATGATTTTTAAAGAGAAAATTTTTTTAAATTTGCAACCTTAATAAAATTGTATAACTTAAAACATCAAACTATGAACATTTCAATTAAACCGTTGGCTGACAGAGTTTTGGTAGAACCTGCGGAAGCTGAACAAAAAACGGCAGGCGGTATTATCATACCTGACACTGCAAAGGAAAAACCTCAAAAAGGCGTTGTTGTAGCTGTTGGTCCTGGCAAGAAGGACGAACCTATGACCGTTAAGGTAGGTGATGTTGTGCTTTATGGCAAATATGCTGGCACCGAGCTTAAACTCGATGGCAACACTTATATGATCATGAAAGAGAGCGACATTTACGCTATCATGTAATAAGAATCAGGTCGAAAGACTTGTAAATTAAATCGTTAAACATTAAATTTTTCAAGATATGGCAAAACAAATCATGTATGATTGGGACGCACGCGAAGGATTGAAAAAAGGCGTGGATGCTTTGGCAAATGCTGTTAAAGTTACTTTGGGTCCCAAAGGTAGAAATGTTATTATCGACAAGAAGTTCGGAGCACCTCAAATTACGAAGGACGGTGTTACCGTAGCTAAAGAAATAGAATTGAGCGAAGCTGTTGAGAATATGGGCGCTCAGATGGTTAAGGAAGTGGCTTCCAAGACCAACGATCAGGCTGGTGACGGTACCACCACCGCTACCGTTTTGGCACAGGCTATCTTCAACACAGGTTTGAAGAACGTAACCGCCGGCGCCAATCCTATGGATCTGAAACGCGGTATCGACATTGCTGTGGCTGCCGTTGTGAAGAGCCTGAAAGAGCAATCGAGCGAAATTGGTGACAACCACGAGAAAATCCAACAGGTGGCCACCATCTCTGCCAATAACGATAAGGCCGTTGGCGAAGTGATTGCCGAGGCTATGCAAAAAGTGAAGAAAGAAGGCGTTATCACCATCGAAGAGGCTAAAGGTACTGAAACCCAAGTGAAAGTGGTTGAAGGTATGCAGTTCGACCGTGGTTACATTTCTCCTTATTTTATCACCGACGCAGAGAAGATGGAAGCCGTTTACGAGAATCCTTTCGTATTGATTTACGACAAGAAAATCAGCAATATGAAGGAATTCTTGCCCATCCTTGAGAAGGTTGTTCAAAGCGGTCGTCCTCTGCTCGTCATCTCTGAAGATGTTGAGAGCGAAGCACTGGCCACACTGGTTGTTAACCGTCTGCGTGCTGGCTTGAAGATTGTTGCTGTGAAGGCTCCTGGCTTCGGCGACAGAAGAAAAGAGATGCTGGAAGATATCGCCATCCTGACCGGCGGTACCGTTATCTCTGAAGAAAAAGGCTTCAAACTCGAAGACGCTTACCTGGATATGCTGGGTACTTGCGAAAAGATTACCGTTGACAAGGAAAATACCACCATTGTTAGCGGTAAGGGCGACAAAGAGGCTATTGATGCCCGTATCGCTCAAATCAAGGCTCAGATTGCCAAGACCACTTCCGACTATGACCGCGAGAAACTGCAAGAACGTCTGGCCAAACTGGCTGGTGGCGTAGCTGTTATCTATGTTGGTGCTGCTTCTGAAGTGGAGATGAAAGAGAAGAAAGACCGTTACGATGACGCTTTGCACGCAACCCGTGCCGCTATTGAAGAGGGTATCATCCCTGGCGGTGGTGTAGGTTACATCCGTGCCATTGCAGCACTCGACAGTGTGAAGGGTGAGAATGAAGACCAGAAGATCGGTATCGACATCGTTCGTAGAGCTCTGGAAGAACCTCTCCGTCAGATTGTTGCCAACGCTGGTAAGGAAGGCTCTGTAGTGGTTAATGCTGTTAAAGAAGGTAAGGGCCACTTTGGTTACAATGCTCACGCCGACAAATACGAAGACCTGATTCAGGCTGGCGTTATCGACCCCACCAAGGTTTCGCGTGTGGCTATCGAGAATGCCGCTTCTATCGCCGGTATGTTGCTGACAACCGAATGCGTTCTGGCAGAAATCAAGGAAGAAACTCCTGCAGCCCCGATGGGCGGCGGAATGCCTGGCGGAATGCCCGGAATGTACTAATGGACCATTTTTTCACACGTAATCATTCATAACATTATGATTCATATTACTTTGCCCGACGGCACTATCAAAGACTTTCCAGAAAAAACTACTCCGTATGATATAGCGTTGAGCATCAGCGAGGGGCTGGCACGTAATGTGCTGGCCGCCGTTGTTGATGACAAGACCGTGGCCCTGAACCAAGAACTTACCCACGACGCTCATGTGAGACTGCTCACATGGAACGACCCAGAAGGTAAGGCCGTGTTCTGGCATAGCTCCGCCCACTTGATGGCCGCCGCCATCGAGGAACTCTACCCGGGCGTGAAGTTCGGCATCGGTCCCAGCATCGAGACGGGTTTCTACTACGACATCGACTTTATGGATTATCAGATTTCTTCTGATGACTTCCCAAAAATCGAAGCTAAAATGGCAGAAATCGTAGCCCGCAAGGAGAAGTTTGTCAGAAAAGAGGTTTCCAAACAGGAAGCGCTCGACTTCTTCACCAAAAAGAACGACGAGTACAAGGTGGAATTGATCCGCGACTTGGAAGACGGTACCATCACCTTCTACCAGAGCGGCAACTATACCGACCTGTGCCGCGGACCGCACTTGGTTGACACGGCACCCATCAAGGCGCTCAAGCTTCTCAATACCGCTGGCGCATACTGGCGTGGCGATGAGAAACGCAAACAGCTGACCCGTATCTACGGTGTCACCTTCCCGAAAAAGAAGGAACTCGACGAGTACCTTACTTTGCTGGAAGAGGCCAAGAAACGCGACCACCGCAAGCTGGGTAAGGAATTGGAACTCTTTATGTTCTCTGATATGGTGGGCAAAGGACTTCCCATCTGGCTGCCCAACGGCACCGCCCTGCGTTTGCGCTTAGAGGATTTCTTAAAGAAAATCCAAAAGCATTATGGTTATCAACAGGTTATGACTCCTCATATAGGCAACAAGGCTCTGTATGTCACTTCCGGTCACTGGGATCACTACGGCAAGGATTCGTTCCAGCCTATCACCACACCCGAAGAAGGGGAGATGTATCTGCTGAAGCCCATGAACTGCCCTCACCACTGTATGATTTTCAAAAATTCGCCGCGCAGCTACAAGGATCTGCCGTTGCGTATTGCTGAATTCGGTACAGTGTATCGTTATGAGCAGTCGGGTGAGTTGCACGGCTTGACACGTGTTCGCTCGTTTACACAGGATGATGCGCACATTTTCTGCCGTCAGGACCAAGTGAAGCAAGAGTTTATCCGCGTGATGGAAATCATTGAGATTATCTTCAAAGCGCTTAAATTTGAGAACTTTGAGGCCCAAATCTCTTTGCGTGACCCCAACAATACCACCAAGTATGTCGGCTCTGACGAAGTGTGGGCTCTGGCTGAACAGGCTATCATCGATGCCTGCAAAGAAAAGAACCTGCCCGCCAAGGTGGAATATGGCGAAGCCGCTTTCTATGGTCCCAAGTTGGACTTCATGGTAAAGGACGCCATTGGACGTCGTTGGCAGTTGGGTACCATCCAAGTGGATTACAACTTGCCCGAACGTTTTGACCTTGAATATGTTGGCGAGGACAATAAGAAACATCGTCCCGTCATGATTCACCGTGCACCGTTCGGCTCGATGGAGCGTTTTGTGGCTGTGTTGCTCGAGCATACCGGTGGTAACTTCCCGTTGTGGCTCACGCCCAATCAGGCTATTATTCTGCCCATCAGCGAGAAGTATCAACAATATGCTGAAGAGGTTATGCAACAGCTTAGTGAACGCGATATCCGCGTGACGATTGACGACCGAAATGAAAAAGCCGGTCGTAAAATCCGAGACGCTGAGGTGTCGAAAGTTCCTTTTATGATTATTGTGGGTGAAAAAGAGGAACAAAACCATACGGTTTCCGTGCGCGAACATGGCGTAGGTGACCAGGGTGCGATGAGTGTGGATGATTTTATTGCCTTGATTAACAATAGAATAAACGACGAATTAGCGCGATAAAACAACTCGTTGCAACGATGGTTACATCATCTTTTACGAAGAGTGAAAAATGTGACTATTTTATTGCTGAAATTTGATTTTTATATCAAAAAATAGTTATAACTTTGCAACACATTTTAAACAACACAGGTAATTAAAACTAACCTAATTTAAAACAATAAATCATGGATCTTAAAAAATTAATCGCCGACGTAAAGGCAAAGAACCCCGAACAACCGTTGTACATTCAAGCTGCAACCGAAGTTCTCGAAACCATTTGTGATTTCGTTAATGAACATCCCAAATACGATCAATACAAGATCGTTGAAAGAATTCTTGAACCTGAAAGAATCATCAAGTTCAAAGTTACTTGGGTAGATGACAAAGGCGAAATTCAAGTAAACCGCGGTTACCGTGTACAACACAACATGGCAATCGGTCCCTACAAAGGTGGTATTCGTTTCCATCCGACCGTAACTGAAGATACGATGAAATTCTTAGCTTTCGAGCAGACTTTCAAAAACTCTTTGACCACTCTGCCTATGGGCGGTGGCAAAGGTGGTTCTGACTTCGATCCTAAAGGCAAATCAGAAGGCGAAGTTATGCGTTTCTGCCAAGCTTTCATGACCGAACTGCAGAAATATATCGGTGCCGATACCGATGTTCCCGCTGGTGACATAGGCGTTGGTGGCCGTGAAATCGGTTTCATGTATGGCCAATACAAGAGACTGCGTGGCGAACACACTGGCGTTCTCACTGGTAAAGGTCTTGAATGGGGCGGCTCTCTGATTCGTCCTGAAGCTACCGGTTTCGGTGCTGTTTATTTCTTGGAAGGCATGTTGGCCGCTAAGAAAGACAAACTGAAAGGCAAACGCTGCATCATCTCTGGCTTCGGTAACGTAGCTTGGGGTACCGCCCTCAAACTCGCCGAACTGGGTGCTAAACTGGTTGCTATTTCAGGTCCTGATGGTTACATCATCGACGAAGAAGGCATCAGCACTCCCGAAAAGATCGCTTACATGGATGAACTGAACGCTACACGTAACAATGTTGTTGAACCTTTCGCTAAGAAGTTCAAATCAGCTAAGTTCGTGAAGGGCAAGAAAGTATGGGAAGTTCCTTGCGAAATCGCTATGACTTGCGCTATCCAGAATGAGTTGAATGGTGACGATGCTAAGAAGCTGATCGCCAACAAGGTTAAATATGTTGTTGAAGTTTCTAACATGGGTTGCACCGCTGATGCAGTAACAGCTCTGCAGAAAGCTAAAGTTTCCTTCGCTCCTGGTAAGGCAGCTAACGCTGGTGGCGTTGCTACTTCAGGTCTCGAAATGAGCCAGAATGCAATGCACCTGTCATGGACTCGTGAAGAAGTTGATGCAAAACTTCATGGCATCATGAACAGCATCCACGCTAACTGCGTTAAATACGGTAAAGAAAAGAATGGTTATATCAACTACGTTAAGGGCGCTAACATCGCCGGCTTCATCAAAGTGGCTGACGCTATGATCGCTCAAGGTGTTGCTTACTAATCAATATCTTCCGTAAATAAAAAAAACGGGCCTTTCAAAGGCCCGTTTTTTTTGTATATTTGCTGACACAAACCGAAATACATTTCGCTATGAAACACATAGAAGGACAAATTGTGGATGTGCTTAACAGGGACATCTTTTCAGGTTCTATTGACATTGAAGACGGCAAGATTGTAGCCGTTAACCGCCATGCCACGAACGAGAAGTTCTATATTATGCCTGGCTTTGTGGATGCCCATATCCATGTCGAGAGTTCGATGTTGGCTCCTTGTGAGTATGCCCGTATGGCTATGAAGCACGGCACCGTCGCCATTGTGACCGACCCGCACGAGATTGCCAACGTTTGCGGTGTAGAGGGCGTGCGCTATATGATGGCTGAAAGTGACCGTACGCCGTTGAAAATGTGTTTCGCCGTGCCGTCGTGTGTGCCCGCAACCTCCTTGTGCCCGTCGGGAGCCGTGGTCGATTCATCACAGGTCGCCGAATTGCTCAAGGATCCGCACGTGTATGCCTTAGCAGAAATGATGGACTATGTGGGCGTCATTAACCATGATGCCGAGTGTGCCGCCAAGCTGGCCGCTGCCCGTCAGGCGGGCAAGCCCGTAGATGGCCATATCCCTTGCATTACGGGCGACGACTTGCGCCATTATGTCGAAGAGGGTATCTCTACCGATCATGAAGTGAACAGCTTGGCTGAGGCGGAGGAGAAACTCTCGTTGGGGATGAAAATTCTGCTCCGTCGCGGTAGTGCGGCCCGCAACCTCAAAGTGCTCCATCCGCTCATTGCGCAACATGCCGACAAACTGATGTTCTGCACTGATGACCAGAAAGCTTTCGACTTGCAAAATGGCCACATCAATAAGATGGTGGCGTCGGAAGTGCAGTTGGGCTATGACCTGTTTGATTTGCTCCGTATCGCCTCGGTGAACCCCGTGCGACATTACCACTTGCCCGTGGGATTGCTGCAACCTGGTGATCCTGCCGACTTTATCCTCTGTAAGTCGCTGACTACCTTTGATGTAGCGGAGACTTATATTGACGGAGAACCCACTTCAGGCATCGGCTATCAGCCTGTGGAACGCATAATTAACAACTTCAAGGTGCAGCCGATCACGACTTCTCAGATTGCTTATGACCTGTCGCAATGTGAAGAGTTGCATGTCATAAAAGTGAAAGATGGTGAGTTGATTACGCCTCATCTGGTGCTCAAAAGAGGCGAGTGGGATGACATACAGAAGATTGTCGTGGTGAACCGCTATCAGGAAAATCCTTCGATTGGCGTTGGTTTTCTTTCCAACTTTAATATTACCAATGGCGCTGTAGCCCAAAGCATTGCGCACGACAGTCACCACATCATTGCTACGGGCAGCAGCGACGAGCTGATAGTGAAAGCCGTCAACCGACTGATTGAGTTGCAGGGCGGTATTGTTGTGGTTGACGAGCACTCGGAAACCACTTTACCCTTGCCCATTGGCGGCCTGATGAGCAATGAACCTGCTGAAACTGTGGCGGCCAAGCAAATTGCACTGATTCAGCACCTTCGCAAGCTCGACTGTGTGCGTTTTTCCCCGCTCATCGCCTTGGCCTTCCTTGAACTGGTGGTCATCCCAGAACTTAAAATCACCGACAAGGGACTGTTCGATGTGGTGAAGTTCGAGTACATATAGAAGGTGACTGCGCTTGTCGAAGGCATCGACGTTAGTATTGCACCTGCAAACTCAGATAGACGTAATGGTTAAGATGCCCGTTGGGAGAGATGAGCATACGGTAGTTGGGCGTGATTTGTACATACTTGATGGGCGAATACTGAAAGCCTGTAGTGATGGTGTGTCCGCTGAGCGGGTCGTCGTCAAGGTTGGAAAAGAGGTAGTCCCAACGGCTGAAAATTTCAAAATTCTTAGGTAGGACAAACGACGCATAAGCTGAAATGCCGTGCTGGTGGTAGCCCGCCTTAAAGTGCGAATTGAACAGGTTGTTGAATTCAGCGGCAATGGTGAACAGGCGATGCTGGTAGCCCGCAAAGAACGACAGATTTTCCTGCGCTTTGCCCAGAGTGTCGGTATCGGCTTCGTCGCCACGGTCGGCGAAAACACGGATTGCCAACCCTTTGATAGGCCTAAAAGTGATACCTGCGCCGTACTTGAATTTGTTGTCAACATGCAGTTTGCGGTATCCTTCGCCGTTGACAAACATGGCGTCGGCTTCGAGCCAGCGGGTGAATCTGTATCGAACCGTCACACCTAAGTCGGCAGCCTTACCAAAGTCCTTGATATCCTGGAACGAGCGAAGCATATAACTATATTTCCAGTAGTCCATCTGTAAGGTGAACTGCTCAAGCGGTACCAACCCCACTTTAAGGGTAAGGTTGCGTGGCTCCCAACACAGCATGGCGTATTTGACGTATGCAATTCGTTCTATTTCAGAACCTACAATTTTTGGAAGACCCACGTCAAATAAAATGGTGGTGGACAATGTCTTGGTGAAATCAAGGCGATAGCCGAGGTAGGAACGGTCGAGTTCAAACCCGATGTCTTTGCGTTTCTCGCCAAAGCCGCTGTGAAAGTTGACAAACAGGAGGATGATGGGCTTGCCATGGATTTTGAATTTCTTCGCGCTGTCGCTTTTGACCGTCACTGAATCACTCGCTGTGGGCTGTGCTATCAGCGTGGAATAAGAGGTCACAAATAACAGAATAGAGGCAAGAATTTTGTAGAAAACTTGTCGGTAAGGTGTCATATTATGGCTAAAATTTCGGTGATGATGCTTCTGTCGTTCTGTAGGCGCGGCACTTTGTGCTGTCCGCCCAGTTTGTTGCGCGAGGCGAGCCATTTGAGAAAGGTACCTTGCGGAAGTACATGTATCAAAGGCCTTTTGAGTAATAGGTCGTCGGTGCGCTTGGCTTCGTAGTCGGAGTTGAGTTGCTTCAAGCTCTGGTCGAGAATGTCGGTAAAAAGTTCCAGATTGTCAGGTTGTTGTGAGAACTCAATTGCCCACTCGTGACAAGCATGGTCGTGGGCATCCATGTAGACGGGCGCTGCCGTGTAGTCGGTGAGGATGGCATGGGTGGCGCGACAAGCTTCCTCAAGGGCTTTGTCGGCATTATCCACAATCAACTCTTCGCCGAAAACATTGATATAATGACTGGTACGTCCTGTAATCTTAAATCTGTACGGATTTAGTGAGGTGAATTCGATGGTGTCGCCAATCTTGTAACGCCAAAGGCCGGCCATGGTGGTGATGACGAGAGCGTAGGTCTGTCCTAATTTAACATCTTGTAGAAGAACGCTTTGCGAATCGGCGGCGTTGCCGATATCATCCATCGGAATGAACTCGTAAAAGACACCGTGGTCGCAGAGCAATAGCATATCATCGCTTTCGGTCGTGTCTTGAAATCCGAAGAAACCTTCCGAGGCATTGTAGGTGTTAATGTAGGTGAAGTTATCCTTGGGGATAATCTGCTTAAACTCTTCTCTGTAAGGGGCAAAGGCCACACCGCCGTGGAAATAGACTTCCAGATTGGGCCACACCTCAAGAATGTTGCTTTTGCCAGCTATTTCCATCACTCGCTTCAATACCAGCAACATCCACGAAGGAACTCCCGAAATGGTGGTGACATTTTCGCGGTAAGTCTCCGAGGCCATCAGCTCAAGTTTCTGATTCCAGTCTTGCATTAGCAGTATCTCTCTGCGCGGTGCTTTGAGAATGTCGCCCAGGGAAGGCATGTTGGCCAGCAGGATGGCGGATACATCACCGCAGCGCACATTGCTGTTTTGTTCCATGGTATGGAAACTGCCGCCTAATGCCACTGATTTGCCACCAAACATTTGTGTGTCAGGAAATAGGTGACTATAGACTATCAGCTCGTCGCTGGCTGCTGCGTAGTTGTTCTTGTAGAGTGCATCGCTGCTGACAGGAATGTATTTGCTCTTGGCGCTGGTGGTGCCCGATGATTTGGCCATCCACTTGATGGGCTTGTCCCAAAGAATATTGCTCTCTCCGCGTATAATGCGTTCTACATAAGGCATTAACGAAGGGTAATCGTGGATGGGCATGGCCTGTCTGAACTGCTCAACCGACATGTTGGAAGTGGTGCCGTAACTTTTTCCAATCAAAGTCTTGTCGCAGTGCCGTATGAGTTGTTTGAAAAGCTTCTCCTGTGTCTCGCATTGCTTCTCAAGGAGCGTTGTAAGTCGTTTGTGCTGAGACAGAAAGAAACTGCGAACAAGAGTGTTGAGTAGTTGCATGATTTTTCTTAAATTTGCAAGCAAAAGTAAGAAAAAAATGGTCATCCGCCCGCTATGCAAGATTAATATCGGTCTGAATATTGTGGAAAAAAGGAAAGATGGTTTCCATAGTATCGAAACAGTCTTCTATCCCATATCGCAATGGACTGATACTCTTGAGATAACAACTTGTGAGGGCGACTCATCGCTGGTCGTTGAGCCGCAAGGGCTGACTACCACGATGGAGGATAATCTCTGCATGAAGGCGTTGCGCTTGCTGCAGCGCGACTTGCCTGTCGGCCAAGTGACGATGCGGCTGCAGAAGAATATCCCTGTTGGCGCTGGCCTCGGCGGCGGCTCAAGTGATGCCGCTGCTGTGCTTAATGCCTTGAACGAACTGTTTCATCTGAATCTTACCGACGAAGCGCTGCAACGCTACGCTGCGCAGCTGGGCAGCGATGTCGCTTTCTTCATTCGCTCGATGCCAGTCTATGCTACGGGCAGGGGAGAGGTGATGCGCCCCATTTCCATCGACCTGTCGCAGAAAGTGATTACCGTCATCCATCCGGGCTTGCACATCTCTACGGCTGAGGCATACGCCGGTGTGACCCCGCACAAGGCCGATTATTCGCTTGAAGAGGCGGTGAAATTGCCTGTCAGTGAATGGAAGGGATTGATTAAGAATGATTTTGAAGACACGCTGTTTGTCCGTTATCCTGTGCTGCAACGGTTGAAGGAACACTTGTATGCGCAAGGCGCCGACTATGTGTCACTCTCGGGCAGTGGCTCAGCTGTATATGCTATCGGAGATGAGAAATATTTTGGATTAAATCATTGATTTATATATGTTTGTGAAAACAAAAAGACATTTATACTATGGCCTTTTAGGCATTGTTCTGCTGGTTTTGTTCGCTAATGTTGCGGGCTATGCCCAGGAGACTATCAAGGCAGAGCCGTTTTATCTGAAGGCCCTCCAGAATCGTTTGAGTGAGGATGAAACGCAGATGTTGCGAGCTATCTATGCGCCGACGGTGGTGGGTGTACCACCGTCAGATGCGCGTGCAGATATGTGTGTGATGCCCGACGGCGAGATTCGTGTCTATGGCGCACGCTACCGCACGCCTGAACAGCCGAAAGGTATTCCCGTCTATATCGCCTCGACCGATGGTGGTCTTTCGTGGAAACAATACTTCCATAAAGGTGTGATGGGCTCAGCTACCTATTTCCCAGAATGGGGATTGTGGATAAAATGTGCGGAAAATGCTGGTAATGAGATGGGTACTTTTGTTTTGATTTCAAAAGAGGGCCCCGATGCCACTACTACTGATGCTGTCAAGGTGAGTCGAAGGAAGCATGAGGGTGCTTTTCTGCCGCAGCGGACTGCCGATGGGAAGCGCGTGTTTTTCACGGCTCAGCAATTAGATGAAAATCAAGAGAAACCGGCTGTCTATTTCTATTCCGACAATAAGGGAAAATCCTTCCAACAGGTGGTGGTTCATCAGCCGGAGCAGCAGCGCGTGGTTTATCCGCATAAGGATGTCCGCTGGTCGGTTGGCAACGGTACAGAGCCTGTTGTATGTGAAGTGGAGAAGGGTAAAATGCTGATGCTTCTACGCAATTCCACCGACTGCTTCTACCAAAGCTTCTCGTACGACCGTGGCAGCAGTTGGACTGTGCCTCAGCCGTCGCCATTTCAGGGCACCAATACAACGCCGTTCCTGCTCCGTCTGTCCGATGGTCGCATTGTGGCCTTCTGGAACAACTCGCGGCCATTGCCCGAAGTGGACCACAAACAGCAGCCCAATGCCAAGGAGAGCGTGCTGAAAGGCACTTGCGAGGATTACTTCACCAACCGCGATGTGAGTCATGTGGCTATCAGCGATGATGGTGGTCGCACTTGGAAAGGTGTTCGCGAGCTCTATTTGAATAGTATTCGTAACAATGCGGATTTCAGATATTTAGGAACGCCACTTTCGTCAAATGACAAGAGTGTGCACCAGTTTCAGGCCATCGAGTTGCCCTATCATAAAGTGCTGGTGGCTGTTGGTCAGAATGAAGCGTCGCGACGTCTGCTCATTTTCGATGTGGATTGGTTGTATGAAACGGAGCGTTTTGAGGATTTCTACGAGGGCTTGGCCAACGTCTCAACGCAAGTCTATTTGAAAAGTGTGGTCGGCCACACCGATCGCAATGGGCATTGTGCCTATAACCGGACCGACGGCGCCGTGAAGGTGCCCGATCCGACAGGCTCCACTTGGGAAGTGGTGCAGCTTTCGCGCATCAACGACCCGCGCCTGGTCAGTCCCATTCAAGGGTTGGTGTGGAATTTTCCTGCTGCCATGCAAGGAGAGGTCGAAACGGAAATCTATTTGGCCGAGGATGCTGCGAATATTTCCTTGAGCGATTGCTGGTATAATCCGTGCGACGAGTACGCACCCGAATTTTCTCTCTTTTCTTTCCATATTGATAAAAACAAAATGTCGTTAGGCCAGTTTCACAAAGTGAAATTCGCCTTTGATTTGGCAGCTCGAAAAGCCGATATGTTTATTGATGGTCATTATGTTGAATCTTGCACTCTGAAACATGATTTCCATATCGGTCTGTCATACATTATTATACAATGTCAGGCTGCAAAAGAGTCGGAGGGTTTGTATGTGAAAAGTCTGCACAAAAAATAAGAATTAAACTCTTTTTGCAGGAATGAAATAGATACCTGTTTGGAATGATTTTTTATTTAAATTTGCAGATTAATCCTAAAAAAATTGTGTCATTATGAGATTAGACGGAAGAAGAGAAAGTACCAACGTGGACGACCGCCGCGGTAAGAAAGTGGGTGCCGGTATCGGTATCGGCGGCCTTATTATTGCAGGTGTCATTTTTTTGCTGACGGGAAAGATTCCTACGAACTTGATTCAGAATATGAATGTGAGCAGCAGCACCGAAACGGCCTATACGCCGACGGCAGAAGAAGAGGAACTCGCTTCTTTCGCCAAAAAGATTCTGGCTGGTACCGAGGATGTGTGGACCGCTGAATTCAAGAAGATGGGCAGAACATACGACCCGCCGAAATTGGTGCTTTTCACCGACGCTGTACAGTCGGGCTGCGGCAATGCCACTTCCTCGTCGGGCCCGTTCTATTGCTCAGCAGACCAGACCGTCTATATCGACCTTTCGTTCTTCAGCAGTATGAAGCAGCAGTTCGGCACGGCTGGCGACTTTGCGTATGCATACGTCATTGCGCATGAGGTAGGCCATCATGTGCAGTATCTGCTTGGAACATTGAGCGCTGCGCATCAGAAAATGCAGCAGGTGAGCAAGACCGAAAGCAACCAGATCAGTGTGCGCCTGGAACTGCAAGCCGACTTCTACGCTGGCGTTTGGGCTAATCGCGACAATGCCATGTTCAACTCGTTAGAAGAAGGCGACATCGACGAAGGTCTGGCTATCGCTGCCCGTATCGGCGACGACTACCTGCAAAAACGTGCGCAAGGCTACACCGTTCCTGAATCGTTCAACCACGGTACATCGGCTCAGCGCTCTAAGTGGCTCAAGAAAGGTATTACCACAGGCGATGTGAAACAAGGTGACACCTTCTCGCCAGCTTATAGCCAATTGTAATATTTGTGTAAATGCTTTTTCCTTATAATATGAAAATCAGATTGTTATTGGCTTCTGTTCTGGCGGTGACCCTCTTCGCATGTCATCATAAGCAGGAAGCCGTTGCTCCGCAGGAAGAGACTGCGCCCGTCGATACACTCGAAGTGGTGACGGAAGACACTATTCCGCAGGGAGATGTTCAGTTGCAACAGATGGCCAATTTCTTGAGCGGACGCCCCGTGGCCGAAGATAGTCATCTCTATAAATTCACCCAGCAGGCAGCTTGGAAAAACTATGCCGCCCGTGCTAACGACTTGTGGCACACCTTCCAAACTAAAAAAGAGAGCTATACTGCTTGGGCCAAGACCGAGATTTATCCGTTAAGCAAGAACTATAACGAGCTCTTTTCGCCTTTTAGCGGCTCCGATTTTCTTTACGCCGATATCTTCTTTCCGAATATCACTACCATGTACCTCTTCGGTCTTGAAAGTGTGGGCTCGCTGCCCTCGACCGACTCGTTGAAGAAGAACCTGGGCTCGTACCTCGAAACGCTCAACGCCGGCATTGGCGATATTATGAAGCATAGCTTCTTTATTACCAAACACATGAAGACCGAGTTGGCTAATGTTCAAGTGGACGGTGTAGCTCCCTTATTGCTTATTTTCCTTACCCAAAGCGGACAGGAGATCTTGACGATGCAGTACGGCTCGGTGGACAAAGAAGGCCATTTCTTTGAAGTGCCTTACGAACAGTTGAGTCGCCATCGTAACAAGCTGATTAAGATCACTTACCATCAGCCCAATATGCCTACAGTGCGCACCCTCTACTATACGGGCGGTACCAATGTGGCCAATGGCTCGCTGAAAGTGAATCCCGAATACATCAAGTTTATGGATAATATGGCTGATGGATGTGCAACATTCATTAAATCAGCGTCTTATTTGATGCACGAGGAGGATTTCTCAATGATTCGCGATGTGGTGCTTGCCAAGTCCGACTTTATCATGCAGGATGACTCAGGTGTGCCGTATCGTTTCTTCCCAGCTAACGAATGGAAAACCCAGTTGTATGGCGGTTACAGTCGCCCCATTGCCTTGTTTAGCGAATATGCCGAGAGCGACCTTGCCGACGCCTACAAGAGCGAAGATGTGAAGCCACTGCCTTTCCGCATCGGTTACAATCGTTTTTCTAATGAAAGAACTCATATAAGAATCAAAAAATAACAACTATGAAAAAAAGCATTCTGATAACTGGTGCCTCTGGCGGTTTTGGTGAGGCCATCGCCAAAAATTTGGGCAAGTACGATTATAACTTGATTCTGACGGGCCGTAATGAAGCCAATCTGAAGAAAGTTTGTGATGATATAAAGAAGGAACATCCCCAATGTCAGATTCTGCCGCTGGTATTCGATGTGCAGGATCCCGATGCATGCAAGAAAGCCATAGAATCCATTCCCGCAGAATTCTCCTATATTGACATTCTTGTGAATAATGCAGGTCTGGCTGTTGAGCTGAACCCCATCCACAAGGGTGCTTTGGAGGATTGGGAAAGAATGATCAACACCAATATCAAAGGTGTGCTTTATATTACGCGCTTGGTGTCGCCGCAGATGGTAGAACGCAAGGAAGGTCACATCATCAACATTGGCTCGATTGCCAGCCACGAAATCTATCCCGGTGGTAATGTCTATTGCGCTTCCAAACATGCGCTTTATGCACTGACCAAAGGTATGCGTGCAGATTTTCTGCCGTACAATATCCGTGTGACGCAAGTTTCTCCTGGCGCTGCTGAGACCAACTTCTCCGTGGTGCGCTTCCATGGCGACAAGGCCAAAGCCGACAAGGTTTACGAAGGCTATGAGCCGCTGGTAGCTCAGGATATTGCTGATATTGTGGAGTTTGCCATTACTCGTCCCGCCCATGTTTGCTTGAACGAGATTGTGGTTACTCCCACAGCCCAATTCAACGGCGTAATTAACAGAAAGTAATTTGTAAAACATATTATTGAACATAATAATTATCAACCAATTAAACCCAATTAACTATGAAAAAATTTATCTGCCCTGTTTGTGGTTATGTTTATGAAGGCGATGAAATGCCCGAAAAATGCCCCGTTTGCGGAAAACAAATGCAAGAAGTAAAAGAAGACCAGATGAGCTGGGCTGCCGAACATGTTGTCGGTGTTGCCAAAGGTGCTCGCCAAGATATTATGGATGACCTGCGTGCCAACTTCAATGGTGAGTGCTGCGAAGTAGGTATGTACCTGGCTATGGCTCGCGTGGCTCATCGTGAAGGCTATCCCGAAATCGGTTTGTATTGGGAGAAAGCTGCTTACGAGGAAGCAGAACATGCTGCCACGTTTGCCGAACTGCTGGGTGAAGTGC
>JAEERB010000002.1 GCA_016285615.1 Bacteroidales bacterium
CACTGCTGGCGCACCGACAAGCCCGTGCTCTACTATCCGCTCGACTCTTGGTTTATCAAGACGACCGCCTACCGCGAGCGCATGATGGAGCTGAACAAGACTATCAAGTGGAAACCCGCCGCCACAGGCTCTGGCCGTTTCGGCAACTGGCTCGAAAACCTCGTCGATTGGAACCTCTCCCGCTCCCGCTTCTGGGGCGTGCCGCTTCCTATCTGGACTACCGAGGACAAGAAAGAGCAAATATGCATCGGCTCCATCGAGCAGCTGATGGCCGAAATCGACAAGTCCATCAAGGCTGGTTTCATGACAGAGAATCCTTATAAGAACTTCAAAGTGGGCGATATGTCGCAGGAAAATTACGACAACAACATCGACCTGCACAAGCCCTACGTTGATACCATCGTGCTGGTTTCTCCGACGGGTCAGAAGATGTACCGCGAGAGCGACCTCATCGACGTATGGTTCGACTCTGGCTCCATGCCGTACAGCCAGCTGCACTATCCGTTTGAGAACAAGGAGTTCTTCAAGACCAACTTTCCTGCCGACTTCATTGCGGAAGGCGTCGATCAGACCCGTGGTTGGTTCTTCACGTTGCACGCCATCGCCACGATGCTGTTCGATAGTGTGGCTTTCAAATCGGTGATTTCCAATGGTTTGGTACTCGACAAGAACGGCAACAAGATGTCCAAACGTTTGGGCAACGCTGTGGATCCGTTCGAGATTATCCACAAATATGGTCCCGACGCCACGCGTTGGTATATGATTACTAACGCCTCCCCCTGGGACAACCTCAAATTCGACGAGGCCGGCATCGGCGAGGTGCAGCGCAAGTTCTTCGGCACGCTGTACAACACTTACAACTTCTTCGCTATGTACGCCAACATCGACGGATTCACATACAAAGAGGCGGAGATTCCGTTCGCAAAACGTCCCGAAATCGATCGCTGGATTCTCTCCGAGTTGAACACGTTGGTGAAACATTGTCAGGAGAACTACATCGACTACGAGCCGACCAAGGTAGGCCGTGAGATTCAGGACTTTGTGGATGCATATCTCAGCAACTGGTACGTGCGTCTTTGTCGCCGCCGTTTCTGGAAGGGCGAATATAGCGAGGACAAGATTTCTGCTTACCAGACCCTCTACACCTGCATGGAGACCATCGCCAAGATTGCTTCGCCCATCGCGCCGTTCTTCATGGACAAGCTCTATCAGGATCTCAACAACGTCACTGGCAAGGAACCGTTCGAGTCGGTGCATTTGGCCAATTATCCCGAAGTGCATGAAGAACTGATTGACAAGGAATTAGAAGAACGTATGCAACTCGCGCAGCAGATTTCCTCTATGGTGCTTTCGTTGAGAAAGAAGACCAACCTGAAAGTTCGTCAGCCGTTGGCCAAGATCATGATTCCCGTGTTGGACGAGCATTTCAAACAGCAGATTTCGTTGGTGCAGGATCTGATTCTGCACGAAGTCAACGTGAAGGAACTGGTGTTCGTCAGCAACGAAGATGGTGTGTTTGTGAAACGTATTAAGCCTGATTTCAAGAAGTTAGGACCAAAATATGGCAAGATTATGAAGCAGGTGGCCGCCAAGATCACTGGCTTCTCGCAAGTCGAAATCGCACAACTGGAAAAAGAGGGCGTAATGAAGTTCGAAATCGAAGGTCAGCCTGTGGAGATTACCACCGATGATGTGGAAATCCAGGCGCAGGACATCCCCGGTTGGGTGGTGGCCAACTTCGACGCACTGACCGTCGCCTTGGACATTACAATTACCGAAGACTTGAAGAATGAAGGCTATGCTCGTGAGTTGGTTAATCGTATCCAGAATTACCGCAAGGATTCGCAAATGGACGTGCTCGACAACATTACTGTCACCATCCAGAGCAATCCTGCTTTAGACAACGCCTTCCGTCAGTTAGAAAGCTACATCAAAGACGAGACGCTTTGCACCGACTTTGCTATCGTGCCCGAAGTGACCGACCCTAACAAGACCTCCTTCGAAATCGAAGATGGCGTGACCATTGATGCAGTGATTAAGGTGAAGTAACAACGAAAACTTGAAAAAAAAGGAGATGCGAATTTCGCATCTCCTTTTTTTTTATTCTGTCAACATTGAAAAATGTATTTTATATTAAAATAATTTATTTATTTTTGCAATAAAAATAAATAATAAAATAATGATATCACAAATTGTGATATCATACGAAAAGACTGTGATTTATGGAGAATAAAATCGTTATATCTAACAACATCATTCAGGATTTGATTTATGATATAAGAGGAATGAAAGTAATGCTGGACTATGACTTGGCTTCTATTTATGGTGTGGAAACCAGAACATTGAACCAAGCAGTGAAACGGAACATAGATCGTTTTCCTGAGGATTTTATGTTTAGACTTTCATCATCAGAATGGGAAATTTTGACACATAACTTGTTGATTGACAATATGCCATCACAGTTTGTGATAGCATCAATCGATCGACGTAATAAATCTTTACCACCGTATGCTTTTACCGAGCATGGGGCTGTGATGCTTGCTTCGGTGCTTCGGAGTCCTAGTGCGATTCAGATGAGCGTGGCGGTCACACGGGCCTTCATCGCTATGCGACAAGCCATATCCGCTATGCTTTCGTATGATTTAAAAATTGAACAACTGTCCCACAAAGTGGACCAGTTAAATGCTCATGTTGATGAAATTATGCATGACCAAAATGATATAAATAATCAGCAAGAACTAATTAATAGTGAATTAGCCGTACAAATCGAAACTATTAATGAGGCATTGGAGCAATTAATGGAGAAGAAGGATGCTCCGAGTAATCCAATAGGATTTAGATTGAAAAAATAAAAATCAATAAAATAAGACGTTTCTCCGTTGCTGTTAGAATGACAAATACACCCCAATGCCACCGCGGGTGGGACCGAAGTTGAAGGAGGTCTCGCTGGTAGTGCGGTTGGCACAATGGGTATTGTAAATCTCGGTCGATTTGGTGCGCATCTTTTTGTATCCCACACTAAACAAAGGCAATGAGGCAAAGGATAGCAGGGCACCGCCGCCGAAAGTGCAACCCCAGCCAATCATACCAGTGTGTTGAATGTCATCCGACAAAAAGAACAGAAAACTACATAACATGGAACTCAAGCCCACTGCCAAGAACACTGCGCCCGTGGCACCGATAGCGTAACCACGCTTGTATTCAGCGTATGCTTCAGGACAGTATTTGCGAATGTGTTCCAAATATTCGCCGTCGGTAACCAAGTACTGCGGATGCTCGCGCACGGCACGCGCCAACTCGTTGTCGCTCATTGAGCCGACTCCTTCGTAGAAAAAGAATCCCGATTGGGTTATGGTGCCGCCGTAGTATAAGCCCGAAACTTCACCCATTTTGCGGGTTACATATTTTACTTCGCCCGAAGGAATGCCGTCAATATAATTTGGTGCAGTTTCCTGTTTAGAGTTATCGGAGAAAACCTCTACGCTGCCGTTTTCAAACACCACCGTGGCAATGTCTGCCTTTTTCATAGTGTAGGTGGGACCTTCCAAGTTGTCATACTTCTTGTACTTGATGATGGCCTCTTCAATATCAGTCACTTTGGCTGGAATTTTCTGGGCGTCTTTGGTGATGATGACATCCTGGGCGAAAACCGATAGCACAAACAACTGTGCGCAAAGCAAAACGATGATTTTTTTCATGGTAAAATTTGTTTTGATGAATATTTGAAAAAATAATATGCTCTAAATCAACACCTCAACAATTCAACATCTAGTTGTACACCTTCAATATCATCCCATCGTAGCGGGTGCGGTAGGCTTTGAGCGGATATTTCGATGGTCCGTTGACTACCGAGCCGTCGAGGATGTTGAAGCGTGAGCCACAGTGCTCGTCAATCAGCGTGAGTCCGCTCTCTTCCACTTTTATCCATGCTTCGCGGTCTTGCCAGTCGTGTGGGCAGGCACGGTCGTAAGCGAAGAATGTGCTATAGTCGAGGCGATAGACGATGATGCCAGCCACCCCGCCGGTAAGATAAACATAGCCGCCGTAGTAGTTCAGGTCGAGGTAATCGACACTGTTGGGGTAGATGGTGAAATTGACGGCCACTTCAGGAATGGTGGGATGTTCGTAGCCGTTGCAAGTGGTACAGAGAAGACAGAAAACGACCGCAGCAGCGGCGATGAGTCGCCGCTGCCACAAGTGTAATCTATTTTTTCTGTCTGTAGACATGATAGTCAGTCTATTATTTACCAGCAGCCTGGCAGGCTGTGATGGCAACAACGTTGACAATATCTTCTACCGAGCAACCACGTGAAAGGTCGTTGATAGGAGCAGCCATACCCTGCATAACAGGTCCGATAGCTTCGGCACCAGCGAGGCGCTGAACCAGTTTGTAAGCAATGTTACCAACTTCCAATGAGGGGAATACCAATACATTGGCTTTACCGGCAACGGGGCTGCCGGGAGCTTTGGAGGCACCTACCTTGGGAACGATGGCGGCGTCGGCTTGCAGTTCGCCGTCAATCATCAAGTTGGGATCCATCTCTTTGGCAATGCGGGTGGCGTTCACCACTTTGTCAACCAGTTCGTGTTTGGCACTGCCCTTGGTCGAGAAGCTCAACATAGCCACACGAGGATCGATGCCGGCGATGTTGCGGGCGGTCTGAGCCGTTACCACAGCAATCTGAGCCAGCTTGTTCTCGTCGGTGTTCGGGTCGGCGGCGCAGTCGGCAAATACCATCACGCCATCGTCACCCCATTGTTTGTCCTTGAAAATCATAATGAAAGCACCCGAAACGACGCTAACACCGGGTAAAGTCTTCACAATCTGGAAAGCGGGACGCAGCACATCGCCAGTGGCATTCATGGCGCCAGCCACTTCGCCGTCAACTTCGCCGTTCTTGATAAGCAAGGTGCCCAGGTAGAGCGGGTCAACCACCAACTTGCGGGCTTCTTCCATCGTCATGCCTTTTTTCTTTCTGATTTCGCAGAGCATTTCGGCATAGAACTCTTTCTTGGGATTGTTGTTCGGATCGATAATCTCGGCTTTTCCGATGTTTTTCAAACCGTACTCAGCAGCCTTGGCGGCAATGTTTTTTTTGTTGCCTAACAATACGATAGAGGCAATACCTTCACTCAAAACGATGTCGGCAGCCTTTAAGGTTCTTTCTTCTTCACCTTCAGGAAGAACAATTCTTTTGTTGGCTTGTTGGGCCTTTGCTTTGATTTGTTCAAGTAAACTCATGGTTATTGTGTTTTAGTATTTTAAATAATGTTGATTATAATTCTTGTTTGATTTCCAATAATTTATTCTTGATTTTTAACAAGGTTTCCACCACCATGGCGTTGCCCGCCTCTTTGGCGAAATTGCTTTTCAAAGCCTCTTTGGCGCCTTGCAGCGTGTAGCCTTTCACTTTGGTCAAATAGTATATGGTGCGGATGGTCTCAATGTCCTTTGTGGTAAAAAAGCGGTCGCCTTTTTTGTTCTTGTTTGGCTTTATCATGTCAAACTCCTTCTCCCAATAGCGGAGCAAAGAGGTGTTGACGCCGAACATTTTGGCGGTCTCTCCGATGCTGTATTGCGCTCTTTCAATTTCTTCCATAACGCTTGTAATCGTAATGAGAATCAATTATTTACCATATTTTTCTTGATAAGCCTTGGCACCTGCATCCAGAAATTCGAGGTATTTCTCCACATTCAATTCATAGTAGATAGGACCGTTGAGCACTTCGCCTTCGGGGCCTACGATGAAGTAGCAGGGTTGAGAGTTTTCTTTATAGATGGTGTTCTGGATGAACATGTTCTTGCCGCCCAGGTCAACGATGGGGTCGCCGTCCTGGTCCTTAATCTGGTCTTCGGGGGCGAGTTGGATGTTCTTGTCGTCCACATAAAGGGCGACTACCACAAACTCTTCAGCGAACTTGTTGCGCACGCGGCGGTCTTCCCAAACGGCACTTTCCACGTTGCGGCAGTTGGTGCAACCATGGCCGGTGAAGTCGATGAACAGGGGCTTGCCGGCTTTCTTGGCCACGGCCAGTGCCTGGTCGTAGTCGAAGTAACCCTTGATGCCGTGGGGCAGATGTAATCTGTCGCCGTACTTGGGTGCTTCGTCCATTGAGAAGGTGGCGGTGGCAGGACCGCTGCCCGACTCTTCGCGGACAATCTTGTTCACATCAAAGTCTTGCGTTTCAACGGGAGGCAGCCAGCCAGAGATGGCTTTCAACGGGGCACCGAACATGCCGGGAATCATGTAAACCACAAAGGTGAACACGAAAATGGCCAGGATAAAGCGGAACCAGCTCTTCTGTACGGGCATTTCGTTGTCCAGCGGGAAGCGAATTTTGCCGAGAAGGTAGAGACCCATCAGCGTGAAGATGACAATCCAGAAGGCCAGGTAAACCTCGCGGTCGAGGATGCCCCAGTGGTAGGTCTGGTCGGGCACGTTGAGGAATTTGAGGGCGAATGCCAATTCGATAAAGGCCAGCGACACTTTCAGCGTGTTCATCCAGCTGCCCGACTTAGGTAGTGATTTGAGCATGTTGGGGAACAAGGCGAAAATGGTGAATGGCACGGCAATACCCAGCGAGAAGCCCAGCATGCCGATGATAGGCTTGATGAAGGAGCCGTCGGCCGAGTTGAGAGCTACGGCGCCGGCGATAGGCAGCGTGCAGGAGAAAGATACCAGCACCAAAGTGAGGGCCATGAAGAAGATGCCCAGCAAGCCTTTCGAGTTTTCCATCTTGGCCGATTTGTTAATCCATGAACTGGGCAGTGCGATTTCGAAATAGCCGAACATGGAGATGGCGAAGATGATGAAGATAATGGCAAACAGGATGTTAGGAATCCAGTGCGTGCTCATAATATTGGCAAAGTCGGCACCGAAGATGGCGGCCAGGCCAATGCCGATAACCACATAGATAATGACAATGGAGATGCCGTAGAAGATGGCGTTGAATTTACCTTTAGCCCCCGACTTCATAAAGAAGGATACCGTCATGGGAATCATGGGGAACACGCAAGGCATGAGCAGACCTGCCAAGCCGCCTAAAATGGCCACTAAGAAGAAGTTGAGGAGAGATTTCTCCTCTTTGGGCTGATCGGCATTTTGCGGGGTATCGGCAGCCGGAGCGATGGCAGCGGTGTCGGCCGGACTCTCTTCGGCAGGTGTCTCTTCCACTACAGGTTGAGTCAGGTTGGGATTTCCCTTTACATTGAAGGTGAACTTCTGGTCAATGGCCACGCAGCGACCGTCGATGCACGACTGGCCACGGAGTTTGCCCTTGACTACAAAGTCTTCATTGCTGAGTATCTTGATTTTCTGCTTGAAAGTGACGCTGTTGACGAAATATTTGGAGGTGTCGCCAAACATCGGGTCAAAGTGTTCTATCGGTTTGGGTTCGGCCACACCGCCTTGGCGTTTGTATTCCTTGCCAGGTGTAAAGCTGAACTCGATAGGATTCTCGATGCCGTTGTTATGTTTCTGAGAATAGAGATGCCAGTTGGGCTTGATGGTGGCTTTGAACTGCAACTCGGCGGTGGAATCGTTCAGCGAGACGGTTTTAAAAGTCCATGTGACAGGCGTTTCCTGCGCATGAAGAGAAATGGAGATAAAAGTCAGTGCTGTAAGCAACAGCGGGAGAAAAAACTTTTTCATTTGATACAAAATTTTTGCAAAAATAACAAATTTAATAAAAGAGGAAAGAGACTTTTGCAATGATTTTTCTTAAAAAGCATCCCTAAAAATTTTCTCTGAAAATTGAAAAAAATAGCGTAAATTTGCTGCGTAGATGTTATATACTGGCGACATCTGCCAAAGCGAAGATATGGAAAGTAATCAAACATTGATACACCAAAAAATCAAGGAGTTTGTACAGAAGTACTACCTCAACAAACTCTACAAGGGGGCTATTCTCTTTGTGGCCATCACCTTGGTTACTTTCATTGTCTATGCGCTGTTGGAGTATTTCTCCTACTTTACCACACCTGTCCGTACGGTGCTCTTTTACTCTTACCTGGCACTCTTCGCCGCCACCCTCATCTTTTATGTCATCATCCCGCTGGTGAAACTGGCTGGCTATGGCAAGCAGATTTCCAATGAGCAGATTGCCGATATCATTGGCCGCCATTTTCCGGAAATTGACGACAAGTTGCTTAATATCTTTCAGTTAGAAAAGCAAATTGAAGAGGGTAACTACAAGAGTCGCGACCTGCTGATGGCGGCTATTGACACCAAAATAGATAAGATTAAGCCCTTCCCGTTTGTGAAGGCTATTCCGTTCAAAAAGAGCACGCGTTATCTTAAGTGGGCTATCATTCCTGTGCTGTTGTTCTGTGTGCTGTTTTCTATTAAGAGTGAGGTGTTTACAGAATCCACACGCCGCATTGTTCATTACCAAACTTACTATGAGAAGCCGGCTCCGTACTCTTTTGAAATCCTGAACAATCGATTGCTGGCCTTCCAGAACGACGCTTTCGAACTGCATGTGCGTATGGTGGGCGAGGAGACTCCCGACGAACTTTTCATCGCCTTGGGCAAGCGTAACTATAAACTGAAGAAGGTGGATAATACCGACTTTGTCTATACTTTCTCCAACCTCCAACGCTCGCTCACTTTCCAACTGTTTACCGATGAGGTGACCTCCAAACCGTACGAACTGAAGGTGCTGCCTAAGCCCGTGACTATCAGCTTTACGATGCAACTGGATTATCCGGCCTATCTGAACAAGAATAGCGAAACTATTGATAATAACGGTGATGCGACTGTGCCCGCGGGCACGAAAATCACTTGGCGCTTTTACACCAAGCATACCGAACAGCTGGATTTCCTGTTGCGCGGCGAGCCGCAGAAAGTGTCGGTAAAGGAGGATGTCTATTCGTTCTCCGCCAAGGCAGGCGCTTCGTTCGATTATGATGTCATCAACAGTAATCAGTATTTCACTAGCACCGATACGCTGCACCATACCATCGCCGTCATTCCCGACCAGTACCCGGAAATATCGGTCATCAGCCAGCGCGACTCGCTCTATGCCGACCGTATCTATTTCAAGGGCAACATTAAGGACGACTATGGTTTCCACAGCCTTAAGTTTGTCTATTCAAAATTTGATGAAAATGGCAAGCAAGTGGAAGCCAACAAATCGGTTGAGTTGAAGATTGACCGCAACAGCACCATTCAGGATTTCTATCATTACTTCGATGCCGGTACGCTTAAGCTTTCGGCTGGCTATCAGGTAGAGTATTATTTTGTGGTGTATGATAATGATGCCGTCAATGGTTTCAAGATGACCAAGAGCTCTCCTAATATTTTCAGAATTAAAACTTTAGAAGAGATTGATAAAGAACTTGCCCAAGGCAACAAGGAGGCACAATCGGATTACAAGGAGTTGATAAAGGAGACTTCGCAATTGGCTAACGAGTTGGAGCAACTGAAGCGTCAACTCTTGCAGAATGAAACCACTACCTGGCAGGACCAGAAGAAGATGGAGGCGTTGAAAAACCGTTTTGCCGAGTTGGAGAAGAAGTTGGCGGAGATGCAGCAGGAGCAGGCCGAACGTCAGCAACTGGAAGAGCAGTTTAAGAATCTGTCGCCCGAACTTTCTGAAAAAGAGAAAGATTTGCAGGAAAGATTGCAAAATACCCTCTCCGATGAGTTGAAGGATATGATGAAAAAGTTGCAGGATATGATGTCTAATCCAAAGAAAAACGACTTGCAAAAGGCGGTGGAGAAGATGAAGATGAGTACTGAGAGTATGAACGAGTCGTTGGAGCAGCAACTGCAACTATTTAAGCAACTGGAAGTTGAGAAGAAATATAATGATGTGATTGAAAAGACGAAGCAGTTGGCCGAGGAGCAGAAGACGCTGTCAACGACAACGCAGAGCAAGGCATACGACAAGAAAGACCTTCAACAGAAGCAGGAGGAGATCAAAAAGAAGTTTGACCAGCTTCAGAAGGATTTGCAGGATTTGAAACAGATGAACGGCCAGTTGGAGGAACCGAACAAAATTGCCAATACTGCCGAAAAGGAGAAATCCATTCAACAAAAGATGCAGGAGAGTAGTGATGCCTTGGAGAAGAATAATCGTAACAAAGCGTCAGATAGTCAGCAAGATGCTGCTCAACAGATGGAGGAGATGGCCAACGAATTGGAAATCTCGATGTTGGAAAGTATGGAAGAGCAGTTGGGTGAGGACATCGATGAGGTGCGTCAATTATTGGACAATCTGGTGCAGGTGTCGTTCCGCCATGAGGCCAATATGAAAACCATGCAAAAGATGTCGTCGAAGTCGCCACTACTGAACGATGTGCAGCGCACGCATCTCAATGTGCAGGATAATATGCGAATGATTGCCGATTCGCTGAACGCCTTGGCACGTCGCCAGCCGCAAGTGCAGCCGTTTGTCAATAAGGAGGTTGACAAGGTGATCGAGCATCTGCAGTCGGCACAATCGTATTTGCGTGATCGCCAGGTGGGCAGGGCACAAACCGACGAGCAATTCGCCTTGACCTCCATGAACAACTTAGCCTTAATGCTGGCCGAGTCAATTCAGAAAATGAAGGATCAGCAGAACCAAGCCCGCTCGCAGTGTCAGAATTGCAAGAAAGGTGGTGGCTCGTGCAGCAAACCTGGCTCAACAGGGAAGGGCAAGCCGCAGTCGGCGAAGGAGATGCAACAGCAACTCAATCGCCAGATGGAGGCGCTGAGAAGAACCATGGAACAGGAGGCCAAGCAGGCGCAGCAGACCTCAGGCAAGCAGCCGTCGCACAGCGAAGAGTTTGCTAAGATGGCCGCCCAGCAGGAAGCCATTCGCAAGATGATGAAGGAGTACCAGGAAGAGCAGAAGGCACAGAATGGCATGGCCAACCAGCAGTTGGACCAAATGATTCGTGATATGGAACGAACCGAGAAAGAACTGGTTAACAAGACTATCACCCAATACACGATTCAACGCCAGAAAAGTATTGAAACCCGCCTGCTGGAGAGCGAACGTGCTGATATGCAGCAAGAAAAGGACGAAAAACGCAAATCAACGCAAGGTCGCGATATGCGTAATCCCAATCCGCCGAAAGAGTGGAATATGGACAAGACCAAGGAAAAGCAGACAGAGATGTTGAAGACGGTTCCTGCCGCCTTAAACTATTACTATAAAGAAAAAGTAAATCAATATTTTTATAACATAGATTCTTAGTATTATGTATCGTTTTGAATTAAAAAACATTGACAATCAGTCTATTAGTACTGAAGTGTTGCAAGTTATCGAGAATATTTGTGATGAGTTTGGTCTGGGAAATGATTTTGGCATCATCTCTACAGCTATGCAGCAGTTATTAGATTTGATAGACGCATACACTCATGGTGCAGAGGATCAGTTTTCGGCTGTATTTACGGTTGATAGCCAACGATTGATAGTTTCTATGCAGCATAATCTGGCGATGCCGAATTTCGAAAAAGAGGTGCTGCAATCTGAAAGTGATGAGGCCATGATTTTGGATCGTTTGACGGATACTGTCGAGTGTTTGGATGAAGGCAAGCAGTTCTGCGTAGCTTTCGACATCCATCCTCAAACTACGGCCGAGAATGAACAATTGGCCCAAGACCGTCAAATGGCGTTCTTAGAGAAACGTATGGAAATAAAGATAAACCACTAGTCAACCACTAGTTTTCCAATAGCTTGGCCTGAATCGGTTTCTACCGTGACAATATACAGGCCTTTGGGCAGGTGGCCCACATTTAACGAGGAGCGGGAGTTTCCTGCTCCTTGTTGTTTTATCATCAGCTTACCCGTAACGTCGTAAAGGCGGATTTCGTCAATGGTGGCGTTGCCCAACTCTATGTAAGTGGTTTGCTGGCACGGGTTGGGAGAGATTGTCAGTTGGGGCCGTGTCGCCTGCGATGAGTGTATGCCAGCCACTGGATAATAGGCGTCCAAAGTCATCAGGTTGGTGCTGTCAGGGTCGAGCCAGTCGCGCAGTCGCGTGTTTTCATTGTAGCCATTCCACGACAAGTCCAGTCGGCCGAAATAGTCGTACATCTCCTCTGCCGGTGCGTCGCAGTGGGAAGCGCCGCCCCACAGTTGCCCGATAATTCGCCGTTGCTTATCGAACAGGGCACATCCCGAGGAGCCGCTTTCGGTGCAAGCGGTGCCCCAAAAGGCTTGCCATGCGTTGGGATATTCGGGGGTTTCAAAAAAGGATGAGATAACGATGTTGTCGGAGGGTGTGATCTTCTTCACATCCAGGTGAGGATGATGAATGCAAACTGCTGAGTCGGGTGGGGTATCCAGTCGCGACCAGCCGCAATAGACAGGATTGTAAGAGACGGGTGGCGCCGTGTTCAACCTCAGCAGGCAGAAGTCGGTATAGGAGCTGGCAGCCAGTTCTTTAGCGCCCGACAGCGTGTTCTTGGAAGGGCTCTTGCTCACGTTGGCGCAGGTTGGTGATTCCCAGTTGAACCAGAACACCCACGTGCCTGGACTGAGCGAGTAGGTGTAGCAGTGGTTGGCGGTGAGCAGGTAGGGCGTGCCATCTTGTCGCGCGTTGTTGATGAGCGTGCCCGTGCACAACTCCGTGCCGCCATCCAGAATGGCGCAAGTGGCATTGATGGGGTCTTCCCAGCCTTTGCTTTCGGGGCATTTTACGTTGATATGGCAGGCACCGGCATCACCGAAGCCCTTGGTGAGCATCGCAGGTCCTCTGTAGCCGTGCGTGATTCGCCATAAGCGCAGCAAGGGTTGCTCGCTACAAGTGGCGGGCTGCAGGTATTCCAAAACCACCTCGTCGCCCGTCAGCAAGGATACCGCAAAGTAGCCGTCCTCTTGGTTGTTGAGAGAGGTGAAGGCGCCTAAAACCTGCTGTTTGTCAGGAGTATAGGCGAATAGTTTGGCTCCTTCCGGCAGATGATACTGGTCGAAGGTGAAGCAGACTGATACCGCGCCCGGGCATACCAGCCGCAGTCGGCAAATCTGGTCGCCGTCAGGCAGTGTGGTCCACACGCCTTGGTCGGTCATCGAGAGTGAGTAGTAGAAGTCGATGCCGAAGCGGTAGCCCGACGCCTTGACATTGGTTGACAAATCCTCTTTCTTGATTTGCTCTGCATCGATGGCGGGTGTGATGACTGCGGGAATCGAGATGTTGTCGTCCTTCAATGCAAAACTGGCGGGAGTGCCGCCAGTAGATAGTTGTGCGTAAGCATAAAAACAAATGATTACATTGAATACGGTAAATAATACTTTCTTGAATGTAATCATTTGTCTTAGAATAAAGTGAAGAAGGTTGAAGACTATTCTTCGTCCTTGTTTTCTTCTTCGTATTTCTTGATGATTTCGTTCTGAACTTCAGCAGGAACCTGTTGATATTCAGCGAACTTCATGCTGTAAGAAGCACGACCGGAAGTGATGGAGCTCAGGGTGGTGGAGTACTTGTTCATCTCTGCCAATGGAACTTTGGCACGGATGTTCTGGAACTCGCCTTCGCTGTCCATACCCATCACAACACCGCGACGGCCTTGCAGGTCGGTCATCACATCACCCATTCTGTCGGCGGGAACGAATACTTCCACATCGTAGATAGGTTCCAAAATCTTGGGACCAGCATTCTTGAAGGCTTCCTTGAAGGCGTTACGACCAGCCAATTTGAATGCCAATTCGTTAGAGTCAACGGGGTGCATTTTACCGTCGTAGATGTTAACGACGATATCACGAGCGTAGGAACCGGTCAGAGGACCTTCTTCCATCTTTTCCATGATACCTTTGAGGATGGCGGGCATGAAGCGTGCGTCGATAGCACCACCTACGATACAGTTGTTGTAGATGAGCTTACCGCCCCAAGGCAGGTCGTAAGACTCGGTGGCACGGATAGGATATTTGGTCTGGGTAGGCATGCCTTCGTAGTAAGACTCGATGAGCATGTGAACCTCACCAAATTGACCCGAACCGCCGGATTGTTTTTTATGACGGTACATGGCTTCGGCCGATTTCGTAATGGTTTCACGATACGGAATCTTGGGAGCGTAGTATTCGATTTCAATCTTGTTTCTTTCAACCATCCACTTAACGATGTTGAGGTGTTGTTCGCCCTGACCAGAGATAATCATCTGTTTCAGTTCCTTCGACTGTTCCATCAGGAAGGTCGGGTCAGTCTTGCGGATTTCGTTCAGTGCGGCACCCATCTTTTCTTCGTCAGCGCTGTTCTTAGCGCGAACGGCGGTACGGAACTTGGGTTCGGGATAAACGGTGGGTTCGATCACATCGTCGCCCTTGGCAACCAGCGTGGTACCTGTGGGAGAAGCTTTCATCTTGATGGTGGCAACAACATCACCGGCAACGGCCTTTTCGATTTCGGTACGGTTCTTACCGGCGAAAAGCAGCAATTGGGAGATTCTCTCCTTGGTGTTGGTATTGTTGTTTACAACATCGGCAGCTTTGCTAATCTCACCGTCGCAAACCTTGATGAAGGCAACTTCGCCGAGGTGCTGCTCAATGGTGGTTTTGAAAACATAACCTACGAAAGGTTCGGCAGCGTTGAACTTGTGTTCGTTGCCGTTGGTGGCTTTCATAGCGGGAGCTTCGTCGGGGCTGGGGCAGTTCTTCACGATGAGTTCCATCATGCGGTCAATACCTTGGTCGGTCTTGGCTGCAATACAGATAACGGGGAATGTGCCGCGGTTGGCAACACCCAGTTTCAGACCTTTGATCATCTCTTCTTCTGAAAGAGTACCTTCTTCGAAGAATTTGTCCATCAAAGCTTCGTCGTTTTCAGCTGCGGCCTCAATCAAAGCGTTGTGCCACTCTTCAGCCTTGGCCTGTTCGCTAGCAGGAATGTCTTCCACAATCATCTTGCCACCGCCAACGGGGAATTTCAAAAGTTTCTTCTGAAGCAGGTCGATAACAGAGTCGAAGCCGATACCTGCATTCACGGGATATTGGAAAGGCAGTACGCTGCCGCCGAAATAGTGTTTCAACTGACGCAGAGTCTCATCGAAGTTGGCCTTCTCGTGATCCAGCTGGTTGATGGCGAAAATCACGGGAACGTGCATCTTCTTGGTGTGGCGCCATTGGATTTCAGCACCTACGTCCACGCCGTTCTGAGCATTGATAACCATCACGGCTGAGTCCATAACTCTCAATGAGCCAATAACCTCACCAACGAAGTCATCAAAACCGGGGCAGTCAATCATGTTGATTTTGCATCCGCCAAATTCGGAATACATGACGGTTGACTGGATGGATTGTTGTCTTTCCAATTCGATATCACGATAATCGGATAAGGTGTTTTTGTCTTCTACACTGCCGCGTCTGTTGATTACGCCGCCATGGAAGGCCATTGCTTCAGCTAACGTGGTTTTCCCTACTCGGTTACCTCCTATTAAGGCAACATTTCTGATTTCTTTGGTTTGATAAACTTTCATTGGTATTTTTAATTACTTGATTTGATTTATATTGCTGTTTTTTAGATGTGGCGGCAAATATACAATATTTTTTAGTACCAAAAATGTAAAAAATTAGTTGTTAGCATTTTTTTGCTTTCCACCAGCCCTTTTGATGGGTTTTTGAGCATGCTTTTTATTCACTCTGGGCTGTTCAATATTTAGCCGCAAGCGCTCCTAGGCATAGCTCTTTCTTTTATATCTTTGCTCAATAATTATTATAACATGAAAAAGATAGCCATTGTTGCCGGAGGCAATTCAGGAGAACATGATGTTTCTCTAAAGACAGCTGCCAACATTTTCAATGTGTTGGACAAGAAATTGTTTACCCCTTATCTTATTCATCTCAGAGGGGCTGAATGGATGTATATTGATGAGAATGAACATCGTTTTCCCGTTGATAAGAACGATTTTTCGGTTACGGTAAATGGTGAAAAAATTGTGTTCGACGCAGTGTTTATCGCCATCCACGGCAATCCTGGCGAGGATGGCCGTCTGCAGGGCTATTTCGAAATGTTGGGCATTCCTTACACGGGGTGCGACTGCTTTACCTCGGCGCTGACATTCAACAAGTATTTCTGCAATATGGCCGCGTCTAAGTTTGGTGTGCCTGTGGCCGATTCATTGCATTTTTATAATGATGAAAAGATTGATTTGAAGCAAGTTGGAGAGTATTGCGGCTTCCCTTGTTTTGTTAAACCGTGCAATTCGGGCTCGTCGGTGGGCGTGACGAAGGTGCATAATGAGGAGGAGTTGGACAAAGCGCTGAAAGAGGCTTTTAAATGGGATAATCAGTTGATGGTTGAGAAATATATCCACGGCAAAGAGGTGACTTGCGGCGTGCTGAAAAAAGACGGCAAGCCCAAGGCACTGGCGGTGACGTGCATCATCAGCAAGAACGAATTCTACGATTTTGAATCGAAATACGCCGCCAACCTGCACGAGATGGTGACTCCGGCGCCCATCCACGAGCAGGCGATGAAAGACATTATGCGTTACTCCGAAATTCTCTATCAGCGTTTGGGCTGCAAAGGTATCGTGCGCATGGACTATATCGTTACACCCGACAATAAACCGATGTTCCTCGAAGTGAACACCATCCCTGGCCAAACGGCCTTGAGTATTGTGCCGCATCAGGTTGAACACATGGGTATGAACCTGTCGGATATCTATACGCAACTGATTAATGAGGCGCTGGAAAGATAGGGCGTTGTTAAGCTATTAAGATTATTAAGTTATTAAATATAAAGTGATTATATGAAAAAGGAATGGTTGCATAAACCCTTACAGAGAGGCGCGGGACTGTTGATGTTATTATGTCTCCCCATCATCTGTCTGGGCCAATATACCGACAAGGACATTGTGGCTTATATCGATAGATATAAAGATTTGGCTATCAAGAAAATGTATGAGTATAAGATACCTGCCAGCATCACTTTAGCACAGGGCATTTTCGAGAGCGCTTGCGGTACGAGCCGCTTGGCCACTTACGGCAACAATCATTTCGGCATTAAGTGTCATAAGGATTGGACTGGCGACACACTGAAGGTGGATGACGACGCCTTGCAGGAGTGTTTTAGAAAATATGCCAATGTGGAGGAGTCGTACAGCGACCACTCCCAGTTTCTAACCACTCGTCAGCGCTATGCCAAGTTGTTCGAGTTGGACATAATGGACTACAAAGCTTGGGCTCGCGGACTGAAAGCCGCAGGCTATGCCACCAATCCGCAGTACGCCGACCGCCTTATCGGTCTGATCGAAAGATTCAATATCGCCCATCAAGATACGGTCTATCAACAACGGTTGAAGTCGGGTTATTTCACTAACCCGCAGCCGGAGGCCGAACCCGTTGTGTTGAAAGTTGACAATGCACAGCCCGTTGAGGTTTATACACATAAAGACAAACAAGAGCCTAAGGAGTTGAAGCCGGTTAAACCCGCCAAACCGGTAAAGTTCGTAAAACCCACCAGCAGTAATCATGCGGTAACAACTACCGTTACGACACAAACTGCTCAGACAACACAGCCGGCAACTTACACGCCGAGAACAACTTCTACTCCCAAAACAACCGTAACGCCTGCCGAAGAGCCGGCACCGGCATATTCTTCCCTCTATTTTTCGGCTATCAAAAGCGATTTTCCGAAAGAGGATTATCCCTTCTCCAGCCGTCAGGTTTATGTCAATAACAGGACTTTGTTTGTCATTGCGCAACGCGGGGATACTTATGCACAAATTGCTGAGGATGTGCAATCTACAGAGAAAAATATCCGCAAGTACAATGACATGGGCAAGTATGGCGAGCCGCGCGAAAGAGAGGTTATCTATATTGAGCATAAATCCAAAAAGGGTAGTGAGAAGGAACACGTGGTAAAGAAAGGCGAAACCTTGAGATATATCGCCCAAAAATATGCCGTGCAACTGAGCGTCATTTATGGGTATAACCAACTGAACGAGAAATCCATCATCCATCCTGGAGATGTAATCAAATTGCAATAAAAGCAGAGTGTCAATATTCTCTAAATTATTGGTTATCAATTATTAATTGTAAATTATAAATTGCTATGAAAAGATTAATTGCATTGATAATGTTTGCCGCATCTCTTACGCCGTTGATGGCGCAGTACACCGATGCGGATGTTGAGGCATACGTTGAAAAATATAAGGATTATGCCATTCAGGCGCAGGAGAAGTATAAAATTCCGGCCAGCATCAAACTGGCTCAAGCCATCTATTCGAGTGCGTGCGGTACCAACCGTTTGGCTACGGAGGGCTTGAACCATTTCGGCATCACTTGCCGTGGCGGCTGGAGCGGTGAAACCTTCTATTATGACAATATTCACACGACTGCTGACGATTGTTTCAGAAAATACGCCAGCGTGGAGGCCTCTTATCAGAACCATTCGGTATTTTTGGCTTCCCGTGAGCGTTATGCCGACCTGTTCAAACTCGACATCACCGACTACAAAGGGTGGGCCAATGGCTTGTTTAAGGCTGGCTATGCAGGTAATCCCAGTTATCCTCAGAAATTAATCAACCTGATTGAAAAGTATCATCTTGACCGATTCGATAATCCTAAGAAAGAGGTCGTGGAGGAAGTTGTTGTAGAAGAAAAACCTGTGGCACAGCCGGTAGATAAGATCGTGTTGGAAACAAGTGAGATAAAACCTGTTGAAACGGTTGCCGCTAAAGAAGAACTGACCCCCACATTGGTTGAGAAGAAAGTGGAAGAGCCTGTGAAAGAGGCTCCGAAAGCTGAACCTGCCAAGCAAGAGCCAGTAAAGCAGGAACCCGTAAAACAAGAACCTGCCAAAGTGGAGACGACGACAGAAACTTATTACGAGAACAACATTGAGGTGATTGTTGAGCGTCAGGTGCAGCCTGCCAAGCCCGTGAAGGTCAGCGACAAGTTGCCCGCTCCGTCGGCACAGATTATCCAAACCATCTTTACGGCTACTAAGGACGATTTCCGCCAGATTTATTATCCCTACACCAATCGTCCTGTGTACGAAAACAATAAGACGAGTTTCCTCATCGCCAGAAGCGGCGATACGTATGCCAAGATTGCTAAGGAGGTGAAGATTGGCGAGGGCAACCTGCGTGCCTATAATGATGTGTTCGACGAAACATACGAGCCGATATCCGGCGAAGTGATCTACCTGGAACCCAAAAACACCAAATCGGCGGTGGCCTACCATACCATGAAAGAGGGCGAGTCGTTCCGCTTCCTTTCACAGAAGTATGCCATCCAGCTGAAGACATTGCTGAAACGCAACGGCTATGCACCCGCTGCTTTCGGTGTGGGAGATAAGATTTGTATCAGCTGCAAATAATATTTTGACAATTTTTACGATTTAATACTTACGCCAATCAAAATACCGTAAGTTCATGGCAAGAAACTTTTACTACTTCAACCCGAAAACGCTCTCTTTTGAGAAAGGCAAGACCGACTGGAAAACGGTTGTGAAGCGGTTGTTGTGGTTTTTTGCCGTGGCTCTTTCTTTCTCGGTGCTTTTTCTGTGGATTTCGTTCTACCTGTTCGATTCGCCCAAGGAGAGAATTTTGCAGCGCGAGAACAATGAGTTAAAAGAGCAGCTGGAGCATGTCAATCGGCGTTTGGATGCCATGGATGTGGTGTTGAAAGATATCCAGGAACGTGATGACAACATATATCGTTCTGTTTTTGAGGCTGATCCAGTGCCAGTGGAACAGCGTTACCCCTTCTTGGCCGAGGATACGAAGTATGATAATCTGACTTCCCAAGAGGCTAAAAAACTGTTGCAGTCCATCGATAAGAAGACCAACCGATTGATAGTGCAGCTGGCAGTGCAGTCGCGCTCGCTCGACTCGATAGCCGACATGGCCGGCAAGAAGGCCGAGATGTTGGCGGCTATTCCCGCCATTCGTCCGCTCAAGAACATGACACACATTTCATCCGGTTTTGGTCGCAGGTATCACCCTATTCTCAAGATACTACGCCCCCATACGGGCATTGACATTGCGGCACCCAAGGGTACGCCCGTCTATGCCACCGCCGATGGGGTGGTGTCGCGCGAGTCGCCCGGCTCGGGCTACGGCATTGCGGTGGTGCTGAATCACGGCTATTCTTACAAGACGCTCTATGCGCATCTTACCAAGAAGGCAGTTCGCCCTGGCCAGCGTGTCAAGAGGGGCGATGTGATTGGCTATGTAGGCAGCACGGGCCTTTCGTTCGGTCCGCACTTGCATTATGAAGTTATCAAGAATGGGGTACCGGTCAATCCGATACACTATTTCTTCAACGATATTACACCGGAAGAGTTCGACCAGATTCTTGAATCATCCAAAGTGGTTAATCAGGCATTGTCATAGCATATTATTATGAAGAAGAGATTGCAGTCTTTACGGGAATTGTGGCAGCGCATCAAGCGAAACTGGAAAACCAGATACAAGCTGGTTATCAAGAATGAGGAATCGCAGAGTGAGCCGTTCTCAATGAGGCTGAGTCCTCAGAATATCTTTGTGGTGGTGACCACCTCGGCTGTGGTGCTGATTGTGCTGACAGCCATGCTCATCGCCTTTACACCACTGCGTATCTATGTGCCGGGCTACACCACTCCCGACGAGTATCGCCTCTACAAGAAAGTGGCCAAACGCGTCGATTCGGCCGAGTATCTCATTAAGCTGCAACAGCAATATATTCAGAATCTTAACTATATATTGAATGATAAGACCGACGATGCCATGGCTGCCGTGAAAGGTGAAAAATCTAACGCTACACTCACGGTGGGGAATCATCCTGATGAGGATGCCCAACTACAGCAAGAAGCTGAAGATATTGTCCAACGGCTATCTGTTCGTCACGCCCCATCGTTGGCTGCCAATGTGCGCAAAGCGGATGTGTCGGACCTCAAGTTGCAGATTCCTGTTCTCGGTGCTGTCATTGCTGAGTTCAATCCGCTGCAACAGATGTATGGCGTATGTATCGCAGGAGAGTATAATAGCTTGATTACTAGTGTTGCAGAAGGAGTTGTGGTCTTCGCAGGCTATGATTCGCAATATGGCAACACGATGATTATACAACATGCGGGCAACCGTGTTTCAGTCTATAAGAACAATGTGGTGCTGCTGAAGAAGTGCGGTGCCCAGGTGGAAGGGGGCGAACCGATTGCCAAAATGGGCCGCGGTGGTTCCGTCAGTCAGCAGCCCTATTTACAGTTCGAACTGTGGTATAACGGTTTTCCTGTCGATCCAATGAATTATCTGTCAGTAGAATAAATGGATGATATGACGAGATATAGAATATGCTGTTTGTGGTTGTGTCTGCTGCTGCTCGCCAGTTGCGCCAAAATTGTGGTGCCGACAGGCGGACCGCGTGATGTGACGCCTCCCTCTGTGTCGAAAGTGGAGCCGCCAAGTGGCACAACCAATTTTAATGCCAAACAGATAAAAATATCCTTCGATGAGTTTGTAGAGTTGAACAATCCTTTGGATAACGCCATCTTCTCTCCTCCGCTGACCGAGAATCCAGAGTTTATCGTGTCGAGTAAATCTCTGATAGTGAAGTTGAAAGATACTCTGCAGAGCAATCGAACCTACAATATCGTCTTCTCTGATTGTATCAAGGATTTTACCGAAGGCAATAAATTGTCCTATTTTCATTACACTTTCTCAACTGGCGACCATGTGGACTCGTTTTATTTGCGTGGCGTGGTGACCAACGCACAAACTTTGAAACCGGAGTCGGGTTGCTTTGTTTTCCTCTATTCGCAAGACATAGATTCATTGCCTTTATCTACTCGCCCCGATTATATCACCAAGACTAGCTCTGACGGGCGTTTTGAGTTTAGCAATGTTGCCGAAAACAGCTATAAGGTATTTGCCCTCAAGGATATGAACTCCGATTTGCTGTACAATATGAGCGGCGAGGGCATCGCTTTTGCTGATGAGTTGGCAGTGGCGCAAAAGATGTTGCCACCCGACACGACAACCGTACAGAAGTCTGACTCAATGCAAACAAAAGGCAGGTCGGCTAATCGGGGTGCTAAACTCGATTCCACTGCGATAAGTTTGTGTTTTTTCATGCCTGCCGATACGGTACAGAAGAAATTAAAGGCCACCAACTCGCAAAAGGGAATATACCAGTTCCCATACAGTCTGCCCATCTTCTCGTTTGAGCCAGAAGTGTTGGAAGGCGTTTTGCCAGAGCATTTTATAAAGCAGAGTGAATTAGGCGACACGGTAACATGGTATATGAAAACCATGCTGTCCGACACAGTGCGTTTTGTGGTGCAGCCGACAGAAAGCACTTACGACACGCTGACCGTCCTGCCTTTCAAGAAAAGCAAATCCTCGGGGCGCAGTCGTCAGCGAGGATCGGAGCCGACACAGGGGTTGACAGTGACCACCCAATATGCAGGCGATTTGTACAAGCCGCTCACGTTGCGCTTCTCCTATCCGATTAAGCCCGTCGACAGTTTTGAGGCGTTGCTCATTGCCCGCAAGAAGAATGGCAATGACACACTGGTCAAGACTTTCAGTGTGCCCGATGATTTTGTGATGTCACTGCCGCTGCCTTTCAAACTGGAAGAGAAAGTGCCTTATACACTGCTCATCCGTGATTCAGTGTTCTACGGCTACGATGGGCTGGTGAACGATACCATCAAGGTGCAGTTTACTACCAAGTCGGAAAAGGACTACGGCAATCTGGCTATCAACTATCTGCCCGATCAGCCTGGCATGTCCTATGTTGTGGAATTGTTGGGTGTGAAAGATGCTGTGTTACAAAGAAATATCATAACAGGACAGCAGACCGTCTCCTATAATAATTTGATTCCAGGCAGTTATAAAATCAAGGTTGTGGAGGATAGAAACGGCAATGGCCGATGGGATACGGGCAACTATTTCAAAAAAGAGCAGCCTGAGATTATCTTTTTCTTCAATAAACCTATAGAAATCAGAGGTTTCTGGGATTTGGAAGAGACGTTCGACTTTAAAGAAGTTAGAACTGATAAAAGAAACTAAAAGCCAATACGTCGTTATATTGTTTCCAGATTCGGCGGTTGACTACCCAATCGGGAATGCGAACTGGGATGATGGAACAAGACCACCGCAGATCTATACCATAATGTTCTTTGAATAGGTAGGAGACGCCGATGGTTCCTGCCAATTCCCCCCAGCGGAAGGGCTTGCGACCGGGCATTTTGCCGTAAACATTTCTTTCTTCGGCGTAGCACAAGATGTTGAAAGAGGGACCTGCTTCCAGTTCAAGTCCGCGCCAAGGGTTCCATTTGAAAAAGATTGGTACATCAACGTAAAGCAATGTGAGCACATATTTGTTGGTAGCATTACGAGCTCTGACGCCACGGTAGTAAGTGCTGCTGCCCTTCATGGTGAAGTTGATTTCGGGTTGTATTTTCCATTTGCCATTAGGCGAGATGGGCACGTTGACAAAGCCGCCGGCATAAGCTCCAAACTTGTGAAAGCCAGATAGGTCGTCACCCGAAATTTGGCTGCCCGTAAAGCCTACCCGCAGGCCGCCCTTGAAGGCTTGGCCGTAGCTGATCGTAAGACATCCCAATAGGAGAATAAGTGTCAAGAAGCGTTTCATCGTCTGCATTGCTTTGGCTTGCAAATATAGGATTTAATTTGCGAAAAATAGTATTGAAAATTTTAACTTTTTTATTTACTTTTGCATCGTTTTTGTATTTTGGAAAAACAGGTAACAGACACATTAACCTCAATATTAACTTTTTTATAATTAGCAGTAAATCAGATGAGAACAGATAAACTTTTTTCGGGAAAGACACTGGCTATCTTGTCGGGTGGTGGTGATACGCCAGCCATCAATTCAAGTATCGAAGCAGTAAGAAACAGAGCTTCCATGCTCGGCTTCAAGGTTTACGGTATTCTCCGTGGCTGGAAAGGCCTCTTGGGCGATGGCGACATTGTTGATCTGACCAACATTCCTTATAACGGCATCTATGGCGGCACCGCACTGCTGTCGAGCCGTACCAATCCCTTCCCCAGCAAGAAAAACAAGGAAGACCGCTCGCAACAGATTCTCCGTAATATCGAAAGATATAAGATTGATGTGCTGGTAACTATCGGTGGTGATGACACCAACGGTGCAGCCAAGCGTATGTATGAACTCTACGGCATTCCCGTTATCGGCTTCCCCAAAACCATCGACAATGACCTCCGTACCCGCACCATCCACCATTACCATGGTGTGCAACACGAAACCGTGCTCTGTCCTGGCTTCCCGTCAGGTGCGATGGCCGTGAAGAAAATCACCAGCAAACTGCACACCACCAACGAGTCGCATGAGCGTATTATGGTGCTCGAGGTGATGGGTCGTGACGCTGGCTGGCTGACTGGTAGCGCCATTTTTGGCGGTGCCCAGGTGGCCCTCGTTCCCGAGATAGAAATCACCAAAGAGCGCAAGGACTTCTTCTTCGAGTTTGTGAAAGAGAAATATATGCGCTCACCTAAGAAAAGCTTGATTATAGCTGTGTCAGAAGGCGTTAGATGGTATAATGACGAAAAGGGCGAAACCGAAATGGTATATGCAAGTTCCGACCTCGACGAGTATGGCCACCCGCGCTTTGGCGGCATCAGCGGCGTTATCGCATCCGAAATCTCCAAGAAGACCGGCATCGAGGCGCGTGGCCAGATTACAGGCTACATCCCGCGTTCGGGCAAGTGCTATGAGTACGACCGCCGACTGACCTCGACCCTCGCCGACAAAGTGGTTGACCTTCTGCTTCGCGAAGACTATGGCAAGATGCCCGTTATGCGTGACATCGTGCCTTACAGCGAACTGGAAGAGTTCCATACCGACGCTATCGACATGGGTAATGTGGGCAACTTCCCGCTGCCGCACGACTACTACGATCCCAACCAATTCTACTTCACCGACTTGTATGTTGACTTTTTGACCAACATCATTGGCGAGCCTTACCGTATGGAGTTCAACCATGAATTCCCCGTGGTAATTCCTCAGTAACCAAAATATAGATTTATGGGCAATTTTATCATTCAGGGCGGCAAGCAGTTGCAAGGCGAGATTATCCCGCAAGGCGCTAAGAATGAGGCGCTTCAGGTGATATGTGCCACGCTGCTTACCAAAGAGAAAGTGCGGATACACAACGTTCCTTACATCCGCGATGTGAGGAAGTTGATAGAGATCCTGAAAAGTATGGGCGTCACCATTGAGCGAATCAATGAGGACACTTACGATTTTCAGGCCGCCGACATCAATATCGACGATTTGAAGACCCCCGAGTTTATCAAATTGTCGGGTTCTATTCGCGCCTCCCTGATGATTATCGGTCCTCTGTTGGGACGCTTTGGCAAGGCTTACATGGCCCAGCCTGGCGGCGACAAGATAGGCTTGCGCCCGATGAACACCCATTTTGAGGGCTTTGCCGCCTTGGGTGCCAAAGTCGAATATGACGCCGCCAGTTCAATCTTTACATTCAGTGGACAGCCGCTGGTGGGCACTTATATGCTGCTCAATGAGGCGTCGGTTACGGGTACAGCCAATGTGGTGATGGCTGCCGTGATGGCCAAAGGAAAAACCACCATCTTCAATGCCGCTTGCGAACCTTATCTGTATCAGCTGTGTACCATGCTCAACAGCATGGGCGCGCGCATCAGCGGTATCGGCTCCAACCTGCTCACCATCGAAGGTGTGGAAGAGTTGCATGGCTGTGAGCACACCATTCTGCCCGACATGATTGAGGTGGGCAGTTTTATGGGTATGGCTGCTGTTATCGGCTCGGGCATCACCATCAAGAACTGTGCCTGCCAGCATCTCGGCATTATCCCGTCGGTGTTTGGCAAACTGGGCATCCGCTACGAGCAGCGCGGCGATGACATTTACATTCCCCGACAGGAAGAGTATGAGATAGAGACCAATATGGATGGCTCTATTCTCACCATTGCCGATGCACCGTGGCCTGGTTTTACGCCCGACTTGATCAGTATTGCCCTCGTGACGGCCATCCAGGCCAAAGGCAGCGTGCTTATCCATCAGAAGATGTTCGAAAGCCGTCTGTTCTTTGTAGATACCCTGCGTGTGATGGGCGCCCAGATTACGCTTTGCGACCCGCATCGTGCCATTGTCATAGGCTTGAACCGCAAGAAAAATCTGCGTGCTACTACCATGTCGTCGCCCGATATACGTGCGGGCGTGGCACTGCTCATCGCCGCCCTCTCGGCCGACGGTCGCAGCGTCATCCAAAATAGCGAGCAGATTGACCGCGGCTATCAGAATATCGTGCAGCGCCTCCAGCAATTGGGCGCTGATATCGAAGCCGAAGGGATGACGTATTAATTTTGATCTTGATTGATTTTCTAAAAAAGAAGAGACGCGATTTATCGCGTCTCTTCTTTTCAATTTCAGTTTTCAACTTTCAATTTTCTACCATCTTGCACCGATGCCAGCCTTGATGAAAGTGTCGGAACCAATGTTGGTTTCGACAAAGCCGAAAAAGCCCTTTCCGACATTGACACCGATAGGGGTGATGTTGAAAGCAGGATAGAAGCCTACACTACTGCTTTTCGAGGAGCCATCTTCACTATCGCTGCTGCTCTTACTGTTGCCGCCGCTCGGAGCAATGCCCAAGCCCACGTCAAGTCCCGAATAGAGGCGCACCCAGGGACGGTTCAGGTAGGTGAACTTTATCGAAGGTGTGATGTTGAGCAAAACAACATTACTCCGTGAGTCAATTACCTTATGGGTCGAGTCGGTGTAACTTACATAGCTGAACGCTTCTGCCGTGGTTTTAACACCCACTTGCAGCCACGGTTTCACTTGATAATAGTAATGAAGTCCATAGCCACCATAGTTCTTAATGTCCATATATTTGCCACCGATAGCGGAAATGGGCAGTACGAAAATGGCCGAAACAAGTTCCACCATAACCGAATAACCTGAGATAGGTCCTGCACTCACACCTATTTCGTGGCGCAGTTGGGAATTTTGAGGTGGAAAAGGATTAGAGTTCTGTCCGAAAGTCAGTGCTGGCAGCAGACACATCGCCAGAATAACAATCATCTTTTTGGTTTTCATAACAGTTTGTTTTTGAGAATTTATTGTAATAGACTTTTGAATATGCTAAAAGTTATAAATCTTTACCAGAGGCAGGCGTCATCTTCAAACCATTTGCCCTGTGCTCTAAGGGTTTGCTCAATCACATCGCGCACGCAGCCGCGACCGCCCGGGCGGTACGACACATAGTCGGCAATCTGCCTGATCTCGTGCGAAGCGTCGGCAGGGCAGCATTTCAGGCCCGCCATCATCATCACTTTGTAATCGGGGATATCATCGCCCATGAACATCACTTCGGCAGGTGTTAGGTTGTGACTGCTGAGGTACTCGTTGAACATCTGCACCTTGTCGCTCACTTTCAAAAAAATCTCCATTCCCGGGAAACTCGTGTAGCGCAAGCGCATGGTCTCTGAGTAACCTCCCGAGATGACGGCCACATGATAGCCTTTGCGCAGCGCATATTGCAGCGCATAACCGTCCTTGACGTCGGTGGCGCGCATCTGGTCGCCGTCAGGCAACACATAGATTTTGCCGTCCGACAATACACCGTCGAAGTCGAAGATGAACGTGGTGATATGCTGAAGTTTTGTTTGGTAATTGTCCATTTGATATGATTGTTAATGAGCGATAAAACAGTCGTTTGCGTGACCTGTTTACAACGATGCAAAGATACTTATTTTTATCGCAAAATATATATTAATATGTATGTTCAATTTTCTTGAAAATTTATTACCTTTGCACCGCAAAATAAAAATGTTTAATCTTAAATAATCAAAGTATTATGAGTGAAATTATTGGAATCGTAGGTCGTCAGATTCTGGATTCAAGAGGAAATCCGACCGTTGAGGTTGATGTATATACCGCCAATGGTATCATGGGCAGAGCAGCTGTTCCGTCAGGTGCATCCACAGGCGTTCACGAAGCTTGCGAGTTGCGCGATGGTGACAAATCACAATATTTGGGCAAGAGCGTTCAAAAGGCCGTTCAGAATGTGAACAAGGTATTGGCCGAAGAATTGAAAGGCATGTATGTTCTCAATCAGAACGAAATCGATGCCCGCATGATTGAAATCGACGGTACCCCCAACAAATCCAACATGGGTGCCAACGCCATTCTGGGTGTTTCTTTGGCCGTTGCCAAAGCCGCTGCCCAAGAGACTGGCCAACATCTTTTCAGATATGTAGGCGGTTGCAATGCCAACACGCTGCCTATCCCTATGATGAACATCCTGAACGGTGGTTCGCATGCCGACAACAGCATCGACTTCCAGGAGTTCATGATTATGCCCGTAGGTGCCGACACGTTCACTCGTGCACTGCAGATGGGTGCTGAGGTGTTCCACAACCTCAAATCAGTGCTGAAAGCACAAGGTTATTCAACCAACGTGGGCGACGAAGGTGGCTTTGCTCCGAACCTCCGCTCCAACGAAGAGGCTATTGAAGTGGTTTTGAAGGCCATCGAAAAAGCCGGTTACAAACCCGGCAAGGATGTCTATATCGCTTTGGACCCCGCTTCTTCAGAATATTATATTCCCGAAGAGAAAGTTTACCACTTGCATAAATCATCAGGCGCTAAATTAACTGCCGACCAGATGGTTGACTACTGGGCAAAATGGACTCAGGATTATCCTATCGCTTCTATCGAAGACGGTATGGCCGAAGATGATTGGGACGGCTGGAAAATGCTGACCGACCGCATCGGTGACCACGTACAACTGGTAGGCGACGACTTGTTCGTTACCAACGTAAAACGTCTGGAAGAAGGCTTCAAACACCAAGTGGCCAACTCTATCCTGATTAAGGTTAACCAAATCGGTACCCTGACCGAAACCATCAACGCTGTGAACATGGCTCACAAAGCCGGTTACACCGCCGTGATGTCACACCGCTCGGGCGAAACCGAAGACACCACCATCGCCGACCTGGCAGTGGCTTTGAATACCGGTATGATTAAGACTGGCTCTGCTAGCCGTACCGACCGTATCGCCAAGTATAACCAATTGCTCAGAATTGAAGAGATTTTGGGTTCTCAGGCTTATTATCCTGGCGTTAACTTCAAATATGCCAGATAATTAGTTGAGCATACAGCTTTCTTTTATAAGCCCTGCACTTGTGTGGGGCTTTTTTTATATCTTTGCGAATCATTATAAATTATAAAATCTTTTATGCGCAGACCTCTTCGATCTTGGCTTACGATTGTGTTGTTGTTGCTCGTAGGCGCAGCTTCGGCGCAGCATTATACCGTAACGGGTAAGTTGGTGGATTCGCTCAGTCGCGAGAAACTTTTTTATGTGACCGTTGGCCTGGTTACACAAGACTCGACGGCTATGACGGTGGCGAACGCCTATACAGATGCGGCAGGCAATTTTTCCATGCCAGGGATTCCTTCGGGCTCTTATCTGTTGAAAGCCAATATTGTGGGCTACGATATGCTGGTCCGCCCAGTGACTGTTGGCGGTGAGCAACATCGGGTGAATATGGGCGAGATAGGCATGAAGAAAGTGAGTACCACGCTACGAGAGGTGAGCATTGCGGCGCAGAAACCTGTCTATATGATGGACGGTGAGAAGACGCTCTACAATGTGTCGGAAGACCCTTCCATCCATTCGGGTACGGCTACTGATGCTCTGCAAAACGCACCTGGCGTGGAGGTGGATGTTGAGGGCAATGTGTCGCTGCGTGGCGTTTCGTCGGTGGAGATTTGGATTAACAACAAGCCATCGAACATGAACGAGGATGCGTTGAAGAATTTCTTGCAACAGATGCCTGCCGACAATATCGAGAAGATTGAAGTCATAACCAACCCTTCGGCACGCTACAGTGCCCAAAGCGACGGCGGCGTCATCAATATTGTGACCGTTTCCGATATCAAGAAGAACAGCTTCCTCAGTTTTGGCGTGCGCGGCTCCAGTTCGCCTGATATTTCGCCATGGATTTCGTATGTATACGCCAATAAGAAGTTTTCTATCAGCACATTCCTTAATTATTCCTATTCTATTACCAAGAGCAGAAGCGAATCGCAGGAGCTTGCTTTCAATAACGAAGGTGACACCTCTGCATTCTATCATAGCAAACAAAACAACCGTCAACCCACACATCGCACAGGCTTGCATATCAATGGCTCCTACACGATTGATACGGCCAATTCCATTCATTTTTGGGTGGGAACTTTCCCTTCGTGGAACTGGTCGTTGACCGACGAGGAGATGGTTCGCTATGAGTATCTGTATGCGCCGGGTGATTATTCCTATAATAGAGATGTCAATAGTAAGCAGAGTAATATAGGTGGCAATGCTGGTTTATGGTATGAGCACAAGTTCAATAACAAGGGCCATAGGATTAGTGCAAATATGACTTTCTTCTTGTGGCGTAATAAAGCAGAGGGAACTGTGGACCGCGACTATCTTGTTAGGGATGATTTGGATAAATTCAAAAAAGTGTACATAAATTACCTTTTGATGAACACAAGTTTATCGTTGGATTATACGGTGCCGTATCATAAAAATGGAGAAATAGAAGTCGGTATGTCAGGCGATTTTAGTCGCAACCGAACCCTAAATCGTCCTGATACGCTGGTTCGTGAGGATGACCTTTTTCAGATAGACAGTATGCGATACTATGATTATCGCGACATGCAGGGCGGGGTGGCAGCATACGTGACCTTGCAGCATCGGTTTGGTAATTTTACCTTGAAGGGCGGATTACGGACAGAGTACAAAATATATGATTTGTATTATTACAACTCTCCGCAAAATAGTCTGACAAAGCCTTATTGGGGTTTGTTTCCGTCGCTGCATTTGAGCTATCGCACCAAAAATATGCACAACTTCAAACTCAGCTACACGCGGCGAGTCAGCAACCCGTCGGCTCAGAATCTGACCACTTTCATCACTTACGATGAGCAGAGTTTCAGCACGGGTAATCCCGATTTGCGGTCGGCTTATACCAATGCGGTGGAGGCGGGCTGGACCAAGTTCATTCGCAAGTTCGGCAATGTGGGTATCACCGCCTATTTCAGAAATACGAAAGACGAGGTTTCCCGTATGTCGGATGTGGTGTACAGTCCGTTTTTCGGCACCATCGTCAGTTTCACCAAGCCGGTCAATGCGGGCAAGTCGCTCAATACGGGCGCCGAGTTCAACATGATGTATCAGCTGAAGGCGTTCATGAACATCCGCTTTTATGCCAACGTCTTTTATATGCGCTCACGGTTCCAGTTTAGAGAGGAATCTGAGTCTTATTTGGTTCAGAATGTGAACTATAGTTTCCGCTTGAATTTCTGGGCGAAGGCTTGGAAGTTTTTGGAAATCAATGCGTCGGCTAACTATCGCTCGAAGACCAAAACATTGTTTACGGTCAACAAGCCGCGTTATTCCATTGACTTGGGTTTGAAGGCCAATTTCTGGAAGAATCGCATCTCGCTCTATGTGGATGTGCACGACATTTTCAACTGGAACAAGATGTCGTACGAGACCAATAATCCCTATTATGTTGTGACGAGCACCAGCCGCAGCAGTTGGAGCAGTCGCAGTGTGCGCGCCGGCATCACCTTCCGCTTCGGCAAGATGGAACTGGAGTCGCGAGCCAATCAAGGCAACGCTATGCAGCAAGAGGGCGAGATGTAATCGCTAAAACAATTTTCGTGCTCCGTCGCCAATATCGGCGATATAGAACGACGCTTCGAGCCCTGTTGTCTCTTTGTAGAGCGGGGCCATGTAGGCGATGAAATCCTCCACTTTGTCCTCTTCGATGAGGGTGACTGTGCAGCCGCCGAAGCCGCCGCCCGTCATTCTGCTGCCAATCACGCCGTCGTATTGTTGGGCGTTCTCGGCCAAAGTGTCCAGTTCAAAGCAACTTACTTCGTACAACTCTTTCAACGAGCGGTGCGAGGCGTTCATCAGTTGGCCGAAAAGCGCGAGGTTGCCTTCCTTGAGTGCTTGGATGGCCTTGTGCACGCGGGCGTTTTCATACACGGCGTGTTCGGCACGATTGCGAACGATTTGGTCTTGTATCAAATGTTTGGATGTTTCAAATTGCTCTTCTGTCAGTTCACAGAGATAAGTGATGGGGTATTTCTGCGATAAGATGTGGGCAGCCTCTTCACATTCGCGGCGGCGGTCATTGTATTTGGATGCTACCAGTGAATGGGGTTTGTTTGTGTTGATAATCAGCAATTTATAGCCGTCGATCTTGAGGGGTACATGCTCGTAGTGCAAAGTGGCACAGTCGAGGGCGATGGCGTGGTTCTTTTTACCAAAGCCAGAGGCAAACTGGTCCATAATGCCGCACTTCACACCGACAAAATCGCACTCGGCAAGTTGCGACAGTTTGACGAGTTCGGTCATACCCAGTTGGGCGTGGCATACATCGTCCAACATGATGGCAGTCACCACTTCGATGGATGCCGACGAGGAGAGGGCAGCGCCGAGGGGAACATTACCTGCATATAACATATTGTAACCCCATACGTCGTGGCCGCGGTCGGTAAACTCTTTCATCACACCTGCAGGATACTTGATCCATTCCTTGGGTGATGAGGTGAATGCGGAGCCGTCGATGGTGGCCGAAAAATCCATATTTAGGCTGTGTAGGCAGTTTTGATGGTCATCGCGGCGGCTGATGAGCAGCCAGGTGCCGAAACTGAGCGCACAAGGAAATACCAAGCCGCCGTTATAGTCGGTGTGTTCGCCAATCAGGTTGACGCGTCCTGGAGCGAAGTAGGCGTGCTCGGCTTCGCAGCCATAGAGGTTGCGGAAAGCTTTTTTCAGGTCTTCTAATTTCATAATTTTGTGGTATGAGAAGACAAAGATACAAATAAAAAAGGGGCATTGTTGAAATGCCCCTTTTTTATTAAGCGGAATAAGAAATTATTCAGCTACACATTCAGCAACTGCTGCAGAATCGCAAGCGGTAGAGTCAACTACAACTTCTTCAACAACGGTTGAGTCAACAGCGGTAGAATCAACGTTTTCAGTGGTTTCAGCTTTGGGACCGCAAGCGGCGAAAACGAAAGCTACAACAGCTAAGATAGCAAATAATTTTTTCATTTTTTTCAGTGTTAATGTAATAATTTTGTTGGTTAAATTTTAACGCGGCAAAAATACATAATATTTCAACTGTTGTGTAGGCTGAAAAGTTAAAAAATGTTAACAGTCAATTAGGGTGCACCAATGGTGTTTATCTTCGATTTCTCCGTACTGGATTCCCATCAAAGTTTCACGCATTTTAATGCTCCAAGGTCCTGGTTTACCGTCTTTTGCGATAACGTACTCGGTGCCGGTCTCTCTGTCCTGAATCATGTGGATGGGAGAGATAACAGCGGCGGTACCGCAGGCGCCAGCCTCTTCAAAGGTGCCAATTTCCTCTAATTTGATGTGTCTTCTTTCGACAATTAATCCTAAATCTTCCGCAATTTGGCGCAAACTCATATTGGTAATGGAGGGCAAAATGGAACCCGAGTCGGGGGTAACATATTTACCGTCTTTAATACCGAAGAAGTTGGCGGGACCGGCTTCGTCGATGTACATTTTGGTCTTGGCGTCGGCGAAGATGGAGGCGCTGAAGCCTTCTTTGTGAGCTCTTTCACCTGCGCGCAATGAAGCGGCGTAGTTGCCACCCACTTTCACATGGCCGGTGCCCAGAGGTGCTGCACGGTCGTAATCTTTGGCAATCTGCATGTTGGTAGGTTTGAAGCCTTCTTTGAAGTAAGGACCAACGGGCATAACGAAGATAACGAAGAGATATTCGTCAGCAGGCTTTACACCGATGGTAGGACCGGTACCGATCAGCAGCGGGCGGATATAAAGTGAGCCTTCAGTTCCGTAAGGAGGAATGTATTCGGCATTCAGTTTGATGACTTTTTCCAAGGCTTTGAAGAAAAGTTCTTGCGGAATGGGGGCCAGCATGATACAGTCGGCCGAGTTGTTGAGTCGTTTCCAGTTCTCTTCCCAGCGGAATAACCGCACTTTACCGTCTTTTCCTCTGAAAGCTTTCATGCCTTCGAAAGCTTCCTGACCATAATGAAGGCAAGAGGCTGCCATGTGCATCGGAATATATTCGTCAGAACATACTTCCAATTCACCCCATTCGCCGTTTCTGAAATAGCAGCGAACATTGTAATCGGTTTTCATGTAGCCGAAAGAGAGGCTTTTCCAATCAATGTTTTTCATAGTTAGATGATTTATTTGGTTATTAATTATTATTGTATTGTTTTCAGATGATGCAAAAACATCCAGCGCAAATATAACTTAAATTTCAATAGAAAAGTCATTCTGTTACCGTGAATTTGATGGCTTCTTTCATAGAGTCGAAATAATGGAATCGCATGCCTTCGATAAAGTTCTCTTTGATGTCTTCGATATCTTTCTTATTCTCAGATGATAACACAATGTCGTAGATGCCCGCCCGCTTTGCCGCCAGCACTTTTTCCTTGATGCCGCCCACAGGAAGCAACTTGCCGCGTAGCGTGATTTCTCCCGTCATGGCAATTTTATCCCTGACTTTGCGGCCCGTGAAGGCAGAGATGAGAGTGGTGAGAATCGTGATGCCCGCCGATGGCCCATCCTTAGGTGTGGCGCCTTCGGGTACATGCAGATGGATGTTTTTCTCTTGAAATACAGAAGGTTCCAGATTGTATTCGTTGGCGTGGGCTTTCAGATATTCGAAAGCGATGGTGGCCGATTCTTTCATCACATCGCCCAAATTGCCTGTCATGGTGAGGCCGCCCTTGCCAGGGCTGGTAACGGCTTCCACAAACAGAATCTCGCCTCCCACAGCGGTCCACGCCAGGCCAGTGGCCACGCCTACCATATTGTGGTCTAAAGAACGCTCCTTCTGGAAAATGGGTGCGCCTAAAATTTTGACGAGGTTTTGCGCGGTGATGGATTTATCAATGTGGCCTTCTTGTACAAATTCGGCGGCGCGACTTCTAATTACCTTTGCGATAGTCTTTTCCAAAAGTCGTACGCCCGATTCGCGTGTGTAGTCGGCAATGATTTTTTCAATGATTTTGTCTGAAAAGGTGAGTTGTTTTTTCTGTAAACCGTGTTCCTTCAACTGTTTTGGGATGAGGTGGCGCTTGGCGATCTGAATCTTCTCTTCCAAGAAATAGCCCGACACATCAATCACTTCCATACGGTCGAGCAAAGCGGGATGGATGGTGCTGAGATTGTTGGCTGTGGCGATGAAAAGCACTTTGGACAAGTCGTAGCCTGTCTCCAAATAATTGTCGTAGAATGTGTTGTTTTGCTCGGGGTCCAACACTTCGAGCAGGGCTGCCGACGGGTCGCCTTGGACGGTCATACCCGACACTTTGTCAATCTCATCCAGTACGAAGACAGGATTCGACACTTTGGCCTTGCGGATGCTTTGGATGATGCGGCCGGGCATGGCTCCGATGTAAGTTCTGCGGTGGCCACGAATCTCCGACTCGTCGCGCAGGCCGCCTAACGAAACACGGATGTACTCTCTTTCCAAAGCCTTGGCAATGGAGCGTCCCAGCGATGTTTTGCCCACGCCGGGAGGGCCAACCAGACACAAGATGGGTGACTTCATGTCGCCCTTGAGTTTGAGTACCGCCAAGTATTCAATGATGCGGCGTTTCACTTCTTCCAATCCGAAATGGTCTTTGTCGAGTATCTTTCTGGCTCGAGCCAGGTCGAAGTTGTCTTTGCTGTATTCATTCCAGGGCAGGTCAACTAACAGCTCCAAGTAGCTGAGCTGCAGTGAGTAGTTGGGCGACATGGAGCTGGTGCGTTCCAGTTCGGCCCACTCGCGGTCGAACAACTCTTTGGTCTCCTTGTTCCACTTTTTCTTTGCCGCCTTGGCTTGGATATCCTCCAAGGCCTTGTCCTGCGGTGAGCCTCCCAACTCCTTCTGGATGGTCTTCATCTGCTGCGTCAGGAAATACTCTTTCTGCTGCTTGTCAATCTCCTGCTTTGATTGGAATTGAATCTGATTTTTCAATTCGAGCAATTGTAACTCCTTGTTTAACAGTTTTAAAACTGTTTTAGCACGATCTACCACATCGCGAGTTTCCAGAATGTTCTGTTTTTCTTGATTGGTGACCGATAGGTTAGAGGAGATGAAATTGAGCAGGAAAAAAGGACTTTCGATGTTTTTCAGGGCGAAAGAAGCCTCCTTGGGTATGTTGGCCGAGAGTTTGATCATATTGATGGCCGTGTCACGCAGAGAATCGATCAGCGCCTTGAAATTCTCGTTGCTGTCAAGGGTAGGGTCGTAATCGTTGGTGAGATAGTCGGCCACTTTGGCCATGTAAAACGGTTCGGTTTGAGTGAGCTCTAAAACGGAGAATCTTTTGATGCCTTGTACAATGATAGTGACGCTGCCATCGGGCATGGATATGTATTTCAGTATCCGTGCCATGGTGCCCACTTTGTAGATGTCGTCAATGGTGGGCTCTTCCACCTCGTTCTCTTTTTGTGTGACCACACCGATAGGCTCGTTGTTGCGCGAGTATTTCTGCGCCAGTTTGATGGATTTGTTGCGCCCTACCGTGATGGGAATGATGATGCCCGGGAACAATACCGTATTGCGCAAAGGTAGGATAGGCAGCACTTCGGGCAATTCCTCCTTCTTCAAAATCTCTTCGTCTTCCATCGAAAACAAAGGAATGAAGTTGGATTCGCTATTGAGAAATTCGTTGATTAGTTTTTCGTGATCCATGATAAACGTCTGTATATAATGGTGTTATGAAACGAATGAACTGAGTACTTGGCGAGCTTCCGCCACTTTTGCTTTCAATAGTTGTTCATTCTTGGCTTCCAGTAATAGTCGTAAATAAGGTTCTGTATTAGAAGGTCTTACATTAAACCACCAGTCTGCAAACTCGATGCGGTAGCCATCAAAATCCATAAAACGGGTGTATTTTTCTTGGCTTGTAAAATGGTTTTTCAAGGCCTCCATAGCCTCTGCTTTTTTCTCTATTTTGAAGTTGATTTCGCCAGAGTTGGCGTAAGTGGCTATTTGGGCAATAAGTTCCGACACGCGGATGCCTTTCTTCTTCATGTCGCTGAAAATGTGCAGGAGGATGAGCGAAGCCACCATAGCCGAGTCGGAGTAGAAGAAGTCGCGGAAGTAGTAGTGTCCCGCCAACTCACCGCCATAGATGCCGTCAATCTCGCGCAGCTTGAGGGCGGCGTAAGCGCGGCCCACTCGCCAGATGTACATTTCCTGGCCCATTTTTTCAATGTATTCGGATACCGACTTGGAGGTGCGGATGTCTTGGATGACGAGGCCGCTCATCTTCTTCTCTTGGATGAAGTAGTGCGCCATGACGGCTATCATCAGGTCGGGTGAAATAAATTCGCCATTTTCATCCACAAACATCACACGGTCGGCGTCACCGTCATAGATGACTCCAATGTCGGCCTTCGTTTTCTTGACCAACGCTTTCAGGTCGGCCACATTCTCCTGTTCCAGCGGGTTGGCCTCATGATTCGGGAAAGTGCCGTCCAGGTTGTCGTAGATGTAGGTCGGGGCATCGCCGAAAATCTCTTTGACCAGAATGCTGGCCATACCGTTCGAGCAGTCCATGGCAATCTTGAGATTGGAGATGTCGTATTTGTATTGTTGCAAAAACTGCAGGTACTCATCTTTGACAGGATAGTTGACGATTTTGCCTTTTTGGGCGGCAGGCACAACCTGCACTTCCTTGATCATTCTCTCCAGTTCACCCAATCCTGTGTCATAGCCTACGGGCAGCGCATTGGTGCGCGAGACCTTGAGGCCGTTGTATTCCTTTGGGTTGTGGGAGGCGGTAATCATCACCGACGCATCGAAATGGTGTTTGGCGGTGAAATAATAGACCATGGGCGTGGTGGTGAGTCCCATGTCGTAAACATCGGCGCCGGCGTCGCAAATGCCCGACGAGAGGGCCTTGAACACCTCCGGCGTAGAGGTTCTCATGTCACGGCCTATCAGCACTTTGTCCGTATTGAGCAGTGTCGGCAGGAAAAAGCCGAACTTATAAATGTCGTCCAAGGTGAAATCTTTACCGTAAACACCTCTGAAATCGTATGCTTTGAATGCTCCCATAATGTTATGCTTTTATAATCAGGTGCTTATGCACTTTGATTGGGGTTGTTATTCTGTAATTGTTTGTTCTTGACAAGGTTTTCCCATCTTACGAAAGAGGACTTCTGGACATCGAAGAAGAGATTGTAAAATGTTCGAGCCCAGTAACTTTTGGTGTTAAAGCCACTGGGATCTTTGAGAAATTTCTCGCACAATACCACCTTCTTTGCTTCGGTGTCGCTGATGATTATCCACAAGGCTGCGGTCTTGCTGTTTTTGTCGAACGACTCCACCAGCACGGAGATGGCAAAGCGGGTTTGTCTCGGCAAGTTTAGTTTGGCAAAGTATTGGATAATATCCTCTTCGGAATACATGTTTTCTACGCCAATATAGTCCACTATGGCCGAGTTCGTCTTGACGGTTTTGTTCCGCTTTGAGATATAAGAGAGGTCGTAATGGAGAATGGGTTTGCGGAAGGCGAGTCGGATATCGTATTTTTTCTGGTCGGAGATGATAAGCAGATTCCATTCGTTAAAGAAGTATTGGATGATTTCGGTGGGGAAGTCGAAACCATTGCGGGTGAACTTGGCCTTCGAGAAATCGATGCCAGCCCACGTCACTTCTTTGGCGGATAGGAATTCAATAAAAGAATCTTCGTTCAGAAACATTCCAACTACAATTATTCCTTGCAAAGATAAGCAAAAAAAATGAGAGATTTAAGAATTGTATATGCAACTTTGCAAGAATCGGGGACAAAAAAAGCGGGACCAAAAGTCCCGCTTCTATGTGTTATTTCACAAAGGATTAGTGAACGATAAATTTGCAAACGGTTTTGCCTTTCGAGGTTTCGAGGTTCATGATGTAGAAACCTTTCGACAGGTTGCTGATGTTAAATTGACGTTGGAAGTCGCCACCAGCGTGGTTGATCTGTTCGGTGTAAACCTGTTTGCCAGTTACGTCAACAACGTTTACGGCTACGTTTTCAGCTTTTTCGGTGTTGAATTTCAGTGTGATGAAATCGGTAGCGGGGTTAGGATAAACGGTAACATCGTTCAAACCGCTGTTAGGATCTTCAATGCGGGAAGTGCCAGCAGCATATTCCATTACGAAACCTTCGCCTTCATCCCAGTTGTCAATGGTAACTTTGACTCTGAGCAAGCTGGCCGATTGGAATTGTAAGTATCCTTTGGGATAGTTGTGCATGTCGTAGCGTGCCAACAAAACATCCTGATTGTTGAGGATTTCTACGAAGTCACCTTCGCCCATTTCAAATTTCTTGAAGTTGATATTGTAAGCGGAAGCGCCGTTTACACGGATGTTCCAAGTACAGTTGGCTTGTGCGCGGTAGTTCTTGCCATCCTGGCCGCCGACAGAGATAGAGCCCTTAGGAGTGGTAATGAACACGGGGCTGGACGAGCAGGAAGGTGATGACTTGAAAGTAGTGGTATAATACAATACGAAGCCTTTGTCGGTGTTGGAACCATCGGAGGTGAACTTAACCAGAACGCTATCAGCGGTAACGGTGAAAGGCTCAGGAAGTTCTTCGAAGGTGTAGTGGCCAGAGAAGGTGTAGGCAACGCCGCTGGCTTCTGTGGGGCCATTGTAGATGGTGATGATATCTTGTAATTTCTCCGTGTTCAAACGGCCAAAGTTGAACATGTATGATTTGGCGTCGGGAGAGGCAAGCATCCAAGTTCTGTTGGTGTTGTTGGGGTAGTCAACATGACCTGCACCGTCGCTGATAGAACCGAAGCTGGCAGTATTTCTGATGAAACCTTCAGCCGGTTTTTGAATGGCAGAATCGGGAGGAGTCATGTTCAACATAACACCTACGTGATAGATGAAGTTACCATCTTCAACTTCGTCACCGTGAATTGGAGGATTAAGCATGTCAATCAGGAAGTCGCCATTACTTTGTCCACCCCATCCCCAGTTAACGCGGAAATAGGTAACCACATTGTCACCTTCCATCACTTCCTTGTAACCGTCAATGATGAATGCGTGACCGCTACCGTTCTCTTCCTTATTCTGAGCGGAATAGTAGATAGGAACGCACTTGTCGAGTTGGGGTTTCAAAATGGAGTCGCCCCACATTTTGGCACCGCCTGAGAACACATCCTGAGTCTGCATGTAGGCAGATTGGTTGTATTGCCAGTAGTATTTAAGGGATTCCATTGCTTCGGCTGAGGCAGCACCCGAACCGGTAGGACCGTAGCCCATTCTTACAGAAACACCTGCGTGATAGAGCAACTTGGCCAACTCACCGTCGTCGGTATAGGCAGCATCAGTAATAGCATCGTGGTTGTAAGTATAGTCGCGGAATTTAACTTCCTGACGATCATATTTTTCGGGGATGTAAGAAACACCACTGAAACCTTTGGTGGGGTAACGGAAGTAGTTGAGAATGGTACCCATAGCTACAGATACACAACCATTGGGAACTTTCTTGTTTCTGTCGCCTTGGGTGGTGGCGTCAAACGGACAGTAGGTGTTGTAAGGATACTGTTGGTTGAAAGTCGTGGTGGTTAAACGGTCAACAAACTTTAAGTCGGCTTTGGTCTGTACGAAGTTGTCAGCTGTGTATTGAGCCCATGCTTTGGCTGCGTTGGCATCCGTTACATGATAAGCCTGCACTTGGCTGATGTAATTCTTGTAAGAGTCTAGCATAAAGTCAACCGATTCGTTCGATTCCAAGTTCGACTCAATAGAATAAGCCAAAACGGGGATGACATTATCGGTGGCCGAAACCAGAATAAAGCCTTTGTCCTTTATCTGAAAATGATAGTAAACAGGTTCTCCGTTTTCATTCAACTCGGTATGCTTCAAAGTCAAGTCGGTCGTCTTGATGTCCGCCATGGTTTTGTAGCGTGCCGAAAGGAAATTCTTTGATGCCTTTCTTGCACTTTCTACAGGAACTACGTCTGTAGCAAACACTTGAGCAAAGACAAACAAAGAGAGAACTAATGCAATGGTCTTTTTCATAGTTGTTGTTGTTTAATGATTAATTGTCGGTTTCAAGTTACTTATGCGGCAAAATTTTTTCTTCAATCTCTATTCTTTATCCTGCAAAAATCGTGCCAACATCTTTATTGATAAAGTTTTATTCTTTTTTTTCGATATTTCTAGATATAGGTCACAAAAATACAAAAAAATCCATACGGGCTGTCATGGAGGCGGCTTTTTTTTCTTTTTTTTACAGCGCTTAATGTAAATAATTGTGATTTAATGAAATATGTTTTTCTCAATAAATAATCCGCAGGTGTTGATACGGCAGAGCCAAACGGCTGTCATGCCATATTCTGCCAACTTCTGACAGGAAATCTCTTTTCAGGTGATAAAATTTGCTATTTTTGTGACCGAAAAAATCCAAATTATGAAGCCGGTTCAAGTTGTCAGACTGATTTTGCGACTGCTGATAGGTGGCATGTTTATTGCTGCGGCTGTCATGAAATTGATCTCGCTGGATGAGTTTGAAGTTTACATCTATAGTTTTAATCTCTTTGGTTATCTGTTTTCCACGCTAGTGGCAAGGGCAGTGATTGCCGCGGAATTAATTCTCGGGGCTGGCCTCATTGCCAAGATCTGCTACAAGCAGGTTTGGTGGCTCATTCAACTGATGCTGGTGGGTTTCTCGCTGCTGCTGGTCTATGTGATGCTCTTCCGCCACGATACCAACTGCCACTGCTTCGGCGATTTGGTGGAACTTGACCCCGCAGCTTCGCTCATCAAAAATATCGTGACTTTTGGACTGATGTTCTTCATTCGCAAGGAGGAAGATTATCAATTCAAAGGGAAAAAATGGTGCGCCGCCGCTATCGTGGTTGTCGGCCTGGTGGTGCCGTTTGTCCTGTTTACGCCAGATTCGGTCTATAATAAGTTTGTGAATCCCAACGACAAACTCAATGTGGAGGCCTATAATCAGGCGCTGACCGACAGCACGTTCTGTGATTTGCAACTGACAGAGGGTCGCTATTTGGTGGGCTTCTTCGCTTCGGGCTGCCAGTATTGCCGCCAAAGTCTTCACAAAGTGAATACGATTATGCAAAATCACGCCATCTCTCACGACAATCTTAAATACTACATTTGGGGTAGCGAAGAGGGGATTGTGAAGTTCAAGGAGGAGACCGCCACACAAGATGTGATGCATTGCCTCATCTCGCCTATCACCGCCATCAACATCACCTTCGGCAGCTTTCCTGTCTATGCGCTGGTGGAGAATGGCAGCGTGGTGAAGAGTTTCGATTATCGCGGCATTGACGAAAGGGATATTGTCGCTTTTTTGAAAGAAAATAAAACAATTAAATAACTGAATATGAAAATATTAGGTATTGGCAACGCCTTGGTTGATGTGATTGCCCGTCTGGAAGACGAATCTTTTTTGAAAGGTTTCTCGCTGCAAAAGGGTGGTATGGAGATGATTGACGCTCCTACCAAACGCCAACTGCATGAGGCGATGAAGGATATGAAGCAAACTTTGGCTTCGGGAGGTTCCACCTCGAACACGATACACGGGTTGGCCCGATTGGGAGCCGAAGCAGGCTTCATTGGCAAGGTGTCGCACGACGCTATGGGCGACTTCTTCCGTCAGGATATGCTCAACAGCCACATCACGCCGCATTTGCTCTATTCGGACATTGATACGGGCATTGCCACTACGCTGATGACACCTGACGCCGAAAGGACTTTCGCCACTTATCTGGGAGCCGCCGCCACGATGGTGCCCGAGGAAATCAGCCGCGAAGTGCTCAGCCAATACGATTATATCCATGTGGAAGGCTACCTGATTTTCAATCGTGAACTGATTTTGGCAGTCTGCCGCATGGCTAAAGAGTGCGGCTTGCGTGTGTCGATGGACATGGCCAGCTATAATATTGTGGCGCAGAACCGCGACTTTATCCGCGATTTGTTGCACAACTATGTGGATGTAATCTTTGCCAATGAGGACGAAGCCCGCGCATACACAGGCAAGGAAGAGCAAGAAGCACTGGATATGCTTGCCGAAGAGTGCGAGGTGGCCGTGGTGAAATTGGGTAAAAGAGGTTCGTTGGTGAAAATCGATGGAGAGACCACCTTTATTCCGCCTATGGATGCGCCCTGCATCGATACCAATGGCGCTGGCGACATCTATGCGGCCGGGTTCCTGTATGGTTTGCTGAATAATTACGATGCGGCCAAGTCGGGTCACATTGCTACACTGTTAGCTACGGAGATGATACAAACAGTGGGTGCCAAACTGTCTGACAGCCAGTGGGATAAAATTCGTAAAGAGATTCTGTAGTGCTATCTTTGGTTAGCGCTCATCAGGTAGGCCTTGATGAAGTCGTCCAACTCGCCGTCCATGACGGCATTGACGTTGGAGGTCTCATATTGCGTGCGCAGGTCCTTCACCATTTTGTAGGGATGCATTACGTAACTCCTTATCTGTGAGCCCCATTCGATTTTCTTTTTAGAACTTTCGATTTCGGAGATCTTCTCGCGCTTCTTTTCCATCTCTATCTGGTAAAGTTGCGATTTCAGCATCTGCATGGCCTTCTCGCGGTTTTGCAGCTGTGATCGTGTAATCTGACATTCGATGACAATGCCGGTGGGGTGGTGGTGCAGACGCACAGCCGTCTCCACCTTGTTGACGTTCTGGCCACCAGGCCCGCTCGAACGGTAAGTGTCCCAGCTGATGTCGGCGGGGTTGATTTCAATCTCCACGTCGTCGTCGATGACAGGGTAGGCATAGACCGAGGCGAACGAGGTGTGACGGCGGTTGGCCGAGTCGAAGGGAGACAGGCGCACCAGTCGGTGAACGCCGTTTTCGCTCTTCAGATAGCCGTAGCCGTAAGGGCCGTCCAGCTCGATTGTGGCCGACTTGATGCCTGCCACATCACCTTCCTGTCTGTCGATCAGGGTGATGTTGTATTTGTTGCGCTCGCCCCAACGCGTGTACATACGGAGCAGCATCTCTGCCCAGTCGCAACTTTCGGTACCGCCGGCGCCCGAGTTGATGGTTAGGATCACACTGAAGCGGTCCTCTTCGTCGCGCATCATATTACGGAACTCGAGCTTTTCTATCAGGCTGACAGCGTGTTGGTATGCCTTGTCGGTCTCCTCTTCCGTGGCCTCTTTGGCCTGGAAGAATTCGAAGATGACCGACAACTCGTCGAAACTGTCAGCGGCTTTGTCATATTCCTGTACCCACGACTTGATGAAACTGATCTCCTTGAGCAGCTTTTCGGCTGCCTTGGGGTCGTTCCAGAAATCGGCCTCATGAGTGATTTCCTCTTTGGCCTTGATTTCTTCTATCTTCTTGTCGATGTCAAAGAAACCTCCTTAGCTCACCGAGTCTCTTTGAAAGGTCCTTAACTTGTTCGATATATATCATAGGTTGATGTTTTTATGATTTTGATAGGGCGTCAATTTCCGGTTTGAAATCGAGGTAGGCGTAGCCTTTCGACAGCAGGTGGCGGTATAGGGCAGGACTTTCGGCCGGTTGGTCAGGATGCAGACGCAACCACTTGTTGATGGTTTCGCGCAGGTTCTGGCGGTACTGTTCGGGATTCATTTCCGATATGTATTTTTCTATGATAGAAGTAGATATCCCTTTGGCAAGCAGGTGGCTTTTAATTTTTTCGCGCCCCCACTTTTTGGCGTTGGTTTTACCGCGTACAAAACTCTCTGCAAACCGTTCCTCATCTATAAAGCCATCCTCTTTCAGGTCGGCAATCACCCTATCAGCTTCAGCTCCAGTTATTTCGTATTGGCGGAGTTTCAGCCTAACCTCACTTTCGGCACGGTCCTGGTAGGCGCAGTATTTCCTTATCTTTTCAATGACTTCTTTCACAATCCGTGTTCACTATGGGGCGTTACCAGCACGATTTCTTCCATATCCTGATTAAAAAACTTATAGTCAAGCAGTTGTAATTCCTGATGAGGTTCCAAGCGTACCCATTTGTGATAGGTGAAGAACCATTTTAACCTTTTGGATATGAGTCCTTTGGTGAAATAGGCATACAAGTAGGGATGCAAGTAGATAGTCAGCCGTTTGGCGTTGTTTTTCTGGAAAAGGAATTCTATACGGTTGACAATCTCCTCTTCGAAGAGGATGCTGGGCTTGATTTTGCCTGTACCTTGGCAGGTGGGACACTGCTCGGCCGTGTCGAAGACATTGGCCTGTTGCACGCGTTGCCGTGTGATTTGCATCAAGCCGAACTTGCTGAGGGGCAGTATGGTGTGGCGGGTCTTGTCGGCAGCCATCAGTTCCTTCATCTTGTTGTAAAGAAGGGTTCGGTTGGCCGCCAAGTCCATGTCTATAAAGTCGATGATGATGATGCCCCCAAGGTTACGCAGTCTGATTTGTCGTGCAATTTCGATGGCGGCTTCTATATTGACCTCAATGGCGTTCTGTTCTTCGCTCTGGTCTGCATTGAGCTTGTTTCCGCTGTTGACGTCAATAACATGCATGGCCTCAGTTTGTTCGATGATGAGGTAGATGCCGCTTTTGATGGAGACAATCTTGCCAAAAGAGCCTTTAATCTGCTTGGCAATGTTGAAGTGCTCGAAGATGGGAGTACTGTCTTTATAGAGTTTTACGATATTCTTGTTGCCCGAGAATACTTGTCCGAAGTATTCCTTAATGTCTTGATACAGAGATGGTGAATCGGTGTAGATAGTGTTGAAAGACTCATCTACCATGTCACGGATGAGCAGGAAGGTCTTGTCCATTTCGGAGGCCATCTTGGAGGGCACTGCGGCGTTGCGCAGTTTCGTAACCACGCTCTTCCACTTGCTGAGCAGTTGCTTCAGGTCGGCCGTCAGGTCTTCCAGAGTGGCGCCAGCTGCGTTGGTGCGTATGATGATGCCGAAATGCTTGGGCTTGATGCCTTGTACGATTTTACGTAGTCGCTTTCGCTCTTCACCGCCTTTAATCTTTTGTGATATAGATACTTTGTCGAAGAAAGGCACTAACACGAGATAGCGTCCCGCAAACGAGATTTCGGTGGTCACACGAGCGCCCTTGGTATTGATGGGCTCTTTGGTGACTTGTACTAGCAGAGGTTGACCTGAAGAGAGGACAGAACTGATCTTTCCCGCTTTCTCAAGCGACGGCTGGAAAGTCATTTGTCCGATGTCGCCTTTGCCACCTTCGCGGACTTTGGAAACAAACTCGTTGAGTGTGGGCGTCTGCGTTGCCAGGTCAAGGAAATGAATGAAGGCTTCCTTTTCGCAGCCTATATCTACAAAGGCCGCATTCAGCCCAGGCATGATCTTTTTTATCTTTCCTAAGAAAATATCACCAACGGCCAACTGGTCGGTCGATTTCTCGTGATGGATTTCAACCAGCTTCTGATCTTCGAGGAGTGCTATGTGAGTTTCGTTTTGCTGAGAACTGATGATAAGATCTTTGCTTGTTTCATGCATAGAAATGTGATATTAAAATACACAAAAACTAAATAATAGTTGGCCTATTATTTAGTTTTTGTTCCGGTTTTTATTTGCATAAGAAGAAAAAACTATTTCTTCTTATGTCTGTTTTTACGCAGACGTTTTTTCCTCTTATGCGTTGACATTTTATGTCTTTTTCTCTTTTTACCGCTAGGCATAACGCTAAAAGTTTAAAGGGTTATTTTATTTTTTTAATGGAGTTAACAAAAGTCTTGCAGGGTTTGAATGCGGGGATCTTGTGAGCGGGGATAATGATAGTAGTTTTCTTCGAGATGTTGCGAGCGGTTTTTTCAGCTCTTTCTTTTACGATGAAGCTGCCGAAGCCTCTTAAATAAACGTTGTCATTCTTTGCGAGAGAGCCTTTAACAGAGGTCATGAAGGCTTCAACTACGGTTTGAACTTGATTTTTTTCAAAGCCAGTCTTGTTGGCGATTTCGTTTACGATTTCAGCTTTTGTCATGATTTTTTATTTTTTAATGGTTTAACAATAAAAATTTGTTTCGGTGTTTTAAATTCGTGTGCAAAGATAAGACTTTTATTTAATTAAATATCTACATATTACATTTTTTTCATTTTTTTTTCTTTTTGAGTATCAAATTGTTTTGATTATGAGGTTATCTTTTGTAAGTTTGCCGAGCATTTTGACAAAGATGAAAGTAACGATAATTGGTTCTGGCAATGTGGCTTCTTGGATGGCGTACATCTTGAACAAGAATGCTGTTAGTGTCAATCAGGTTTATGGACGAAATCTGGCGACTGCGGCTCAAGTGGCTGCGCTATGTCATGCCGAGCCTGTAAGTTGCCTGGCCGACCTGAGGCCTGATAGTGATTATTATATCTTTTCTTTGAAAGATGACGCCTACGGCGAGGTGTTGTCGGCGATGCCGTTCTCTATGCCTTGCGCTGTGCATACCGCCGGCTCGCTACCACAGTCGGTTTTGGAAGGTTGCGCCCACCATTATGGTGTGATGTATCCCTTTCAAACGATTTCTAAAACTGCAGACTTTGAACAACTGAAGGTGCCTCTCTGCATAGAGGGCAAGGATGAGGAGTCGCTGCGGTTGATCCGCCATTTGGCGTGCCAGCTCTCTCCACAAGTGAACGAGATGGATGGCGGACAGCGCGCTGTGCTGCATGTCGCCGCCGTCTTTGCTTGCAATTTTTCCAATGCCTTGTATGATATGGCCTACCAACTGCTCACTTCGGCTGGCATCGATTGGCAAGTGATGCTGCCCCTACTGCAGCAAACAATCGACAAAACCGCCTCCATGACGCCAAAGGAGGCTCAAACCGGCCCCGCCGTGCGCAATGACAAATCTATAATGGAAAAACATTTGCAACGCCTGCCGTCCGAAGAGATGCGGCAAGTCTATAAAATGCTGTCAGACTATATTATAAAAAGAAAATAATTCCCAAGCGTTTATTCTGCCTGACTTTGAATCCGACACAACTGACGGAAGTCGCAATAGTTGCAGTTGTCGCCCTTGTCGGTCTGCACGAAAGCCTTGTCGGGGTCAAGTATTTCGGCCAACAGCAATTTGAGTGATTCTTCAAAAGCCTTCAGCGTGCTCTCCGTGATTTCGGTTTCCGGCACATGGGCAAACAATATGGGCGTGCCTTCTTTCTTCATGATTTCCTGAAAACTGATGATGCCACATTGCGTTTGGGTGGTTTTGCGAACGGTCGCATCCGAGTGGTCATGGGCATACATGTAAGCGTACATCAGCAGTTGGAAAAGTTTGTCGTAGTTGCTGTCGGTAAACAGGTTGCCGAGGTCGTCAAGCGATTTTAAGACAAGATGTTTGGCGTCCACCCAGCCGGTTTTATAGTCGAAAATGGTGACACATTGGTCGCGACAATCAATGCGGTCGGAGAAGCCGCAAAGGGAGATGGCACTGCCGTTGACGTCAATGTCGGCATGGAGGCTGACTTCTGTACCAATAATATCGGTGTAGCCTTGTTTGAGCTCCTCTTCTGCCATCTTAAAGTAGGCCGTCAAATTCTTTTTAACCACTTCGTAGGCCAAGTAGAGTTTGCCCCTAGAGAGGTCCTTTTGGGAAAATCCGGCCTTGACAAACTGCTCGTGGACAAGCTGTTCTATATCTTTGCGATACTGGGCAATGGCTTGAAGCCCTTGTTCGGGCCGTTTTTTGATGTCGGTGTATAAGTGCTCTAAAATGGCATGAATGATGGTGCCAATGACGGAACTCTCAATGGTTTCATTGACTGTTTCGGGCTTCTTGATGCCAGCAATTTTTTCAAGGTAAAATTTGAGAGGACATCTGATATAAGTGCTGATGGCTGTAGGTGAAAACCAGTAACCCTTGAGTTTTTGCAGGATATTCTCATCTTTGGTAATGGTGATGGGAACACTTGCCGATTGTGCCTGCAGTCGTTGTGCCAACGTCTCTTCGGTGAAGGTGATGGGCAGGTCTCTCTTTTTTATCTCAAAATCAAGTTGGTGAATGAAGCGGCTCTTTTCAGAGAGCGTGTCCGAAGAGTCATTGTTGTAGATGAGATGAACGTTCTCGGCGTGTTGCAGCAGTCGGAAGAAATGGTAGGCGATGACAGCGTCGCGATAGTGGTAGGTGGGCAAGTTGAAATGCTGCTTTAAGCTGTGCATAATCAGCGAGTTTTGGCTGCGTCCCTTGGGGAGAATGCTCTCGTTGACCGACAGCATGATGATGTTCTTGAAGTCGAGGGTACGGGTTTCCAACAAGCCCATGACCTGCAACCCGCTGTCGGGTGTACCTGACAATGGGATGGATATTCCGCTAAGTTTCTCTGTGATAATATATTCGATAGATTTAAGGTCAAAGTCGTTGACGGTTGGGCCGAAAGCAGAGAGCAACTCGTCAATCTGTTGTAATCCGTTCAGAATATATTGTAGTGCGTAAAATCCTTGTCGCTCTTTTGACAGTGTATCAGCCAGTTGCTCGAAAAAGTGGCGCAGCTCTTGGAAGTAGTCGATGCCTTTAGCGGTGAAACGGGGATAGTGTACTTGTTCCAATTCAGCGACATCTTCGTATTCGATGAACGTCCGGTTCCCTTTGATTATCTTGTCGATAGCCGCGGTGGCTGTGGGCATCATCTCCTGGATGATGGGGTTTCTGAAAAAGGCAATCAGGTCGCGGTGGTAGTAGGAGAAGTTTGGACTTTGCTGGTTTTCACGGAAGCGCTCGCCATTTTTGGCTGCGTTGATCAGGATTTCGAGCAGGGAATAGGCAGCCGTCGCCTTGAGCGGATAGCCCATGGTGTAGTTGGCGCGGGTTTTTCCGTAAGTGTGGATGAAGGGCAAAAACAGCGACTCGTCGGCCAGTACCACTGCCGTGTGGTCGAGCTCTTCGGCTGGCATTTTATTCAGCAACTCGGTGGCATAGAGCACCTGGTTCATCTGCTGTGAGGCGCCTGTTACACAGATATTTTTGGGTATGTCGCGATAGTCGTCGCCAATCCAGTTCGCTTTCTCGCGGGAGATTCCTAATTCGTTAAAAGCCAGTTCCATCTGCTGTACCATATAGGAGTCTTTCTTCTCTTCGTTGAAGTAAAGTTTATCGAGGTCGAAGTAAAACTCTGCATGGAAACGCTCCCTGTAGTAGCGGGCGATTTTTAACTCGGCAGGTGAGAACATGTTGAAGCCCGCAAAGATGTATCGCTTGTGCGACAGCTGAGAGGCGTAAGTTTCTATGTTCTCGGCCGTGTCTTTGTATATGAGGCCCGTATAGCCGGTTTGGTCTTTCCGAAGAATTTCGTTGAAATGGTGGTATAGGAGGTTGAGCGACTTGTAGAACTCAATGTACGACAAGGTGTTCTGGGAGAGATGTTGCTTGAGGAAAATGTTGTCAATCTCCTTGATGTCAGCTAGGTTGGTAAATATGTCGTCGGCATTGGCTAACTGCATATCTATCTCATTGATATCCTGGATGAAAACAGAACCCCACGAAACGAAAGAGTGAAAATCCTTGTCTTTGCCTTGTTCGCTGGCTTGATAAACCTCATATAATTTGAACAACAGGACCATCTTGTCCGCTTTTTTCAGAGGACACAAGGTGTCGATAAAATCGTCGATGGTGAAAAAAACGGGCGAGAAAAAGGCTTTGCCGATCTCTTGGGCCATCGCTTGCCTGAGCAGCTTGACGGCACGCCGGTTAGGTAGGATGACAGCCGTGTCGTGGAAGGCTATGTCGTTGTTTTGAGTGATGGCTTTAGCCAGTTTTTGCAGAAAAGGCATGGTTATGAATTTGAAAAGGTCAAAAATAAACAAAAACTTGATAGGGTGGAAAAGAAATTCTGCGGTTTCGTCACACTTTGTTTTGGCAAGGCATCGGGCCTGATTTTTTGTATCTTTGCAGTCCAAATTAAGTATGGCATAAAAACTTAAGGTTGAACCATGATTTATCCCGCCTCGTTTGAAGAGAAAATCGGTTTTGATGTTGTCCGCACGCTGACAAAGGAGTATTGCAGCAGCGCGATGGCTAAAAGTTTGGTGGATGACATCTGTTATTCAACCGATTATGATGAGGTACAGCGAAAAATTCAGGAGACCGATGAGTTTTTGTCCGTGCTGCTTTATGATGACGCCTTTCCTATTCAAGAGTATGACGATTTGCGCGCCACGCTCGCCCATCTTCATGTGGAAGGCACTTTTGTCGAGGTGGAGGAGTTGGCGCGACTGCGTGATTTCATTGCTTCGGTCATCCATACTTTTGTCTATTTCCGTATTCGTCACGAAGAGGAGAACAAATATCCTGCGTTGTGGGAGATATGTCAGAATGTATTGTTGGAGAAGGAGTTGCAAGAGAGTATCAACCGACTGATAGACGCCAAGGGCAATTTGCGTGACGATGCGTCGGAGGAGTTGCGTCGTATCCGTCGTGAGATTATCAAAATTTCGGGTGAGGCCGACAGGAAAATTCACAAGCTGTTGACGCTTGCCAAGCAGGATAGCTTGGTGAAGGAGGATGCTGAGATGACCATCCGTAACGGCCGTTTATGCATCCCTGTGCCGGCACCTTTCAAGCGTCGTATCAAGGGTTTTATTCACGATGAGTCGGCGACGGGCCAAACCGTCTTCATTGAGCCTGCCGAAGTGTTCGATGCCAACAACGAACTGCGCGATTTGCAGAATGCTGAAAAGCGCGAGATTATCCGCATCATGACCGCCATTTCGGATAAAATCAGGCCGTCAATTCCCAACTTGCTATTCTATCACGAATTTGTGGGCATGCTCGATTTTATCAGGGCAAAGGCGCGTTTGGCCATCGAACTGAAAGCGCTCAAACCCCATATTTCATCCGAGGGCCATATTCATTGGCAAAATGCCATGCATCCTCTGTTGTATCTCAATTTCAAGACCGCAGGAAAGAAAGTGCAACCGCTTGATATCGAGTTAAATCAAACGCAGCGCATTCTCATCATTTCGGGCCCGAATGCCGGTGGTAAGTCGGTGTGTCTAAAGACGGTCGGCCTGCTGCAATATATGCTTCAGTGCGGCTTTTTAGTGACGATGAAAGACACTTCGGAGATGGGCATCTTTGAGGATTTTTTCATCGATATGGGCGATGAGCAGTCGATAGACAACGATTTGAGTACATACAGTTCCCATTTGACCAACTTGAAGACGATGGTTGAATGTTTAGGACCGCGTTCACTCTTCTTGATTGACGAGTTCGGATCGGGTACAGAGCCCAATCTGGGTGGGGCTATGGCCGAAGCCATTTTGGAGGCGCTGTATCATAAAAAGTCGTTTGGCATCATCACCACGCATTACGGCAATTTGAAGCTCTTCCCCGACAGATTCCCGGAAGCGTTCAACGGAGCGATGCTCTTTGACACACAGAATCTTAAGCCTCTATTTATGTTGAAAATGGGCAAGCCTGGCAGCTCTTTCACTTACGAAATTGCACGGCATATCGGTCTGCCCGAGGAGATTATCCAGTCGGCCATTGAGAAGTCGGGCACGGCGCAAATCGACTATGAGCGAAAGTTGGAAGAGGTTGAGATGGAGAAGTTACAGATAGACAAGACTTTGAAGATGGCACAAGCCGCCGACGATCAGTTAGCGACATTGATACAGGAGTACAGCGACAAGTATCATGAGTTGGAGAAATATCGCAAAGAGATTATCCAAACTGCCAAGAACCAGGCGACAGCCATTCTGGATGGTGCTAACAAGATGATAGAGAAGACTATCCGCGAAATCAAGGAGTCGAAAGCCGATGCCGAAAAGACCAAGCAGGTAAGGAAGGAGGTGGCCGACATGAAGGCTTCGTTACACAGCAAAGTTGAAGAAAATTCTCCGCTGTCGCTGCCCAAGTCGATGGTGCCGCGCAAAAAGAAAGTGGCCGAGCCGCAACCGCTGGTAGATAGGCCGCTCAAGGCAGGAGATGCCGTGCTCATTTTGAGTGTCGGTGCTGCCGGTGAGGTGTTGTCGGTGCAAGGCGAGGATGTGGTCGTTTCGTTCAACTCTATCTCGCTGAAAACCACCACAGATAAGGTTGAGCGCATTAGTAAGAAAGAGGCCAAGGCTGTGCAGTCGGGCCGCACTCGTTTGGACGGTTCTTCGCTATCGGAAACGCTGAACAAGAAGATCGCCCATTTCAAGTCGTCTGTTGATGTGAGGGGCATGCGTACCGACGAAGCACTGGCCATGTTGGAGCCCTATATCGACGAAGCAGTACTGCTAAATGTGCGCCAAGTTAAAATTCTGCACGGAAAAGGTACTGGTATTTTGCGCAAAATGATTAGACAATTCTTGAAAAATCGCCCCGAAGTAGCCCAATTTTACGATGAGGCGCTGGAAATGGGTGGTGATGGCATAACGGTCGTAGAATTGCGATAGACAGATAGTTATGCGATTTTTTGCAGCCTTTCTGCAATCCTTCTTTTTTTCTTTTCAAAAAAATTGGACTAAAAAATTATTTTTTTTAGCGATATAGTTACAATGTATTGTTTTTTTTGTATTTTTGCAAGATTGAAAACATAGAATAAAATCAAATCAATAATATTAACTTAAAACAAGTTCGTTATGAAAAAACTTTTATTTTCAATGTTCGCTTTGATGATAGGCTTTTCTGTCATGACGCAAGCGCAAAACGCTTCTGTAGCGGGCGGCGGCGAAGCAACAGGTGCGACAGGTAAAATGAGTTTTACCGTTGGCCAGGTGGCTTACCAGTTTGTCTCCGGAGCTGACAAAAATGTAAATGAAGGTGTTCAACAATCACACTCAGAAGATCATTTGATGATTAACACGGTTATCAAAGGTCTGGGAGAAGTTGACAGCAGGGATTACGACAACTTCATCAAGGTTGACTATAATTCCGATACTTTGTTTGTGATTCAACCTGTAGAAGGTTGGCACATCGAGAATGTCACCGTTAACGGCACCGAATTGCGCAAAATCCAGTATTATCAATTCGAAAATATCAAGGAAGACCAAAACATCACCGTTGAGTTTGCCATTGATCAATACACCATTACTGCCAGCAAGATTGGTAACGGTACTATCACCAACGAAGGTGTAACCGAAGTTACTTATGATTCTGCTGCCACCTATCCTTACACCATCACTCCTGATGAAGGATATATGATTAGCGAGGTGTTGATCAACAACAAGCCGATTGAACTTCCCGATTCTGTACGTGAAACCGAATTCACCTACACTTTCGAGAATGTATTAGGCGACAGCACCATTTCGGTTTTGTTTGCTTCCAGCAAATATACCATCACCGCTACGGCTAATGCCAACGGTACCCTTTCACCCAATGGTACTGCTACGGTTGATTATGGTACAAGCAAGACCTACACTGCCAAGGCTAATGTTGGTTATTATATCGAAAAAGTTACCATCGACACTACCGAAACTGAATACACTCAGGATGACAACATGACCACCTACGAATATACTTTCGAGAACATCGTTGCCAACCACACTATTGATGTTATGTTCGCACAAGCATCATACGTAGTAACTGCTGAAAAACCCGAAAACGGTACTATCACTCCTGAAGGCGACAGCACATACAAATATGGTGAATCTCCTGTTTACACCATTACCCCCGATGAAGGTTTTGCTATCGAAGATGTAACCGTTGACGGTAGCTCTGTTGGTGCTGTTGAAAGCTACACTTTCAGCAACATTAAAGAAAACCACACCATCGCTGCAACCTTCAAACAGATTACTTATAATATTGTAGCAACTGTTGGTGCTCACGGTACTATCGACCCCGCTGGAACCGTTGTTGTTAACTACAACGATGACCAGACCTTCACCATCACCCCCGATGAAGGTTATCAGATAGCTACTTTGAAGATCGACGGTGAGGAAGTTGATACCGCTTCGACCTACACCTTCGAAAAAGTTGTTGCCAACCACACCATTTCGGCAACCTTTACCGCCATCACTTATGAAATCGTCGCTACGGCTGGCGAAGGTGGTAAAATCACTCCCGAAGGCACTGTTGTTGTTAAACATGGTGATAACCAAAGCTTCACTATCACTCCCGACAAGGGTTACAGTGTAAAAGGCATCAAGGTTGACGACGCTGACGTGGATATGGAAACCGTTGTATTGCCCTACGTATTCGAAAACGTTACCGAAGCTCATACGATTGCAGTTGAGTTCGCTATCGATTCATTCGTAATCACCGCAACTGCTGGTGAAGGTGGTACTATTGATCCCGAAGGTGAAACTACCGTTGCTTACGGTGCTAACCAAGTTTACACCATGAAGGCTAACCCCGGCTTTTATATCGACTACGTTATGATTGATGGCGTGAAGGCTGGTGCTAAAGATTCTTACGAATTCAAGAACATTGCCGCTGACCACACCATTGAAGTTGCTTTCTTGGCTGAGCCTTGCGACAAACCTCTGAGCTTGATTGCAAAGAACATTACCGATTCTTCTGCTACCTTGACTTGGAAAGGTTTCTCAGACAAATACGATGTAATGTACATGGCAGAAGGCGATTCTGATTACACCGTTGTAGAAGGCGTAACCGAACTGACCTACGAACTGACCGGTCTGACCGAAAAGACCACTTACACTTGGGCTGTTAAAGGTTATTGCGACCTCGGCGACACTTTGATTGCAAGTGATATGTCATCAGAAGAGACTTTCACCACACTGGAGAAACAAGGTGGCGATACTCCTGATCCTTCAGGTATCAACTCTCTTGATATAGCTTCTGTAAAGGTTTACGCTCATAACGACAGAGTTTATATCGTAAACGAACAGAACATCGCTGTTAAGAATGTTGAAATCTTCGACGCTCAAGGCCGTGTAGTTTACGCTGGCGGTGCTCTCAACAGCACTCGTACCGAAATCCAACTGTCACTGGCAGTAGGTAACTACGTTGTAAGACTGATTGGCAACGACAACGCTTCCGCTTCTTACAAGGTAATGCTGACGAACTTCTAATCAATTAAGTTATATTGTTGGGCGGGCGAAACGAAAGTTTCGCCCGCTTTTTTTTATTCCTGACAGCGCAGCCATAGAAACACGGGAAGATGGTCGGCATAGCCCCCAATATACCTTGGCCCCAAAAACGTCCTGAACACTTTCTCGCCTCCGTACTTTTCGTCGGGTACGACCATAAAGTCGGCCTTGAATATTACGGCTCTCTTCTCTTCGATATGGCATCGTTGCTGTTGGTCCATGAGAGATTCTGACACAATTAGCTGGTCAAGACAGCCCCAGAAATCCTCGTGCTTGTGAGTGCCCTGATTCTGCAGGTTGTTGAACTCCATCATCAAATTGATAAGGCGCGAGGGACTTTCGCCTTCTTTCGGGCTCCGTGCTGCCAGGATGTGGCGGAGACTTTCATCTGTGGGGTAGTCGTTGAAATCGCCCATAATGACGATGGCGGCGTTGGGATTGGCTTGAAGGATAGAATCGGTATGGTGGCGAAGCACTTGTGCATAATAGTTGCGTTTGGGAATAGTGGCCGCATAGCCACTGTAGCGCGAAGTCCAATGGTTGACAAAAAGATGTACTGTGTCGCGGTTGTCCAACAGCGCCCGACAGTAGAGGATGTCACGGTTGCGTGATTTGGGCTCAAAAGGGAACACGATGGGGATGGCTTTACTATATAATATATGTACGTGCTCTTTTCGGTATAAAAGGGCCACGTCGATGCCGCGAGCGTCGGGCGAGTCATAATGGATAATGCTGTAGCCGAAGCGCTCCAGTGGCGAGTGGTAGCATAATTGTCGCAAGACGTAGTCGTTCTCAATCTCAGCCAGCCCGATGATGTCGGGCGGCTCGGGTTCGCCCATGGCGACAAACACTTTGGCTATGTTGTTGATTTTGCGTCTGAGGCGTGTATAGCTCCAGTGGTTCATTCCTTCTGGCGTGAAGGCGTCGTCGTTTTTGGTGCTATCGTCTTGCGGGTCAAACAGGTTTTCGGTGTTGTAGAAGGCAATTTGGAACCGCAGACTGTCGCGCTGGGCATGTGCGGTGACGAAACCCTGCAGCATGACAATCATGAGGATTCTAACAAGGATTTTGTTCATGACTTTTTTGAGGTAAAGATAAGAGCTAAAGTGCAATTAGTCAATAAAAAACGACACTTTCTATTGTCGGAAAAACGGCTAATTTAGAAGGCCAAAAGTGCAATTTGGAAGGTTAAAAGCACTTTAACGGTACAAAAGTTCATTTTGTCCGAAGTAAAAATGGCAGCAAGGAAATGCTTTTTGGAAGAATTTTGCTGTTGGAAGTGCGCTACTATGCCTCTTTTTGTCGCAGATGGGTTTCCAAGTCGTACAATGAGTCTCGCAGGATTGAAAGCTCTTTGGTGGAGAAATCCTCCAGTTTTTGGGCTCGGCTCAAAAAGTCGGGCAGAGGTAATTGGAAAAAGCTCCAATTGGCCTTCAGCGAGTCAATATCGTCGAGTTGTCGGCGACTCTGTTCTTGTTTGAGGTATTGCAACAGCCGGAGCCCGTCGGCTTTTTGGTGGAAAGCCTTGGTGAATTGCGGCAAGGTATTGTAGTTTTTCCGCAGCGGTCCCCAAAGGTCATTATCCTTAAATTGCTGTTCCAAGAACTGCAAGAAAGGTGTTTCGATGTTTTGTGTGAACAGCGTTTCTATCAGTTTGTAGGAATCTTCAATTTCTTGAAACAGAGAGCAATGGTAAATGGGATAGCTGCTCCAGTCGCCAGCATTGCCCTTGATCATAGCGGGGCCTGTGCCGAAGAACACGCGCGACGAAAAGCGTGATGCGGGCTGAACGATTACGGGGTTCCAGTTACCCACGATGCCCATTTTACGCAATTTTTGAAGCAGGTAGAAATCTTCGCCACTCTTTACGGGTGTGATACCGCCAATCTTATTCAATGCATTGACACGCAAGATGATAGCGGAGCCGATGGCGGTAAAGGTGTACGGACTGCCGATGAGTGACAGGTTGATGAAGTAGTTGCGCAAGTAGAGCTCGTAGCGCAGTATGGCGCGGTCAACATCCTCACGACCTGTCAGCGGATGGTAATAGGGGAGCGACAGTGCCACCCAGTTGGGATGTTGGTGCATCGTATCCCCGACCGACTGGAAATAGTTTTCGTCGAATACGGTGTCGGCATCTAGGCTGATAATGAGATCGTTGGGTTTGGCTTGCTGACGGATAGTGTCGAACAGTACTTTTCGGGCGTAGCCAACGCCGTAATTTTTGTCGTCCCAGCCACGACCTTGCGAGCTGTGGTCGATGAGGTGAATTCGGGGATTTTGGAGAGTACGGAGCCAGTGCAATGTTTCTTGATTATTGCGACAAATGTCCTTCTTTGCCTCGTCTTCCCACCATGTATCAGGTTGATTTACACAAATATACACTTGGTATTCGTATCGCGTTTGCTGCTGTTCAATCGCCTTGATGGTGGCAGGCAGATATGCCATCTCGTTCATGGCTGGGATGGCAACGAACAGGGTGGGGAGGCTTGAAGTGGCGGTACTGTTTTTCGGCTTCATCGTTGTGGGATAAGAAATATCGCAATACCATGGCGGTATTGCGATATGTTGTATAAGGAGTGGGCGGAACAATTTACATAATCATTCTCAGCTCTTCTTTCAATGCTTCCATTGCTCCTTGGATGGGAGAAACGGCGGCTGTCTGTTCAAAAATGGCTGACCCCAAGGCCGTGGCAGGAGCTTCGCTGTCTAACTTACCTGCGGCGATGTTGATGATTTTAATCATCTCTTCTTTAGCCATTTTGATTTTGTCCCATACCTCGCTGGAGATGTACACCTGCTGCGAAAGGTTGTGCTCAAACTCGCCTCGGATAGATGAAATCAGTAATGTTTGAAACTGAAATACAGTTAGTTGAGGGTTGTTGAGGCGCAATACCAATTGCGAAGGCTCGATTCTCTCCAAGAACATGGCCATCCGCTCGTACGCTTGCAGTCGGATGGGCGTGATGACTGAGCGGGAGGCGTGTTTCAATTCCAGCAATCGTTTTTTCTGGTCGTTCTCGATAAAGTATTTTATCGAAAAGAAGGCGGTCAGGAAAACGATTAAGGAAGGTATGGTTATCTTCAGAATTTCAAGTAAAATATCCATTTATGTTAATGTTATAAAATGATTAGCCGCAATAGAAATATTCATTCACGAGGTCCATCATCACTTCAGGTTTCTTGGCGATTTTTTCGCGGATGTCTTTATCCTTGAAGGATTTGAGTTGCTTGATGATGTCGTCGATCATTTCAGCATTGAAAACGCCGTGTTTCTCAAAGATTTCGCGGTGTTTCGACAGCTCGTCGGCCGATTCCCAGCATGAGGTGGGCAGTTGGGCCAGGCTTTCCATCTTTTCTTTATTTTCAGCTTTGTGGATGTTGACATCAACGTAAGTCTTCTTGGCGAACTCAAGGGCACCTTCCATTTCAAAACCGTGACGTGCGGCCACTACGAGGCCTGCAAGCAGGAGGTAGAGGTCGGCGGAACCGTCGGGGCAGCGGAACTCAACGGTCTGCTTTTGAGAGAAGTCGGCATTTGATTTCTTCTCCAGCGGGTTGATGGTAGCTACCATATCGGTCTTGGAAGTCCAGCCCAGCGGCACACGTACTAATACCGAGCGGTTGCGGTCGCCCCAGCAGATGGAGGTAGGAGCTTCCTGATGAGGTACGAGGCGGAAGTAGGAAGTGGGGTTGGTGTTGCCGAAAGCGGTCAGTGAAGAGGCGCAGGTCATATAGCCGGCAATGGCGGTCTTGGCAATCGAGTTCAATTTGCCTTTGGTAACCATTTGGTTCTTACCGTCTTTCACGATGCGGGTGTGGATGTGCAAGCCGCTACCAGCCTTGCCAGCAGTAATCTTGGGTGCGAAGGTTACATCCAAATTATATTGATAAGCCAGGTTGCGGATAATCCATTTGGCGATAACCAATTGGTCGGCAGCCTCTTCCACGTCGGTAACGAGGAATTCGATTTCATTTTGTTCGTAAATCTTGTCACCCAAGGTGAAGTTGCCCACTTCGGAGTGGCCGTATTTGATAGAGCCACCGGCCTGAGCAATGTAGAGCATACATTCGGCGCGGAATTGGTCGAACTTGGTAAAAGGTGATGACTCGTGATAGCCACGCTGGTCGGGTGTGCGGAAGAGGTCTTCGCGGTCACCGATAACGTAGTATTCCAATTCGCCCATGGCCTGGAACGACATGCCAGTTACATCTTTAAAAGACTTGTGGGCTTTCTTGAGAACGTATTCGGGTGAGTTTTCCATCGGTTGTCCGTCCTTGTTGAAGTAGGAGCAGAGGAACGAAATGGTTGGAATTTCACAGAAAGGATCCATGAAAGCGGTGCTGAAGCGGGGAATTACATAGAGGTCGCTGGAGCCGGCATGGATAAAGGAAGGGAATATGTTAGAGCCGTCCACTCTTTCGCCGCAGGACAGAATCTGTTCAAGATATTCTTTGTTAGAAATGACAAAGTTCAACATCTTCAAACGACCGTCACCGGCAACATAACGGAAATTGACCATCTTGATCTCTTTCTCTTCGATGTACTTGATGATGTCGGCTTTGGTAAACTCCTTGGGTGATTTCTTCAGGAATCCCACGATGGGATTGATGCTCATAGTAATGTCTTTCATGATGATAGTTTGTTGATTTTATGATTATTATTAGATTTTAAATTCTTATTGGTTAAGCAGTTTGAAATATCTGCGGATTTCGATTTTCATTCTCTCTTCGCTACCGAAACTTACATTTCTCGGATTCTCATCTTTTTTCAGCATCACCATGCCTGCTTCGCTGGCACCGAGGTAAGGGGTGATATCCACCGTGGTGATGTCATTCATCTTAAAATCGCGGATGGTCACATTGTCAAATCCCGAATAGATCTCATCGAAATAGATGCCTTTCTCTTCACAGAACGATTGCAGCATCGGCATGAATTCGTCCCAGGTTTCGGGCTTGTTCTGTTTGTCGTAATAGAATATAATGGCTTTGTAATCAGGTATTTGTTCCTGTTCTACAAACTGAAAGCGCCCCATATCGTCAAGCATGTACTTGTCGGTGACATAGTTCTCTTTCTTGTACATTTCGGGTGTCAGGGCAAACTCCTCTTTAGTGGCGTCATCGGGTACCGACTTGATCCACTCGTATGTTTTTTCCACAAGGAAGGAGCCGTCGGCATCACGTTTGGTGGTCCAGATTTCGGTTTCAAGGATATCATTGTCCTGTACCGCCAAATTGACAGCCACGGGCAAGATATCCAAGATGCGCTGGGTTCCTAAGCCGGAAGTTACCACCAGATATATCCACTCGCGCGATTCCGACTGGAGCATCCATAATTCTTTGCCTTCCAGCAAACGCTCAATCATGACCACGCCCCATTCCGTGGGGAACGAGGTTTGTGTCATCACTTGTGTGCCTTCGTAGCGGTTGGCCAAAAGCATAAAATCGCGCAAAAAGTCTTCAGACACAGGGTATAACACTTGCTTGTCGGACACGTTGGTGGCGATGTTATCGGGAATGATGGACACGGGATATTCCACGGGTTCGCTTTCCGGCTCCACCTCAATGTTTACATCTTTATTACGCTTGCAAGAAAAAAAACACAAAATTAGAAATATACCAACACACAGTAGCAGAGTTGGATTGATGATACCTTTTTTCATGGCTGTGTCCTATGTTATTTCCTTTTTTTACTCTGCAAAGGTACAAGATTTTTTGATTTGTTGCAAGAGGCAAAAAGAATTTGTATATTTGCAGTCAAAACAGATTTTTAACCACAATAAAAATTTACAATTATGAAAAAGGTATTATTATGCGCAATCGCATTAATGTTTTGTGCTTTCACCTTGTCAGCACAAACTGTTAAGGAAGAGACAGTTACTTTCGACAAAGTACAAGCTCCCGCTTTCACAATGGAAATTCCTGACATGAGCATTGACTTGATTACTGGCGCTCTGCAGAAACAATTCGAGACAAAGAACAATCTCAAAGCTTCCAAAACCAAAGGTTATGTGGCTTATTTAGGTCAGAAATATCTGCCTTATGGTGATTTCAACTTTGATATTTTCACCAAAGTGGAAGAAGTTGGTAAGAAAGGTGCCAAAACTCCCAAGATCACGATTCTGGTTTCGAGAGGTAACAACAACTTCATCAGCTCTGCCAACGACATTGACATCGCCACCAACGTTAAACGCGATATGGAGGCTTTCAAGGTTTATCTGAAGGAGTACGAAGTTAATCAGAGACTGATTATGAAGAACAACGAACTTCAGAAACTGCAGAAGAACAAAGAAGATCTGAACAAAGAACTGACCAAACTGCAAAAACAAGTTGAAGATACTCAGAAGAAGATTGCTGATAACGAAAAACAGATCCAAGCTACTCAGGCCGAAATCGACAAGGCCAACTACGAACTGCAGTTGTTCCACTAATAGTTAGAGTGGAATTCCATGTGGAAATTCTTTCTGAAAAAGGGTGTTAAAATCCCTTTGATAGTTATAGGCGGTGTACTATTGGTATTAATCCTGGTTAATATCATAGCACCGCCTATCGCTAAATCATACGTCAAGAATCACAGCAAGGATATTGTTGGACGCCAGATAAATGTCGATAAGGTGCGTCTCAATATCTTCCGTGGGAAGGTTTCTCTGATGGGCGTGCAAGCGCTGGAAGCCAACGATAAGGACAACTTTGTGTCGTTCGACAAGTTGGTGGTCAACATGAGTGTATGGCGACTGCTGGCAAAGGAGGTGCGTCTTACCGAAATCACGCTGGTGCAACCCAAAGTGTCGATATGGCAGGAAGGGAAGACCTTTAATTTCACTGACATCATCAAGCGCTTTTCTAAAAAAGACAAACCTAAGAAGAAGCCCAAGAAGCCGTGGGCTATAGATTTGCGCAACATCACGTTGGATAGGGGCTCGGTGGTTTACCGCGACTTACAGCGCGATAGTAAATTTGACACCCGCGACCTGTCGCTGGAGGTGCCCCGTCTCTACTTTAGTGGGGAACGGCGAAGCGACATAGGCCTTAACCTCAAGTTTGCCGATGGCGGTGACTTGGCTGTCAAGCTTTTGTACGGCCTTGAGGATAACAACTATGATTTGCATATAGCCCTGAAAGAATTCTCGGTGGCGATGGCCAAACCTTACCTCAAGGAGTTTCTCAACATTGGCGATTTCAATGGCAAGTTGACCGCTAATCTGCAGGTGGTAGGCTGTCTGGAACACATTCTAGATATTGTAGCCAAAGGTAATGTCGCCCTTAATAATCTGGTTGTCAATACTCAAGAGCAAAAGGAGCTGGCCGGCATTGGCCAAGTCAAAGTGAACGTGGGAGAAATTGATACCCGCAATAAGAAGTTCTATTTTGACGAGGTGGATGTGTCGGGCTTAAGATTTGTGTATGAGACAGACGGTTCGTCGAATACGATTTCACAACTGTTGGTAAAACGCGACACTTTGAAGAAGAAACCTGCGAAGGAGACGGTATCAGAGGATACGATGAGATCGCGGCCTGTGGATTTGCGTATCGGTAAAGTGGCTCTTACGGAGTCTTCGGTGACCTATGTTGACCGCACGCTCAAAGAGTCTTTCACGCTGCCCATTACTGGCATTACGGTTTCTGCCAATGAGATGTCGTTAAGTGCCCCGTTTGAGGCTCGTCTGAAGGCTGTTATCGGCGACGGTGGTCAGCTGATGGGCAACTGGAAGGGCAGTTTGGCCGACATGTCGAACCAGAACTTTAGAGTGATGATTCAGAATGTGAAACTGAAAGACTTCTCTCCGTTCAGCGTCCATTATTTAGCATATCCTATCACGGGTGGTTTGCTGTCGTTCTCAACGAAGGATGTAATCAAAAACAATTATATCGACAGCGAGAATAAGGTTGACATTTATAAATGTACGGTGGGCAGCAAGATGACGAATATGAAACCCGAGTACAATATTCCGTTGAAAGCGGCTGTCTATATACTGTCGGACCGCAAGGATAAGATTGCCATCGACCTGCCCGTCAGCGGAGATATCACATCGCCCAATTTCTCGTTCAAGAAAATCATCTTTAAAACCTTGATCAATTTTCTTGTCAAGGTGGTTGCAAGTCCTATTGATATGATTATCAAGGCTTGTGGCGGTGCTGAAGATACTTTTGCGGACGTGCCGTATGTGCTGACCGAGAAGAGTTTATCATCTGAAACATACGCTCGGCTCAATTCTATCATAGAGGTGATGAAGGCCAAACCCGAGATGATTCTGACGCTTCAGCAGTCGGTTAATATGGTAGAGGCTCGCGAGCAGTTTGCACGGCAACTTTCCACGACCGACAGTGTGGCTATAGCAGAAGCCATCCAGCGAAATGTGGCCCATCACGATATGATGCTGAAGAATTACTTTGCTACGCAAGGTGTTGATGCATCGAGTGTTGAGATGTTACCTGTGGAGGATAAAAAAACGCCCAAAGGGAAATCTATTCTCTCCTTTGGCGTGAAGTTGCCTCCCTCGATGCTTGACGAGGTCGAAGAATAAAAAAAGGAGGAGCAACGCTCCTCCTTTTTTTTTGTTCTTATTCTCATTTCGCCATGATAGCAGCAATGGCGATAGAGTACAATTTTGTTTTGGCGGTGTCGCCACGTGACGAGAGTACGCATGGGGCCTTGGCACCCATCAGCATGGCACCGATTTCGGCGTGGTCGAACTTGGTGCAGCATTTGTAGAATACGTTGGCGCTCTCCAAGTTGGGGAATACCAAGCAGTCGGCATCACCGGCTACAGGGCTGGCCAATTTCTT
>JAEERB010000211.1 GCA_016285615.1 Bacteroidales bacterium
ACGAAATGAAGGATATTCAGGATCTTGGAAATCTCGTCACCGTCACCGGCAACGGAGTCCAGATCAAAAAATTCCCTGACATTCATTAAACGATAGTCTCCAGAATCCTGATAAACAAATTGCGGCAGCGTATCGATGTCTTCCTTGATATAGGCAGACGACTTTTGCAAAATCGTCAATCGGTCATATTGCTTAATCTCTTCAAGCAAGGATTTGAATTTCTTGTCTTCTCTGATACTCTCAAAATCGCTGTCGTTAAGCATATTACGATAATCTTTGTAACCTACGCGTATGGATTTTTCCAGTGTTTCCAATGCAAGTTTCTTTTGTGCCGTCAATGCGTAGCAGCATGCAAGATTATAATATACATCGGCTGTCATTTCTTCCTTGTAGATCGTAGCATCCACCCACTGACTGTCAATAGCAGTTGTGTCAAAGAATATGACAAGTTCTTTTAGCGAGTGAATCGCCTTATCGAACTGTTTGTCTTTGTAAAAGTCATGATACACATCATAAATCTCATCATATTTTTCAAAAAACAAGCTAATCTCCTGCTGTGTCTTCAAAATATGCTTGTCTGACTGTTGAGACATACAAACGTGTCCACACGACAGTAAAAGTACAATAAAAACGGTTGTCAGTCGGATGTTTTTCATATTCATAATTAATGCTCGTTTTTTATTAAGACGCAAAAAAACTAAAAAGGGCCACAATTAGGTAAACGACCGCAAAGATACATTTTTTTCATTTACGACGTTTGCGGTGAAACGGTGACAGGGCGATGTAGAGACGTGCCATGGCGCGTCTCTACAACCCCAAATATCAACCCGTATTTTATTAACATTCAATATATTACACCCCCCCGAACAAAAAAAATCTCACATTTCACCCAAGATTCTCCCCAAATCTTACGTTTATATAATAAAGAACCCACCCAAAATGTAAGATTATGAAATGCAAACTCCTCTGCGTGTTGTTATGGCTCTGCGCCACCGGTGTCTCCGCGCAGCACCTCACCGTCAAGAATTACCAGAAGAAAGTACACCCCGGCCTAACAGCCATCACGGAGGAACTTTATCGCGACAAGGATCCGATCTCCAACATCGATTGGCTGGAGTACCTCTACTGGCTGGAGCAAATCTACGGGAAGGAGTCGGTCGAGTACCGGGCGGCGCTTCCCGACAAGCAGGCACTCCGGCAGCTGCTCCCCGACAGTCTTGCCGAAGTATATGCAAATCATCCTGCATACAGGTATTCCACCGTGTTTGGAGTCTCGCCAGCGCAGGCCCGCGCCTACTGCGAGTGGCGCACCGACCGCGTGGCAGAGCAGATGCTCGTCAGTCTGGGAAGGATAGAATATAACCCCAATCAGACACCCGAAAACTATTTCAGCGTCAAGAAAGGGATGATGCCAGCGGATCTGAAAACGCTCTACTTCTTCCTACCCGAGGGCAACATTGAAACTTGGTATGGCTTTTCCAGCTTCGCGGAGTGGCGGTAGTGTCGGCGAATTTTACGAATTATGCGAATTCTAAGTTAGTGCGATTTTTAAGTTAGATCGAATATTAGTTAGAGCGATTTCTAAGTTGGTACGAATTTTAGGTTAGAGCGAAAGTAAGGCCTTAATAGCTTCAACATTCGGACGGTGGTTCCAAAAGTCTAAAAGTGTATCTTTGCGGTCTCAAATCGTCACGGAAAGTGACTAAAAACCGAAAAGATGCGAATGAATAATTCGATAAAAGCCATCACGACGGCCTTTTTGCTGCTGTTTTCGGCATTTTGGCAGGCACCGGCCCAGCGGTTGAGCGACCGCTATTTCGGCATCTCCGAACAGGATTTTGTCGATACCATCAAGATCAAGATGTGGGAAGGGGCCATCATTGTGCCCGTTGAAATCGAAGGGGAAACCAAGAACCTGATGTTCGACACAGGTGCCGGGACAGGGTTCTGGATAGGAGAAGAAGAGGCGTGGATGCAACCGATGGGCGCCAGTATCACCACACGTGATGCCCAAAACAGAACGAAAAAGAAAGCGATGATGAAGATTCCTTCCCTTAAAATGGGACATCTCACCATCAAAGGTTATCCGGTGGTGGTGGATGAAGGGCTCAGTGATTTCACCTGCGGCATCATTGACGGCGCTTTTGGCTTCGACCTCGTCTCCAAGGGCATCTCGTTCAAATTCGACACCCGTGACAGTCTGTTGATTATGACCTCTCGCAAGGGTTTTTTCGCCAAAGAGGAGAAAGGTCACGCCAAGGTGCCCTACAAAGTTTATGGCAACGTACCCTTCCTGTGGACAAAAATTCCGTTTGCCCGCCCGAGAATGCTTTTCGATATGGGCGCTGTCGGCGGTTGGTTCGGCCTCCCGCAGGATTTGCTGGACCTGTGGGCGAAGGACAACCCCGACATCAAGCGGCAATTGGATTCGATGACGGTGAATGTAGATACGACCGTGATGACCTACGCCGGTCTTTTCGGTGCCTCCTACGATACGGTTATTGGTGGAGAACTCTGTTTCCCTGAGATTGAAATCGGCGACATCGTTCTCAAAGAGGTGTGGGTCTCGACCGCCACGCACAACCGTGCCGTTGGTTCGGCCCTGTTGGAGCACGTCTCGCTGATTATCGATGCGCCGAAGAAGAGTTTCTTCTTCCTGCCTCACGACGGGAACCCGGAAATCACCGTGGCGAACAGGGGAAGAGGTATCAAGCTTGTTCCTGCTGAGGAGGGCGACACACTCGGGGCGGTGAAGGCGATTGTGCGCAAAGGGACGAAAGCCTACGAGAAGGGCCTCCGCACCGGCGATTACCTCATCAGCGTTGACGGCACCCCCATTTCGGATATGTGCACGTATATGTTGCTGGTGCGCCAGGGTGCCACGAAACGCTTTGTGTTCCGCAGTCCCGAGGGGGAGATCAAGGAGGTGGAGTGGTGATTACGAATTAATCGTATTTTTGCCCCCGGCTGTCACCTTTTCACTTTTTCACGTTATGATTATAGTGAACAGTGAATAGTGATCAGTGATAAACCGATATGGCTATGTATATTAGAAACCACTTCCTTAAGCAGCCTCGAAGAGGCAAAACGCACGAAGTGCAATTAACCCCACACAAGCGCAGCGCAGTGTGGGGCTTGGCACCGATGACAAGTTCGGACCGCGGAGACAGCGATACAGGTGCCCGCAGCGCAATACGTGCGTGTCTGTCCCTCGCCATCCTCCTCGCCCTCGCCACTCCTCTCTCCGCCCAGCACCGCGACACCCTGTACGTGGTGGAGGAAGAGCCGGTCTATGACACCCTCTTCGTGCACGACACGCTGCGAGTGCATGACACGTTGGTCCCGATGCAGACGGACAAAAACCATCCCGAAAAACGGAAATCAAAAGTCAGCTATTATCATGCTCTTGGGGTGGATTATGTCCTTCAGCCCTTTGCGATGGAGTATGACAATCAGAAATATTACGAAATGGGGGTTCGTTTGCATGTACTGAACGGAATCCAATTTAACCCTTGGCTGATACTTTCGCTGGATTTTCAATTTGCATACACGCATGGCTACGACGAAGATTTGACATTCGTTATGCCTATGAAAGGTATCTCC
>JAEERB010000212.1 GCA_016285615.1 Bacteroidales bacterium
ATGAAGACATGGGTTTGTACTGTATGCGGTTACACTGTAGAGGCTGAGAATCCGCCCGAGAAGTGCCCCGTATGTAAGGCACCGGCCGAGAAGTTCAAGGCACAGGAAGATGACGGCCTGACCTGGGCTGCAGAGCATGTTGTCGGCGTGGCACAGGGTGCTCCGGAAGACATCATTGCAGATCTTCGTGACAACTTCAACGGAGAGTGCTCTGAGGTTGGTATGTATCTGGCTATGGCTAGAGTTGCTCATAGAGAGGGCTACCCGGAAATCGGTTTATACTGGGAGAAAGCAGCTTTTGAAGAGGCTGAGCATGCTGCTAAATTTGCAGAGCTTCTGGGCGAAGTCTTAACAGACTCCACAAAGAAGAATCTGGAAATGAGAGTTGACGCTGAGAACGGCGCTACCTCCGGCAAATTCGAACTGGCTAAGAAAGCAAAAGAACTTGGCTTAGATGCTATCCATGACACCGTTCACGAAATGGCTCGCGACGAAGCCCGTCACGGCAAAGCTTTCGCAGGTCTGTTGAAACGCTATTTCAATAAATAAGAGAAGCTTAATATCCTATAATTTTTAAAATTATCTAATTATGAATAACGCTAATTATATTTTTAGAGAACCTAAAAATGAACCGGTGTACAGTTACGCACCTGGCACTCCAGAACGTAAAGCGCTGAAAGCTGAACTGGAGAGACAATACAATAAAGTGATTGAAATCCCCTTGATTATCGGCGGTAAGGACGTAAAAACCGGTGATATGGGTACTGTGGTAATGCCTACCGAACATAAACACGTGTTGGCAAGATATCACAAAGTAGGTAAGAAAGAAGTACAAATGGCTATTGATGCCGCTATGGCTGCCCGTAAGGATTGGGAGAGCATGCCCTGGATTCAACGTGCTTCCATTATGATGAAGGCTGCTGAGTTGTTGGCTACCAAGTACCGCTACGTGCTCAATGCAGCTACTATGCTGGGACAAGGCAAGAGCCCCTTCCAGGCTGAAATCGACTGCCCCTGCGAAGCCATTGACTTCCTCCGTTTCAACACCTATTTCGCTTCGAAGATTTACAGCGAACAGCCCATTTCCGACCACACCATGCTCGACCGCAACGAGTACCGCGGTATGGAAGGCTTCGTTTATGCCATCACTCCGTTCAACTTCACTTCTATCGCACTGAACTTGAATGTGGCTCCTGCTTTGATGGGTAATGTAACCATTTGGAAACCGTCAACTACGGCTATCCTTTCCAACTATTATATCATGCGTCTGCTGCAAGAAGCTGGTCTGCCCGATGGCGTTATCAACTTCCTGCCCGGCAGTGGCTCTGTTATTAGCGAAGTGGCTTTCAAATCGCCCTATTTGGCTGGTATTCACTTTACTGGTAGCACAGGCACATTCAAGAGTTTCTGGAAACAGATCGGTAATAACATCGACATCTATAAGACTTATCCTAAGATTGTGGGCGAAACCGGTGGTAAGGACTTCATCTTTGCCCATAAGACTGCTCCCGCACGCGAATTGGCAGTAGCTATCCTGCGTGGTGCTTTCGAATATCAAGGCCAGAAATGCTCGGCTGCATCTCGTGCATACGTTCCCAAATCTCTCTGGGGCAAGACTTTAAAACACATCCAAGAGATGATGAAGACCGTGAAGATGGGCGATGGTCGCGACTTTAGCAATCTGATTAACGCAGTTATCGATGAGAAATCTTTCGATAATATTGCCGGCTATATCGATAGAGCCAAGAAATCGAAAGACGCTGAAATCGTTCTCGGCGGTGGTTACGACAAGAGCGTGGGTTACTTTGTTGAACCTACCATCATCGTGGCTAAAACTCCCGATTATGAATCTATTCGTGAGGAAATCTTCGGACCCGTTATCACCGTTTATGTATATCCTGATGGCAAATTCGAAGAGACACTCCGTCTGTGCGACGAGACTTCACCTTACGCATTGACAGGCTCCATCTTCGCTCAAGACCGCTACGCTATTGAGAAGGCAGAACAGATGTTGCGTCACGCCGCAGGTAACTTCTACATCAACGATAAGCCGACGGGTGCTGTGGTTGGTTGCCAACCGTTTGGCGGAGCCCGCGCTTCCGGTACGAACGACAAGGCTGGCAGTGCACTGAACCTCTATCGTTGGATTAGCGCTCGCTGCATCAAGGAAACGTTCGTTCCCGCTACCGATTACGGTTATCCTTTCCTGAAAGAAGAATAAAATCTTTCAATATTGTGTATAAAAAAACCGAGGTTGAAAAACCTCGGTTTTTTGTTGTAAGGTAACTCCTTGTTACGGTTTTGTTATATCGAACCAACTGTCGCCGCAGTTGAATTCTATGATGGCACCGCCTCTCAGTTGGTCTAAATATTCATTTGAATCGAAGGCGAAACCGAGGTCGGGAAATTCAATTACCAAATGATTTGATTCATTATAGAGATTTTGCGGGTCAACGACCACAATTTTAAATTTGTATCCACCTGGCTCTTTAATGTCTATATCACCTTCTCTGTGATCCAAAACGAGTTTGTCGTCAATATAGACTTGACCATAGATATTTTCATTCCAGCCACCTCCGCCCATATGGATGGGATGGTAGCAAGGATCATCGTGTGTTGATTCAACCTGGTAGGAGCGTTCATCGCCATAACCTTCAAAGCGACCGTTGTTGGCGTATGCGCAGTAATAGTAGGTTGTACCTGCGACTAAGTCGAACACACGGCCTGAGAATTTGCTTTCGGAGAATGACTGCATGGGTATCTTAGTACCTGTAGTCTGTGCGTTAGGACTGGTACTTAAGTAGATACCAAATTCTTCGATGTCACGGAAGCCGTCCGATTGGACTTCGCCACCAAAGGTTGCCGAGTTGGCGTTCATGTGTATTACCTTATCGGTAGTAACAACAGGTGCCATCGGATCGGGGTCTTTGAGACAGCGCACGCTCTTTTGCACATTGACGAAGTTAGAGTATGTCTGTTCGCTGCCGGCATAGATGGAGGCTTTGTCGAAGAAGAAACTTCTGTCGATGCCGTAGCTGCCCATAGCGGAGCAGGTCCAGAAGGATGCCGATTCTTTATCACCGTAAGTGTTAGCAGGAATAATCGAGAAACCTGACTCATTGGCAACCACTGCATTGTCAGTTCCTTTGGCGCCGGGTGAGTTGGCCACGTCGCTGGTTCTCCAGTCGTCGGAGGAGGCAATAAAGGCCAGTGCAATGGAGCCTCTGTCTTCGTTGGCAACACCACCGCCGTACACTTGTCGGTAGTAGGTGTATGAGGTTGCTTCTTTATTACTCATGCCGATTGTTTCTTCCAGAATAGACCATTCTTCGTGTGTGGGGATATGCCAGCCGTCGGGACAAATGCCGCGCTTGCCCACAGCTGTACCTGTTATTTGCATCAATTTACAGTTGGAGGTTTTGCTGTAAGTCTTCTTTGTGGCATCGCACAACGAATAGAAATACTCGCCATCCAGCACGAGATATTCCGATTGGTATGCGCTATATTCGCGGATGGTATATATATGGTCGGTGGGTGTCATTGCGGTGCCGTCAGGGTACTTAGTCACGCGCAGGTT
>JAEERB010000040.1 GCA_016285615.1 Bacteroidales bacterium
ACACACCTTAATTATATGTGGCACTCGACACACGCTATCTCATGTTCCAAAATTTTCAATGTCCTCTCGCTTTTTTTTCAACACCCGTTTTTCGGGCGAAAGCGGATGCAAAGATACAACCATTTTTTATTCCGACAAATATTTTTTTCTCGCCTGCGGCGATATTCGTATTGAATCAACTGCGGTTCAGTTATTTAGCTTGAAAAATATTTTTTCATACTGAGTCTTGTCAAGAGCTTTTCCAGGTCGGGGCGGGTGCGTTTCGGGTGGTTCGGCGAGGATTTTTATGACTTTTTTGACGATTTATTGTTGATAACGCAGCATGTTGTTGAAACACATTTACATACAATAAAAAGTGTGAGTCTCACCACATGGAGGAGTTTACTGGGAGTTGGTACGGAGTTGGGTGGGAGTTGATACGGAGGTAGCTGGGAGGAAGGGGAATTGAAATTTGAAAGTCTAGAATCGAAAGTTGAAAATAGATGACCGTCGCATCTCGAAGAAAGTCTGATTCGCCGTGTTTGTTTTGTCGGATGCAAAGATACGGTATTCGCTTTGCGGTTTACGAATGGGAGCAGAAATTTTAAGGTAACCTTAAATCTTTTTCTGGTTTGGTTGTCAGGTTGGCGTTGCACCGTTGCAGTTCGGTTCGAAAAATTGCATATAAGTGATTGAGAACTGCAACGGTGCAACGGCGCAAGGTGATTTTAACTCAATCAGCTGGTATATAGCGTTGTTGCACTTGATGGGACATTCTTATCCTGGTCAATTGGATGGTGTTTTTAACATTAATTACCGCAAAATGGTCGTAAAAACCATTGTTTTTCACGCAAAATCACTCAAGATTCATTGCAAAATTACCGCGACTTCACTTAAGTGTCAAATGTCAAAGTGTCATTTTTGGTTCCTGATGTGCCATTGGGTGTCAAATGTCAATAAGTCATTAGGTCAATACGGATTTTAAAAACGTAAAAACATCAGGAGGACTGCTCTAGGGGAGTTTTGTGTCATTCATTGACCTACCGGTTCGCCACGACAAGTCCTTTTCCCATGAACGGCTATTGCGGTAGCACCCCAGCGTTCTTTAACACAGCCACGACGATGATCAATAGTGCATCCGCCACCACAATGCACCGCAAATACCGTGTACGGCGCTGCTTGTCCTTGAAAAGCAGCAGCCCTGTTGCCGACACCAAGATCGGCAACAGGGCTGGGTAAAGCAGAAAGGATGTCGTCAGGTCACCCCTAAGCAGCGCGGCAATCGAGCGTTGGAATCCGCAAAACGGGCAAGATCCTGGCAATCTGTGTCATCGACATTTTTTCTTTCAGACACACAGTAATTGTGTATCTTTGCTTCTGGGTTAGATGGTTATATTTTTTCATGTCAACGCAAAGGTAATCATTTTTCCCTGATTGTGCCGATTAATTTCGGCACTTTCTTTTTTACCTTGTGTTGCACTTCTAACTTGAAATTAGGAAACGTTACAGTAAAAAAGGGAGACATCTGCCTCCCTTTACTATTAGTATCGCTTTGTTTTTGTAGTTGTTAATCCAACTTGTAGCTTATCCGATAGTACTCGTTCTTGGGTGAGGCGGCTATCACTTCAAGCCACAGGTAGTTGGAGTAGCGGAAACGCTCGTTGGCGAATCCGAAGTAGATCTTTGAAAGTCCCTTGGTGGGGATTCGTCCGTTGCACGACTGGGTGCCCATGAGTGAAAGATCGATATTGTATTTCAGTTTGGATGGGTCCTCTCCGTCTTGGAATTTCTTTGCTTCGCCTTGATTGGTAAATACATACACATTGCAGTAGGCATCCTCGTCTCGCACAGGTTTGTCGCTATAGAGCAATTCTCTGAACAGGTTGCTGTGGCTTTTTTCTCTCTCGTAGAGCGGTATTCCAAGGAATCGTATCTTTTTATATGATTCGGTCATACGTTTGTCAAACTTCCCGTCGCTGCTCTTGTCCCCTTCGTTGGTCGAGATACGCAGGCTGTACATCAGGTCGGTACATCCCCTGGGGACGTCGAGGGTCACCACCGCACGCGATGAACCTCCGAAGAAGGCCTTGCCCACCGAGCGAAGGGTCACCTTCTTAGGTTCTTCGAAGATGCTGCGCATCTCGATACCCTGAACCTTCACCGCCATAAAGTCTTTTGCGCCACATTCCACGGTGTCCACCCGGATAGAGTGCTTCGGCTCGTTCATCTGATCAACGTTGGCATATTGTTGGCTGACATTTAGGTCGATATATGCAGATCCCCGAGGACTGACTTATACAAGGTAGATGGCGCTGTTCTGTATTGCGATTGAGTCAACCAGCGTTTTCTTGCCGGCGTATGTTTTCAACACATTATGTGCGTCGGCGTTGAGGATTCTCATGGTCACGTTACCGCCTGTGGACAGCGAGTAGTGCAGTATGTTGCCTTTCTGCAGATATATTGGCCAGGTCTGTGTTGTCTCTATAAGATGATCCTCTTCACATACGAGAGGGAATTTCATCGTCGCCAGATCTGTCTTTATGACCTCGCCCAATGCATTGCGGGCTGAGTCCACACGAGCCTGCAGCAGCATGCTCTGCCGACGACCTTCGGCATCCATTTCGCTGTCGTCATATTCATAGTTCAACTCAGAGTAGGTCTTGGTGAGCAGCTTGAAGCGACCTTCGCTCTTGTTGGCTGTATAACTTTTCGTCATGGCATCCAAGTCCTCCAGGAGGTTCATCATGTGGCCGTATTTCTGAGCCTCGTCGTCTGGCATGTGAGGGTTCTCATAGACCTCTTCGTCCAGCAGGCCAGACTTTGTAGAATTGGAATTACAGCTACAGGTGAAAAACACCAGAGCGCAAGTCAAAGGCAGAATGATTTTTTTCATATTAAGGTTTTATTAGAGTTTTTTCAGCAGTTTGCCTGTAAGTTTACCCAGCAGGCGGTTCTTTACGCGTTTTCCCGCTTTGCCTTTCTTTACGGCGTCGATGTCTCCCAGCACTCTTGCTGTCTTGTAAAGTAAAGATCTTGTTTTTGATATAGACATGGCTTATCTGTTTTATTGTTTCTTAATTTTCAATAATAACCGTAGGATTTTGATTACGATTTTAATAGGGCCACCGGCGGCTGGAATGGTCTTTGCTACATCTTCGGCAATGTCAAGGATTTCCGCCAATGGGACCTTTTGTGCAAGTGCTACTATGTCAGTCTTCGTCGGTTTCTCCATCATGTTGCATGTTTTTTAGGTTGTTGATGAACTCTATTAGCTTGGATGCGTCCTTGCCGGTCTTTTGTTGATAGTCTTCCACGTTTTTTATCAAACCGTCAAGGTTCACCCCTTGCAGCAATTTCCTTATGGTGACGTTGGTCAGCTCGCTGGCTTTGTCCTTGGCTATCTGAACTCCTTGCGATAGCTTTGTTCCAGCATCAAGAGCATTGCCTTTTATTTTGTTTATGTCAAATAATGCCATAGGTAACCATTTTAAAGATAATTCTAAACTTCATTATTCATGTATCTTCTTTTTATCTCCTCCACATCTATACTTTCACATATAATCTTACCTTCCCTAATTTTATCCAAATATTCCTGATTTTCAAAAATATCATCGGAAAACCCAGTTAAACCCTTTTTCTCCAATTCCTGGGCAATTAAATAGTTGATAGAATCCTTATCGAGCTCTTCGTCAATTTCTTCGCTTGTATAGCCTCCACCCATTGATTCATATATGTCCTCTTGTTCTTCTGTTAAGTATTTCGCACAATTACTAAAAATACTCCTTGTCCAATTTTCCTTACCGAGGGCTTCCAAAATACATTGTATTGCCTTTTCGTCATGTATATAATGAACTAGTTTCGCAATACCGCATAACTGTCGATTTGTTAATTTTTCCATAAAAGCCAGATTTATGTGGCCATTTGTTGTTTTCAATCAGTTTATTTGCCAAGCTACGCCTGCACTTACGGCGTAGTACTTTGCCGGCTGTTGCAGGTTGAGGTTGGCTGCAACGTCGAGTTGCACTTTGCGGTGAACCATATAGGTCACGCCGAAGTCGATGGAGTATTCTCCATGCGAGTTGAGCAACGGGTCTTTCGTTTGGAAATACCTATTGTAGCTCTCGACAAACAATCCAAGTTTGTCGATCGGGGCGAAACTGAGTGTCAAAGCCCAAAACGCTGCTGGTGCAGGAACGCTGCCGTCCCATTCGGCTCCCACGGCATAACCTATGCCGAGCCAGTCGGTGGCGTCGTTGTTGAAAAGCAGATACAGCGACGGAGCTAGGTGGTCTGGAGTATTATCCTTGCTGCCTATATGGGGGCATTCCACCTCCGCCAGTGCCGACACCGTCGGTTTCCAGCCGTCGCCTTCCAGCACTTTTATCTTTGTGCCGATGCAGAGAGCCGATACGCTTGTCCTCCAGGCGCTTCCAGTCTGCTGGCGGGTGTGCAGGAGGTCTATGCCAACCCTTATTTCGGCAAATCGGGTCAACCCATAGCGTATGAGTGTGTTGTTCAGTGTAAACTCATCTACGCCAAATGTATGGCTGAACCCCACGCCGGTCTCCCACTGTACCCTGTGCAACGGCATCACGTCAGGCCCTGTTGACTCGCCAGGTCTGTCGGCTGTGAACCCCGCTGCCTCTTCCTGCGCCATGATTAGGGTAGGGGAGAGCAGTAAGATGAATATCAGGTGTTTAATCTTCATGTTTTTTTATGATTTCGATAGCGATGGTTATGGCTTTCACCATATTGTCCAATTCTATGGCTCCGTTTGTTTTAAGCTGTGGCACATGCACAAATCCGGCCCGTGTTTTCAAACCGCTGTGTTCTATGCGATAAAGACATTCATACATCGTGTGGTTGCATACGTATGTGCCGGCAGAGTTCGAAATTTCGGCGGCAAGTCCGGCCGCAAGGGTGGCGTCACGCATTTCCTTGACGGGAAGTGTTGAGAAATAAGCTGTTGGACCATCGAGCCGTATGGGGGTTCCTGGATAGGTCTTACCTTCGTTGTCCACCTTGCTCGAATCATCGATGTTGATTGCGACACGTTCATAGCTTATCACCGACCGTTTTGTTGCGACGCCTAACATCAAGACCACATCGGGAGCGAACTGTTCGACCGCTTCCCACAAAACGTCGCCCACGCCGTCAAACACTACAGGCAGCCGTCTGGCGCAGACCTCCACTCCTGCAGGATGGACCAAGGCAATGCGTTTCGCCACTTCCCAAGAGGGATTGACTTTCACATTGCCGAATGGTCCAAATCCTGTAATCAGAAGCTTCATGGCGCTCTATTTATTTCAACTTACTCCATATAGGTTTTTCCAGTAGGGCGAATCTATCGGGCGCACAAGGTATTCTTCCTTATGTAATCCTACAGGACGATTATGTTCGAGATTGCGGTTCAGCACGTCAGCGATATTGACTATGGCGCTGTGTACCTCTTTGTCGAACACCATAAGCTTGTATGACATGGTCAGCAGCAGCACGTTGGCTTCGGTTTTTGACTGTAGGTGGCGCGCTATGTTCTGTGGGTTGAGTTTGGGCTGCACCTTGTGGGCATCTACTGTCAACCCCACGTTCTGCAACGTGCCTTGCATATCATCGAAGAGTTTCTTCACTGTTTCACGATCTGGAGCTATGCCACCCTCGAAATCAAAACGTTCTTCGCCAGTCTCCCCGCCGAACTCGAAGTGCAGGTGGGTCTTGTTCTTGACGGTTTGTTCGCCGGCAATGACAATAATCCAATCGTCTTTACTGCGTCCTTCTAAGACATGATCGGCAAAACTCAGAAAGATTGCATTTCCTTTACTTTCGTCATCTATGGTGTAGAAGTTGCACCTTTTCTCGCGGTCGGAATGCTGGCGTGAGAATATCTCGTTAGCCACATAGTTGAATCCGCCCAGCTGGGCGATATGCCAGTCGAAGTAACTAAGCCCGTTGTCTCCCACACCCAGCGGGTTTACGATGGTGACACTGGAGCCACGTTCCAGATGGCATCCATACTCTTCGTTCACGCAGAACTGGTTCACAACCATCATGTCGGTCTTTGGCCCTTCGTTTACAGCTGCCGCCAAGTTCTTGACACGCAGATTGTTTGAGGCTGCCACCGATTTGATTATCTCTTCTTCGGTTATGCTGAGATTAAGCGTCAAGTCGCCAAAGCTGATATTCTTTGCGGGCCAGAACATGTTTTCTCTCCGCGTGCTTTTAACCAGCATCATCTCGTTTATGGCGGCAGCGTTGTCTTTCAGCTCTTGCTTTTTCTGTTCTTCTTCCATCACGTCGGTAAATCCAGAACCTATCAGACCTGCAGGCACGGCGAAGATGGCGATGCCGAGGATACCAACCAGGCAGGCGATGATTTGGCCAGTGAGGGTCACGGGTGGCATGTCGGCAAATCCACCAGGGTCGCCTATATACTGTGCAAACGCCCATACCACCGAAGTCCAGCCGTTGTCATAGACTTCTGGTTGGGCCTGATGCTCCACGAAGAAGAGTATGAACGAGAGGATAAGCGTCACGATGGCCAGAAACTGAAGCGACACCAGCAGTTCGCGACTTTTGCTGCTTATCGCCTTGCTAAGGATGCGAAATGCCTTCACATAGCGGAACACGCGCATCAGTCGGGCGACTCGTAGCACCTTGAGCACAGCGTAGGGGATGGGCAGCAGGAAGGCGATGTAGAAGGTGTAGGTTGAAAGGATGTCGATCAACCCGTAGAACGAAAAGCAGTAGAGCACCCTGCCCCAGAACCCTTTGTATTTCGGGTCAATCATGTCGGCGCACCAGATGCGTAGCGACACCTCTATAGTGAAGAATATGGTGGTGAAGAGGTCCACCGCATTCAGCCATGTGCTGTACCGTTCAGCTATGGAGTCAAAAGTTGAGAGGAAAACCTCTATGGTGCTGACAATTATAAGGCCAATGATGACCCAGTCGGCGGCGTTCTGCCATTGTTTTGTGCGCAGGTTGTCGTCGAATACACGAGCCAACCCTTGCTTGAACTTGTTCATAATTCAAACAATTACAAATTAATGCATTAACAAGCTAAAGCATTAACACATTAACGTATTAATAAATTCACACGTTAATAAATCATTTTCTCTTAGCGGCTGCACGCTCGCGGGCGAGGCTTTCTTTTGCGCGTTCAATGTCGCGTTTCAGGCTCTCGATACGGCGGTCGTGGCTGGCTGCGTGGTCGATCTTCTGTTTGCGGTAGCTGGCTTTGCTGCTTGGAGATGTGGCGCGCTTCACAAGGTCTGCATAGTGTGCGTTGTCTCTTTTCTTTGCCTCGCGCTCCTTGGCGACATCGGCCCTGAGGTCGATAAGGCGTTTGCGATAGTATTCAACACTCATTGTATTAAGTTTTTAGTTTTTTTTGAACCCAGCAAGAGGTCTCCCGCCTGCCGGATTGATTGTCGCCATAGGCTTATTTGCCAGCGGCGGCGATGGTGATGCTGTTGTCGGCGAGGGCCGTGTCGGCGGCGTTGGCAACCTGGACACCGATGCCGTACATCTCGACGATCTTCTTCTCGAAGTTGCCAACCTGCATGTTGCCGACCACTTTCAGTTCGCCACCTTTGGCGCCTTCGGCACGGATGGAAGCGAGGGTAGCCTCGTCGTCAGCCATGCGGCCTTTGCAGGTGGGGCTCATATAGACGCGCAGCGTCGAACCAAAAGCCTTTTTGAAATCAGCCTTGAGGGTTTTCACCTTCATGTTTCCTTTTAATGCAATTTCTGCCATAGTTGAAAGATTTTTAGGGTTAATAAAAATGTTTATTTATTTCTTTTTTGTTTTGTTTTTGTTTTTTCCTGTGGTGTCGACAATACCAAGAGTGGCAATCTTTACGATCTTCTTTACTTTTTTTACATCTTTGCGGCGGTCGTCCAACAGACCGGCTCCTTTTGATTTTGCAAAAAATCCCATAATTTTATTTATTTGAAAAGTCTTTTGATTCTGTTCTTCAAGCTGCCTTTGGCTTTGCGTGCTTTAGCCATGCGTGCTGCTGCCTCTTTGCCGGCCTTGGTGCGCTGGTCGAGTTTGCCGTCCGAACGGCGTTTTGCTGCCGAGGTGCTCTTTTTGATGGTGGGTTTGCTTTTGGCTTTTTTCTGTGCTGCACGGGCTTTCTTGGCACGTTCTACCATCTCTTTGTATTCTTTGGTCCTTTTATCGACCTTGCCTGATGCTGTTTTCTGTAATGCCATGACTACTTGTTTTTAAGGGTTAGTCTTCAATGATTAAATCTTCCTCTTCATCGACATATTCGTCGAGGATGGTGCTGGCTTCCTCTTCGTCGATGCCGAGAATCTCGGCGAAGGCGAAGAAGTTCTCCACCTCGTCGGTGGCCAGAAATGCGTCGGCACACATCAGTTGCAGGCAGAGCGTGAGGATGCCCTCGCCCTCACCGCTGGCGACCTTCTTGGCTGCTGACTCAAGGTAGTCGGCAATTGCGTCTTCGTCCATCTTTTCGGTGGCGGCGATTTCCTTGTTAATTACATCGTCGAGGTCCTTGATCTCCAGCTCGCCAGCGAGGTCGGTGACGAACTCTTTCTCAAACTCATCATATTCTCCGTCGGCCCATACTGCCGCTGCAAGAAACGATGCGAGTACTTTTTTGTCTGTTTTCATTTCTTTGTGATTGTTTTAAATGATTATTTATTGTTGATAAAGTCCACAAGTTTGCTGCCCAGCTGCTGTGTTGTCCAGTTGGGGTCGTATTCGAATCCAATCTTCTCGGCCACCTCGCGCAGAGCGCCTTTGGTGTTCTCGTAGGTGCGATAAACCTCGATGCTGCCACTGTCTTGTACCTTGATATTGTAGCATCCCACTGTGGCCTGCTTGCCGTCGCCAAATTCTTTGCATATTTTGGATCCGAACTGTCGGGTATTCCATTTGGGGTCAACCTCAAAGTTCTTTTCTTCAGCTACTTCGCGCAATGCGCCTTTAGTGTTTTCATAAACACGGAAAACAATAACGCTGTTGTTTTCGTAAACTCCAATCAGATATTCACCACTGATTGCTCCTTTTTTCAATTCCATAGTTTTGTGTTTTAAATGATTATTTATTGTTGATAAAGTCCACAAGTTTGCTGCCGAACTGCTGCGTTGTCCAGCTGGTTTCGAACTTGAAGCCAACCTTTTCGGATATCTCGCGCAGTGCGCCTTTGGCGTTGTCGCATACCGCGCCGCCCTTGCTCACGACCACCTTGTTTTCCGCCGTGATGCCGATGGTGTAGCCGCCTGAAACGGCTGATTTCTTGTAGTCACCAGTGGGTTGGGCGGTTGGTTTAGTCTCTGTTTTTGTTTTTTGGGGCGATGTTATCTTTTCTACAGGCTCTTTCTTTTCTGTTTTTGATGTCGCCTTCTCTGTCTTTGGCGTTGCCGCTTTGGCAGCCTTCTTCTTACCAAGATAGTTTATCTTTACTCGGTCGGTGAAGGCTTTGGGATGTATGATTACCGCGCCCTCTTCATTGAGTATGTTCACAACCTCAAGACCGCACTTGGGCGGCACAATATCTTTCCATTGGCAATCGCCAAAAGCACCTTCATCGATGGTTTTCACCGATGATGGTATTGTTATCTCTGTCAGGGCACTGCATCCTTGAAATGCGAAACGTCCTATAGTTTCTACTGTGGAGGGTATCTTTATTTCGGTCAGTTTGCAAATACAAAATGCAAAGTCTTCTATTGCGGTAATTCCCTCATGCAGCTCGATGTGTTTTAAACTCGAGCACCAACAAAAACAATATCTAGGTATTTTTGTTATATATTTTGGTAGATGAATTTCCTCCATTTTCGTACAATCGTCGAATGCCTTCTCGCATAGATTCTTTACTGAGTCTGGGATGATTACTGACGTAACTTTACCCATCGGATTCCATCCGCCAGTACAATAACCATGTCCCCTACAATCCCTACTAGGTATTTGAAAAGGTCCACTCGTTTGTTTTCTTTCAGTTTTTTTATAGAACCCTCCTTCTTTTCTTCGCCTGTCTTCTATCCATTCGTAAATATCATCTACACGTTCTTGTAAACCAGTAACTAAATAGGATTTACCGTTATATTCCACCTGCGAAGGGATATGGAACTTGCCTTTTACTTGTGTCGCATCTATAAGGCTGACGGTTTCCTTGTCATCATTGATGCTATAGGTGCATCCAAAATATTCAAATGTTTCCATATTGTCTTTTTTACGTTTGCTATTTTAGTTTTTTTGCTAATTCAAACATTGCTCGCAGACGCGTGTTGTTTTTACAGAAATACGCCTCGTCAATATCGACTTTGGAGATGTCGAACACTACCTTGTTGCCTTTGTCGTCCTCTTCGAACCAATGGTCCACGCTCCACTCGTAGCCTTCACGGTCGAGCACCAGCGAAAGGTTTCCTCGGATTATCTTGCCCACGAACCATAGGAGTCGATCCAAATGGTCGTAGGAGATGTTGCCTCCAAGTCGTTTAATCATTTCGTCGATGGCTTTTGTGTAGGCCACGATGGTTTTGTCTCCCACCATGCGTTGTTTGTCGCCCTTTATGGTGAGTTGGTAGTCTTTCTTGCCAAATCCGCAGTAGCTCCAGATGCGAGGATACATCTCGCAGGCGATGGAGTCGTAGATGGGGAAACCATAGTGCGTCTCAAAATAGGCGTACTTGCTTATCAGCGACACGGCCACGCCCTTGTCTGAGCCGTCTTTGCTGATACCGTAGTTTTCGGCAAAGAGGTTGAACTTTTTCCCGCCAATCGTTCCGTCAAAAAGGCTGACGTCTCGGTTCCCTTCGATAAATTCTTTAAAAAGTTCGGGAAGGGGTTTCTTTTTGTTGAGGCAATGAAGTTTCTCCGCCAATTCCTGCAATGCATAGTAGCGACGGTTCATCTGGGTTGAGTACATGCTGTCGATAACCGTCAACCGGAGTAGTATCTCTCCGAGGCTCCTTCCGTTTGTTTTCTCAAAGATGTTCTCAATGGCTTTTTTGTCTGACGAGAATCCATCAACCTCGTTGCTGTAAACGTCTTGTTTTTTTAGCCCATCAAGAATATCCCGTATCTGTTTTACTTGTTCGGGATTAGTCGTTTCATTCATGTTGATGTTTTAGTGATAATGTTTTTGTTTGCGTTTTATTTCCTATGTAAATTTCAATATAAATAAGGTAAACTTCAAAACCAATTTGGTCCGTTTTGTTTTGGACAAGTTCCACCCTTGTCCACAATAGGTGGGGAAGAGAGATTTATTTGGTCTGATATACTCATGTTACTATTTTCATTAAGGGTTAATGTGGTGCGTTTGCAACTGATCTAAAAAATGTTTACAGAAATCGTCGTATGATTGGAATCCCGCCGCTTTTGAAAAAATATCGAGGGTGGATAACTGGGGTTTGTTTGATGATCCGCCATACTGGAAGAAGTGTTTGATATCGGGAATATCAACAGTCTCTTGGGTTCGTTTCTTCACAAAAACTTTGATTTTTACATAATCATCATGCAAAGAACCTTTAACACCCGATGCTTCGCAAATCAGATGTCTTAATATGTGGATTTGTGGATTTGTCTTGTCCATGGATTTTATTGAGTTCATTCGCTTGCAAAAATATACACAAAAAATCAGAAAAATTGGTCCTAATGTGGTCCTAATGCATTTGAGGTGTAACCTTATGGGCGGGATAAAAGTATAAATGGGTATAAAAAAAGGAAGCGTGGATAAACCTTTTGTCTGAAGCCCGGGTTTCCACGCCCACAATCTCTGACAGGTATCCACGCCGTTCGAAAACGGCGCCTCGTCTGTCTATCCTTGAGATTGTAAGCTGCATCCGAAAGGGATGGGCTATAATGTGGAAAATTGGGCCTCAAAGAATAGCTACTTGCGCTATTGTATGTCTTTACGGCTCTACCGCCGCTCGGTGTGTTTTGTTGATTGCTTTACACTTTGGTTAATACTAGGTTAATTGACAAGTGCAAAGATAAGAAAAAAACGAAGAATAGGCCGCTATTGGGGGCAAAAATGACGACCGTGCATCACAATCCCATGATTGCCAAAGGACTATAAATACAAAGATGAGCCCGATTTCTTCAGAAAATGGGTTAATACACGTCAAACTGCCAAGCGCAAAAACTCCGCGGCAGGACTTTGGGTTGCAAAAGTAAGGAAGACTTCTGTTGTGGCATCGGTCCTAATTAGGTCCTAATAAACTTGAGGGATATTTCTATAAGCACATAATGTGTGCTGCGACCGCCAGGGGGGATGCGGCAAATATACATATTATTCTCCGCAAAAATGCGGAGAATAACATCTTTTTTCTCCGCAAAGTCAAGTAAAAAAGACTCTGTAAGATTTTTTTGTAATTATGCAGCATGTTAGAGAATACTCATTCGACCCCAAGCCTGCGCCGGCGGCTTTCATCCGTTATTTTCAGCGAGCGATTGCATGTCGCGGTCAATGAATCGCACAGTTGTTTGTACTCTGGGGAATCATATTGACTGTCAGGCTTCGGGAACGGATGTGCGTCCATATAACCGTCAATACTGGAATTTAAAGATTTACGGACTTCGTCGAGCTTGTACCAATATCGTTCGTACTCGTCCTCGCTTTGAGTTGGGATATTCATCAACATGAGATCTCTCCGTTCAGCTATAAGCATCTCCATATACGACTTGCTTACATCGGCTTCGGCGTAGGTATCATATATGCCGTCAGTGACGTTCTTCATCCATACCGCAAACAAGCTGTCGGCGTAGCGCTGCAATTCGTGTTTTTCTTTGTCCAACGAGAAGGGTTTTTCCACCGCAGGTTTGCCAGTGTTTTGTTGAGGATTGTCGCTTTCTGTGGTTATAGGCAGATTGGAATCCACCACCATTGTGACCGTATCGGTCGGTTGTTCCAACGCGACGGTATCAGTATCACTCTTGGCAACTCTCTTGCTGAGCAAAACGGCAGCAGCGATGACTACAATGAACAAGAGGAAAGCCACAGCCCAGATTGCGCGGTCGGCGTTGACGATGGCTTTCTTTACGGCAGCTGCCGACTGGTAGCGGTCTGACTTGACGTTGCGGGTGCAACGACGCACAACACGTCTGTATCGGTGCGGAAAAAACTGACTCAGTATTACACCGAAGGCAAAGATGTCGGTGCGGCAATCGACTGTTGAACCATTTGACATCTGCTCGGGTGCAGCATAGCCTTTGGTGTAGGCGGGCTCTTTAAGCACAGCATAGTCGTCGGTATCGGCCAGGCCGAAATCAATCACCTTCACATTGTCGCCGTTGTGAGTGACGACGATGTTGGAGGGCTTCAAGTCGCGGTGTACAATCTGTCGGGCATGGAAGTATTCCATTGCGTCGAGGAGTTGCATGGCGATTTGCTTCCGTTTTGCCGCAGAGGGATTTTCGCTCAGGAACTGCGCCAGAGTACGCCCTTCAACATACTCCATCACGATGCAGCGTCCCGCCACTTCGTCGTTTTCGATGCCATGCGTGTGGACGATGTTTGGATGGTCGAGGGTTACGGCTGAGGCGAACTCTTTTTCCAGCATAGCCAAATAGACGGGGTCGGCAACGTGTTCTGCCTTGAGCCCTTTCAGCACATACCATTTGCCGTAACGCTGAGCCTTGAACAGACGGCAATAGCCTTTGGACGGCAATTCTTCGTGTAGAGAGAATCGGTTCGAAATGTTGAAATCCAGTGGATTCGGTACACCAGAAGTGGATGAAGCCTCATCGTTTTGCATGGCACAAAGTTACGTTAATTCTGAGATATGGCAATAAATATGTATTTTTGTGGTCTCAAAAACACTTACAATGGATACAGAATCGCCCCACATTGAGAAGTTAAAGGCTTTAATATCAGAGTCGGTTATGCGGCCGATGGAAAGTCCAAAAGACTTTGATTGCCTGTACAACACCATCCGAGAGAGGACCAACGAGACCATAGGTCTCAACACACTTCGAAGGCTGTGGGGATATGTGGAAGGATACCCGACTGTGAGGGAATCGACACTGGATGTACTGAGCCGTTTTGTGGGTTATCCTGACTGGCACACATTTGTGGCCGACTATTGTGGTGTTGCAGGCACAGAGAGTTCCTGCCGAATTGTGAGTGCGACACTAAACACCGAAGACCTTGCCATGGGGGATGCGGTGGCGATTGAATGGAATCCCAACAGGAGGCTTGAGTTGAGGCATGAAGGCATGGGCGTTTTTGAAGTTACAAAAGCCCTAAACTCAAAAATCGTAGCCGGCGACCATTTCCACTGTGAACGATTCATGATAGGGCAGCCACTTTACATAGACAATCTTGTCCACGACGACCTGCCGCCAAGCCTTTTTGTGGTTGGAAAACAAGGGGGGCTGACAAAGATTGAAAGGTTGTAAATCTGTTTTTACCGTTTGGAATATTCGGCATAGGTGTAAACGATGCCGTTGGTTGGGTCGGTCATTGGTTGTGTCTCGTTCAGGAGCTGAAACTTACTGAAATCGACTTCGGGGAAGAAGGTGTCGGCAGGGAAATCTTTCTTTATCCAGGTTATATAGAGCTTGTCCACATAGGGCAGAAACTGGCGATAGACGGTGGCGCCGCCCATGATGAATGTCTCGTTGTCATTAGGTATAATCGCAAGCGCTTCACCGACAGAATGTACAATATCGACACCGGGATAGGTGAACGATGTGTCGGTGGTAAGAACTATATTCTGTCGTTTGGGCAGGGGCTTTTGGGGAAGAGAGTCGAAGGTGCGGCGACCCATGATGACAGGGTGTCCCGAAGTGAGGGCTTTGAAGTGTTTGAGGTCGTCGGAGAGGTGACACAGGAGGTCGTTGTTGTGGCCGATGGCCATATTGTTTGCGATAGCGACTATGATGGAGAGCATTTTTTTCTAATTGAGATTTGAGGATTAGTTCTAATCTGTAAGCTGAGGGGGGTAGGTGGGAAGTTAGTGGTCGGTTGTTGGTTGTCAGTTGTCAGTGTTTGTTGAAGATTTCTGTGGCGCGGTTAAATATTCCGTTGAGATAAGCCAGAGCAAGCCCGTAGTTGGAGACTGGGATGCCGGCATTGAGGGCTGGCATGAGGCGTGCGGCAAGTTGCTGACGTGTTATGACACAGCCGCCACATTGGATGACTAGGGAATAGTCGGCAATGTTGTCTGGCAGCGGTGAGGCTCCGCCCAACACATCGCAGACAATCTTCTTGCCAGTGAATTTGCGAAGCAGTGCTGGCAGTTTCACTCTTCCAATGTCTTCGCAGGTAACATTATGTGTACAAGATTCCAGCAGCAACACCTTGTCTCCGTCGTCAAGTTGTGAAATGGATGGAGTCCCTTTCAAATAATCGACGAAGAGCCCCTTGGAACGGGCTAGCAGGATGCTGAAACTGGTGAGGGAAACCGTCTTTGGTACAATCCCATCGACAGTAGCGAATACCTGGCTGTCTGTCACAACAAGTGCAGGCGGGTGTTTCAGGTCGTCAAGTAAAGATGCAAGCTCGTTTGGTTGTACCACCAAGGCCTTGGCATGAAGGTCGAGTATGTCACGTAGGACCTGTACCTGTGGCAGTATCATCCTCCCTTCCGGGGCAGAGGAGTCGATGGGTGTAACCATCACTATGGTGTCGCCTGGTTCAACTATGCCGTCAAGTATTGACTTGCGTACATACGACGATTCGGGGAGCAACGATTTGATTCGTTCGCAGAGTTGGGTGCGTAACCGCTGGTCGTGGATGCTTACGACGAAAAGGTGGTCGGCTCCGTATTTTGCAGAGAGAAAATCGAGTAGGTGTGTGTCGGGAGCAAAACGGTCGGATTGGGTATATATCAGTAAAAAAGGTTTGCCAGACGATTGGCATGCATCGACAAGACGAACCTCATCGAGGTCGAAATTGTTATTGGTGAAGACGATTAATGCCAGATCGACTTCAGGAAGAATGGCAAGTGTTTTCTGAACACGAAGCGAACCCAGATACCCATCGTCGTCAATACCTGCTGTGTCCACCCACACTACAGGACCGATACCACCGATTTCCATTGTTTTTTTCACAGGGTCGGTGGTTGTGCCAGCTTCGGCTGAGACGATGGAAACTGTCTGTCCGGTCAGAAAGTTGACAAGTGAACTCTTGCCATAGTTGCGTCGGCCAAAAAGACCAATGCGTGGTTTTGATTCGGAGCCCTTCATTTCTGGTTTTATAGAGACTCAAATTAAAGCGTGAAAGAAAAAAGGCATCCCGCATCAGCGGCGGGATGCCCATTCTTCAAGATTGTTGCAGATGTTTATTTCTGTTTCTTGATGATTTTGTAGTTCTTCTCAGCACCCTTGGGCTCAATGAGCTGGAGACGATACTCGCCGGGCTGATAGTTGCTCATGTCAACATAGCCGTTGCCACCGTTGATGTAGTTTTTCGAAACGGCCTGGTCGTTAGCGTCATACAGATAGTAGCTGACACCCGAAACACCATTGACAGTCACTTTCACTTTGTCGGTGCGGCCTTCCTGCTTCACAGTAGCGGCGTTGTCCATAACGGTCACGTTGGCAATGCTCATCTCGCTGATGGTGTAGCTGTAGGTCTTGGCGGTAGCACCAGCGGTACGGATGGTGGTGTTGGTGTTGGTCTTTTCAGCGTTTCTGACGTTGGTGGTGTTAACGTTTCTCTGAACGGTAGGACGCTGTGCGAAAACCATACCTGCGAAAAGAACGAGTGCGGAAAGAATTAAAGCTTTTTTCATAGTTGTAAATTTTTTTGATTTGTTAATTATGTTTATTAAAAAAGTTTCGTCGTCTGATCTCCTCTCACTTTTCTGACGCTCTCATTTATTAAGTATTGGACTTTCTTATTTTATTGCAAAATTTATTAATTTTTTTTTCAAGTCCTCTCGGCGAATTGTTTCTTGCCGTTTTTCATTATTTTGGTATTAGATAACGAAAAAAAATTGCAAAAAAAATATAAAATAATTTCAGTGTAGATGCAATAATCTAATAGATAGGTAGTTATATTTTGATAAAAAAGTGGTTTGTTATGATGAACAATGTGAATCAGGACATCGTTAGATATGTGGAAGGCAAAATTATTCCTCAATATAGCGGTTTTGATCGTGCGCACAATGTCGAACATGCAAAGTCCGTCATTGCAGAGAGTTTACGACTTGCGGCACACTATGACGTTGATACTAATATTGTATATGTGGTTGCAGCCTATCATGATATTGGGCTAAAGAACGGGCGTGAGGTTCACCACATCGAATCGGCGAGAATGGTGCGTGAGGATGAAAATTTGCGGCGGTGGTTCAGCGAGGACGAAATCAGACTGATTGCCGATGCTGTAGAAGACCACAGGGCTTCAAACACCTGGGAGCCCCGGAGTATATATGGGCGCATAGTGGCTGAGGCTGACAGGCATATTGAACCGAATGAAATATTGAGGAGAACGGTCGAGTATGGAGCCGACCATTATCCAGAACTTGGAAAAGAGCAGCATTGGGAACGTTTTAAAGCACACATGAAAGAGAAGTATGCCGATGGGGGATACCTGAAGTTGTATTTACCAGAATCTGAAAATGCAAAAAAGTTGCAGGACTTGCGAACCATTATAGGAGAGGGTGCTTTTTTACGCAAGAAATTTGAGGAATATTATAATGATGTTATGTCGCGTCAGGTGAGGCATGCTTTAATTGATGATGTCGGAGAAATAATGGCAATGGTTGATTTTTCCAGGAGGTTGATGCGGGCAGAGGGTAATGTGCAGCAGTGGGTGAACGGTTATCCGTCAGAAGATGCTATAAAAGCCGACATAAAATCAGGGAACGGATATGTTGTAGAAGAAGGGGATGGGAGGATCGTTGGGTATTTTGCGTTCGTTATCGGTGCCGATCCTACATATCAAAATATATATTGCGGAAAGTGGACTGACGAGGGTGAGGTGTATGGAACAATCCATAGGCTTGCGAAAGCGGAGGGTGCACACAATGTGGCAAACCGATGCTTGGAATGGTGCAAGTTGCAAATTGATTACTTGCGTATTGACACGCACAAAGACAACAAAACAATGAAAAAAGTAGCGTCAAAAGCCGGTTTCGAGTATCGTGGAATTATATATGTTGCCGATGGCACCGAACGCGATGCTTACCAGTGGAAGTCATCGTTTATTGGATAGACAGTGGTCGATTCTGTGCATGTTTTTGATTTTTTTTCTTGCAATTAAAAAAAAAATATGTACTTTTGCACCCGCTTTCGAGCGAAAATGATCTGTTAGCTCAGTTGGTTTAGAGCGCTTGCTTGACAGGCAAGAGGTCAACAGTTCAAATCTGTTTCAGATCACTGAGAGGGTCTGTTAGCT
>JAEERB010000213.1 GCA_016285615.1 Bacteroidales bacterium
GACCACCCACTGCACCTCCGACATGAACTGGACGGGGGAGCGTCTCGGGGAACGCATCAAGAACGCTTATGCTTATCAAAGGCTCTTACAGCAAAACGGCTGGGTGATTAACGGCACTGACTTCCCCATCGAGGATATCAGCCCTCTCTATACTTTCTACGCAGCCACCGAAAGGAAGCACCTCAATTACGATCATCCCGAAGACGGCATCATCCTAGACCCGAACTCAGAAGGTTTCCAGATGGAGAACGCCCTTACTCCAGAACAGGCCTTGCGCTCCATCACGATCTGGGTGGCCAAAGGCTGCTTCCTCGAAGACCGCAAGGGCAGCATCGAGGTGGGCAAAGATGCTGACTATGTAATTCTTGGCAGGGATATCATGACGATTGACGAGCTTGAGATTCACAATCGGGATTCTAAAGCAATTCTCTCAAAGATCTTCTGAATGCGTTTTCCCTGTTTCCCTATTTCGTAGAATTTTGTATTGTCTATGCGCTTTTTGCTTGAAGTTTTTACCGCACTTCATACACTTGTAATTATAGGTTTTGGTTTCCGACCACTGCTCTGTGTCATACACAACCTCTTTAACATATTCTGTAGTGACCCAACGACCGTCAACAACACCCAAACTACTACCTACCGTTTTTGTTCTCCTCTCAACGCCTTCCCTAACCTTTGATCTGTCAGTTTGGGTCGATACAGTTTCATGAATGGCATAACGGCCACAATACGGACAGATATCTTCATTTCTCTTGTTCCAAATGACGTAAACTATCGCCACGCAAACGCTCAACAGCAAAACACACTGGATAATACGATAAATGAAAATCGAGTCATGTTTCAAAACATTGGTATATAGGAACAAGTAGTAACCCGCAGCCAACACTGTCAGCCCAAAAAGCAGATAAGCAAACAATGAAGTGGTTGAATCGGAATAGAGCAATGGATAACAGACCACATAAACCATCAGCGGAATCGCAAACGCAAAGTACCACGATGGCACCACGCATTTCATTCCCATGAAAACGAGAAGTGCCCCTATAGGAAGCATCAACAAAAGGGCAAGTATTTTATTGCGCCGATGCGCTGGAATCAGCAGCAACAGCACAATCGCCGCTGTCGCCCACCCTATCCATTTACATGCCTTGGCATAAATATGATGGATCTTCACCATCTTGGGCGAGAAACGCGCTTCCGTCTGAGCATCAATGATTTTGTTTGTCTTCTCCGTTTCGGCGTCGCTGAGCACTTCATTGGACAAGGTGCCGATGGATTGGAGCTGGTTTTCAGCGACCCAGCCGTATTTACTGGAAGGCTCGTCCAGTTTCCCATAGCTGTATTTGAGGCACCTGACATGGACCCATTTGCCCTCTCTCGCCGTGATTTGAACCGTATCGTTCTGTTGGAGCGAACTCCGAACATTGTCTTTGTCTGCCTTGGGAGATTTGTATAGCTGTAAAGTCTCCGGTTTAACAACACCGGTTTCAAATTCTTCATCCAAGTTGTCGCTGCCGCAATACACCATTTGATTCAGAGGCAACCAAGCACTTTTCTTGAACAACAGATAATTCAGCCTCACCCTGCCCCACTGTCCTGTGCTATCCTTCTCCACCACCTCGACTGGGACAAAAGTATAGAGGTCGCGAACCACCGGAGCGTTCTCCGATGGTGCCTTATAGGCCGTCACCTTGTCGCTCGAAATCCAGTACTCATGAACCTTCGGTTTGCATCTTGTGCAGCTGAGCATCAAGGCAAACACCCCTAATAGTAATATTAATCTTTTCATTTTCAAATCCATTGTTTCCGAAATATAACTATTTTTTGGCGGGAGTCGAACCTATAGCCGCCTGATCCATAGTCAGGGACTCATATCCTTCTTGTACTACTCGATGACCGAAGATTGACAAACGCCCTGCCACAACGCATACATTTGCGATCGGTCTCATAATGCGTCGTGGTGGTCTCCGTTTGATAATGCTCGTCGTGGTAATGGTTGGTGACATACTTGATATTGCCACGAACCTCCGAGGTCTGTCCATCATATACTCTTTCTGTACCGCTACCGTGTGACACACTGGTACCTGTGACACGGCGCTTCCCTTTCGAGTGGCGCGCAAAATAGCCGCAATACGGGCAAATATCCTTGTCGAGTCCCCGATAAATCAATGCCGAAAGGAGGAAAACGCCGAACAGCATGGCCACAAGCAGAAGGATATACAGCAACATGGAAAGTCCACTTCTAGCCGGAATCTTCAGATAAAAGAACAGATAGAATCCCGCTGCGAGTAAGGATACCGACCAATATATGGCCTTAAAATGCAAGGCCGTCCTGAAATACAGGAAAGGATAGCAGAGGATATAAGCCATAAAGGGAATGGCAATCGCCATGAACCAGGTAGGCATCACACATTCTTTACCTACAATATTCAGCAACAAAGAGATGGGCAGCAACAGTAGGAGATGCCAGAATTTGGAGCGGGCAAACGCCGGGGCAAGGAACACCACGATCCATCCCAAGGCAACCCATCCCAGCCAAGTACTGGCTTGACGGTAAATGGGATGCAACTTGGCCATAAAGGGCGAATACTCCTCCTCCATCTTGGCCGCGTCGTTCTTCACTGCCTTGCCGGCGGCCAACGCATCAATCTCCTTATACGTCAGGTCCTCAATCCGCTGCAACTTACTCTCTTGCACCCAACCATAAAGATTGGAGTGGTGCCCCGTCCTGCTATAATTGATTTTGCGGATATGCACCCAGCTGTAGGATCGTGCTGTGACCTGCACCGTATCGTTCTTGCTCAGCAGGACCTTCTGCATGTCTTTCTTGTCCCCCACCGGATGATGGTACAACTCCAAGGTCTCAGGCACAACGATATAAGTTTCCAGCTTTTCATCAGGGCTCTCGGTACCGCAGTACACCATCTTATCGAGCGGCAGCCAAGCCTTTTTCCCCTTACCGAAAAGTGTCTTCTTGGAGATGTAATAGCAGCCCCATTGCCCGGTAGTGTCTTTCTCTATGATTTCAATCGGTGCACCACCGCTCTTTTGGCTCACCACCGTCGAGGTGTCCGATGGGAAAGCACGTCCGTCAACCGGATCGTAAATCGCCCAATATTCAACTTGTTGTTTATGGCATCCTGCCAAGGCCAACAAGGCCATCAACAACGACAGGAAAAGGAAATGTTTTCTCATATTAAGCAAATTTTTATTTTGCAAATATAAAAAATATCCATTATCTTTGACGCTTGATTATCAATTATTTTCAAGCTACCATGAAAAATACTATTATCTTTATCGCATTCATTCTGACTTCATTGGCCTTCGGCCAAAATGCTTTTTCCCAAAGCTATGGCATCGTTTTCGGTGACTTGGAAGTTACCGAAGAAAACGCCGGTGACATCTTTGGTGACGGCATGGCGTCCTACGATCACGGATCGAATGCATTGGAACTCAGGGATGGTTTCATCTACCGCTTGAGCCACGGCAAAGTCGTGATCAGTACAAGTGATGATTTCGTTATCGTGCTGAACGGCAAAGCCGAAATCTATGCCAGCGTGGAAT
>JAEERB010000214.1 GCA_016285615.1 Bacteroidales bacterium
ATTGTTAATTGTCAATTTTACATTATAAATTGTTAAATGCTGTTTCTATCACCTCGTCATCCGCCAGATTCGGCAAGGTAACTTTGAGGTTCGGATTTTCGGCCATGGCGCGTTTGATGGCGAACAGTGCTCCGTCGTTGCGGGCCCATGCACGGCGGCTGATACCGTTGTTCACGTCCCAATAGAGCATGTTCTTCAACCGGCAGTCGGCCTCAGCGGTGCCGTCGAGCAGCATACCGAAGCCGCCGTTAATCACTTCGCCCCAGCCGACGCCGCCACCATTGTGGATGGATACCCAGGTGGCTCCGCGGAACGAGTCGCCGATGACATTCTGGATGGCCATGTCGGCGGTGAATGATGAGCCGTCGTAGATGTTGGAGGTCTCACGGTACGGCGAGTCGGTGCCCGACACGTCGTGATGGTCGCGGCCCAGCACTACGGGTGCGCTCAAACGGCCGTCCTTGATTGCTTTGTTGAAAGCTTCGGCAATCTTGATACGTCCTTCGGCATCAGCATAGAGGATGCGCGCCTGCGAGCCAACCACCAGCTTGTTGGCCTTGGCTCCCTTAATCCAGCGGATGTTGTCGTGCATCTGCTGCTGGATTTCTTGCGGAGCGTGGTGGCTGATTTCGGTCAGCACTTCAATGGCCAGTTGGTCGGTCATCTCCAAGTCTTCAGGCTTGCCCGAGGTGCATACCCATCTGAACGGACCGAAGCCGTAGTCGAAGCACATGGGACCCATAATGTCTTGTACGTATGAAGGATAGCGGAAGGTGCCATCGGCTTTGAGAATGTCAGCACCGGCACGGCTCGACTCTAACAGGAAGGCGTTGCCATAGTCGAAGAAGTACATGCCCTTGGCTGTCAGCTTGTTAATGGCAGCCACCTGGCGGCGTAAGCTCTTCTGTACGGCTTCTTTGAACTTATCGGGCTCGTCGGCCATCATCACCTTGGCATCTTCGAAGCTGATGCCGACAGGGTAGTAGCCACCAGCCCACGGGTTGTGCAACGAAGTTTGGTCGGAGCCGAGGTCCACCTGAATGTTGTGGTCGGCGCAGTATTCCCAAAGATCGACAATGTTGCCCTGATAGGCGAACGAGCGACTGATTTTGCGCTGGCGTGCGTCAGCAACCTTCTGCATCAACACATCCAGATTGTCTTCCACCTCGTCAACCCAACCTTGGGTGTAGCGCTTCTGGGTGGCAGCAGGATTGATTTCGGCGGTCACCGAGACCACACCAGCAATGTTGCCAGCCTTGGGTTGTGCGCCCGACATGCCGCCCAAACCAGCGGTGATGAACAGTTTGCCCTCAGCTGTGCCGCCAATCTTACGGCAGGCATTCAGCACGGTAATGGTAGTGCCGTGCACAATGCCTTGAGGTCCGATGTACATGTAAGAACCAGCGGTCATCTGGCCGTACTGGCTGACACCCATAGCATTGAATTTTTCCCAATGGTCTGGCTTTGAGTAGTTTGGAATAACCATACCGTTGGTAACCACTACGCGCGGGGCATTCTTGTGCGACGGGAATAGGCCCATCGGGTGACCGGAATACATCACCAGCGTTTGCTCGTCGGTCATTTCCGACAAGTATTTCATGGTCAGACGGTATTGTGCCCAATTCTGGAAAACGGCGCCGTTGCCACCGTAGGTGATCAGTTCGTGCGGATGCTGTGCCACGGCGGGGTCGAGGTTGTTCTGTATCATCAGCATGATGGCTGCTGCCTGTCGACACTTGGCCGGATACTCGTCAATAGGACGGGCAAACATCTTATAGTCAGGACGGAAACGGTACATGTATATGCGGCCGTAGTCGTGCAACTCCTTGACAAATTCGGGCGCCAGCACGGGATGCCACTCTTTGGGGAAGTAACGCAATGCATTACGCAGGGCCAATTTCTTCTCTGCAGCCGTCAGAATGTCTTTTCTCTTCGGCGCATGGTTAATCGTTGGATCATAAGGTTTAGGCTCGGGTAGAGTACTCGGAATGCCTTCTGCAACTAATTGTTTAAAAGATGATTCCATATTGATAGTTTTTAGTTTCTAGTTGTTAGTGAATGGAGAGTAATATAAATTGTGCATTGTGAATTGTGAATTATTTATACTCGTAGTAGTCTTCTTTGTAATTCTCCAACAAGTCTCTCGTGATAACCTTCACAGGATATTTGTCGCTGTCGTATTCGTAGGTGCAGGTAGTGCCGCTGGTTTCGGTCTCTCCTGCAACATTCATGGCGACAGTGCTTTTGGTTATATTATTGACGTTCATCCAGCCATGGAACATGCCGAGAATATCGGTGTCGATGCTCTCGCCATTGGCCATCATACCGCCCGAGAACGGATTGATTTGATTGTCGTACTCGTAGATGGATGTGATTTGTACGGAAGTGATGATAATACTCATGTCGAAGGAGGCTTTAGTCACATTTTTGCCGTTCCATTCATAGTCAATGTGTCCTTTTAGCGAGCCTTTGCTGTCGGCGGAATAGTGTTGGGCATATTGTTCCATCGTTTGGGTGAAGGCGATGTCCATTTGATAGGGGAGGAATATGCCCAGTGCGTCGCGGATGACTTTGCTGTGCTTTTTATTCAGGAGCTCTTCCAGCAGGTCGGTCGAAACCTCCACATCGGCTCCTATGATCTGGTTCCCTTTGCGGATGTACTGTACGTCGAGCAGTTCGGCGTTGTTCATGCTGAAGGACACTCCTTCCACATTTTTGCCGTCATATTCCACGCGGATAGAACCTTCCGAGTCCATATCCACTGCAATAAGTTGCTTTTTGTTGTTGTAAGTATAAGTATAGGTGCTGGGATCATCGTCGTTGTAGATGATTTGCGACAGCAGGTTCCCATCCCAAACATAAGTGGCAATCAGTTCTTTACTGGCGCCTTTTGAAGATGGTTCATCTTCCATGGTGCGGTAAATGGCGGCAATTTTCTTCGAAGGATTATAAACACCGTCTTTCTTGCATGCGCTGAATGATACAACCAGCACGAAGGTGGCCATTACAATGCAAATATTACGTAATATTCTCATAATGAATATGATAAAAAGATATTGTTGGATTATTAATCAACTGCAAATATAATTAAATTGTTGAATTGTTGAAGTGAAAAGTGAATGGTGAATAGTGAGAAGTGAAAAAGTTAAGAAGTTAAGGAACTAAGGAGTTAAGAGTTGTTGGTGTCATTCCGAGGCGGTGGTTGAGCTTGTCGAAACTACCGCCGAAGGAATCTATTTGTTCTTTGTTCTTAATTATGAATTGTATTCATGTAATTATTTAAATTTCAGAAAAATAAGCTGTTTCTTTTTTCTTGTAAAAAATAAAAATCAAAAAAAAATCAACCAATAGCGTTTATTATGAAAAAAATTGTATTTTTGCAGTCCCAAAAATTGGGCATTTTTGTATTGGAAATTAAAAGATTAAACTAAATTAAAAAGTATGCCGACAATACAGCAATTAGTAAGAAAAGGAAGAAAGAAACTGACTTCGCAAAGTAAGTCAAGAGCATTGGATGCTTGCCCGCAAAGACGCGGTGTTTGTC
>JAEERB010000003.1 GCA_016285615.1 Bacteroidales bacterium
CACGTGCCGTGTTCAATATTGAACAATTTCCTCGGGCAAAATCATATCTCGAAAAACACAAAGAACAACTCATAAGACGTCAATATCTTATTAATGCCAATAGACAATGGTTTGAGATGTGGGTTCCACAGAATCCAACTTATTGGAAATATCCTAAAATTGTTTTTCCCGATATCTGCACCGAGGCCCGATTTTGCATAGATTATAGCGGAAGCATTGTTAATGGGAATTGTTATTGGCTATTTTCCAAAAAAACCGATGACCTTCCTCTGCTTTTACTGATAGAAGGTGTAGCAAATTCCTCTTTAATGGCTAAATATCATGACCTGTTATTTAACAATAAACTATATTCTGGAAGGCGAAGATATCTTTCCCAATATGTTGAAAAATATCCAATTCCCCATCCAGATAACGTACATTCGCAAAACATTATCCGCATCACCCAAGAACTCAACCATAGTAACGATGTTACTACGATAGAAAATTTATACAAAAAACTCAACAAAGAGGTCGAATTAGCATTTGGTATTACGGATTAAAAACACACTTGCGAGCATATTTGTTGAAGAAATCCATTTTAATTGCCCTCTGACATTTATAACTGCTTGCTGAAATATAGGTGAAGTGACTTTCAATATCCATCCCTGAAAGCAGCACAACACCTTTGACCATATTTGTTTTTGCATGAGTTAACACTATCAGATAACGAATATCTTGGGTTGTGATTTCAGGTTGACGACAAACTAACAATCTGCTTTCTGGTGTATATTTTCCTAAATCAATAGTTGGAGAATCCTGAATCTTCACTTCTAATAACTGATTAGGCAAATCGGGGAATTGTCCAACCAATCTTCGTTCCACTTTATATCCTAATAGTTCCGCAACCTTTCGTTCCAAAGCTTGTCCTCGGCTCTTTGTATCAGATTGAGTGAACTTTTTTCCTATCAAACCTGGCACAAGTCTTCGTTTTAGAACTTCAATACCAAACACATCTGATTTTGCTTTAGGAAAACGATTTATACCTTCAAACGGCAAAACATATCTTTGACGACATGGATAACTATCTGAACCAATTAACATTCCGCCGTTTTTATATATTTCCTGTCTTTTTTGCTCAGAAATAATAAACTGATGCTTGATTGTAGGAATACCAAATGGTCCAAAATGCCTTTCTATATATTGTGGTGTTAAAACAACAACTGATTCAATGATGTTTTTTCGCAAATCTACTTTGACAAAAACCAATCTAATATCATTACTTTTTATTGTTTTTCCATCTGAATACTCAATTAATGGCATACGACTATTTGGTAGCCGGTTCCACACTTGAAGATTATAACTATTTCCACTTGTAACAACATACGTGTCTATTAATTCCCTCAATAATCTAGGAATACCCTTACCTCTTGGAGGAATAATATGATAAGTCCCTACTCTGGCAGGAGCAGACAAACCCTGTGAGTACAAGCATTGGGCCACAATTTTTCGTATTGCAGCTCCATCTGTACGTGTTTTTCCCGTTAATCTTATTGAAGTGCCTACAATTTTTCCTAATCTTCTTGTCAACTCAGCAGATGACAAGACTCCTTTTGGGGATTTTGGTGGTACTTTAAACTCCTCTTCAATCATATCTTTTATCTATTTTTTTAACAACATTTCAATATCCACATTTAAGGCTCGCGCAATTTTACTTATATTAACTAGTGTTATATTTTTTTCAGCCCGCTCAATCATACCAATATATGTTCTATGTAAATCAGCCTTCTCTGCTAATTTTTCTTGAGATAATCCTATGGCAATTCTTTGTTTTTTTACATTCTGACCAAACAAGGCCAAAATATCCCTTGGCTCTCTATTCTTCATAATTTTTGCTTTTTAAATTGCAAATTTATTTTACTTATACCATCAGTTCAACATACTATAATTAGCATGCGGAGAAACCGCCTTTTTTTGTAGCCAAAACCCTATTTTTTGCTCTCAAACGACTAAATATTGTAATAAAACGCCTTGAAATTTAACGATAAACACCAATGAAAGCAATCAAAAGACCATCAAAAAATAAATTCTAACCTATCTACATAATGCAATTTTCCTATTCTTCAGTTCCAAAAGACAAAGAAATCTTGTATTTTTGCAAAACAATACAATTTCAGAACCTTCTATTGATAACAATCTATAAATCTGCAATATGAATAAAGACCTCAACAAAATGACCAATTTCCGATGGGTCATCTGCGCTATGTTGTTCCTGGCCACTACGGTCAACTATCTGGACCGCCAGGTGTTGTCGCTCACTTGGAAAGACTTCATCGCTCTTGACTTTCATTGGAGTGACAACGATTACGGTAACATTACCGCCACCTTTTCCATATTTTACGCCTTCATATCTCTTTTTGCTGGCAAATTCATCGACTGGATGGGCACCAAGAAGGGCTACACATGGGCTATCATCATCTGGTCGTTAGGCGCATGTTTGCACGCTGCTTGCGGCTGGGCTACGATGCGACTAACTGGCATTGCCGACGTTGAGGCGCTCCGCGCAGTGACCCAAGGCTCAGAAATGGCACTTATGATCTCCACCATCAGTGTGTGGTTATTCCTCGCATGCAGAATCATACTTGCCACGGGTGAAGCGGGCAACTTCCCCGCCGCCATCAAGACCACCGCGGAATACTTTCCTAAGAAAGACCGTGCCTACGCCACCTCCATTTTCAATGCCGGCGCTTCTGTAGGTGCACTTGTTGCTCCGCTCACTATTCCACTGTTAGCCAAGCACATGGGATGGGAAATGGCTTTCATCATCATCGGTGCCATCGGTTTTGTATGGGCAGGTGCATGGCTGTTGCTTTACTCGCATCCTACACAAAGCCGATTCGTCAACAAGGCGGAACTCGCTTACATCGAATCCGATAAAGCTGAACTGGACGATAAAGCTACAGAGAAGACCCCAGCAACCGAAGGACCCAAGTTTTCGATTGCCGACTGTTTCAAATACCGTCAAACATGGGCCTTTATTGTGGGTAAATTCTTAACCGACGGCGTTTGGTGGTTCTTGCTGTTCTGGGCACCCGCCTATTTCTCCGAACTCGGCTATCCGTCCTCCTCTGGCATGGGACAAGCCCTCATTTTTGTTTTGTATCTCATTGTAACTGTGGTTTCTATCATCGGTGGATACTTACCCAAATTCTTTGTTGAGAAAAAGGGTATGCACCCCTACTCTGGTCGTATGAGAGCCATGCTAATCTTTGCATTTCTACCCATATTTGCCATGTTTGCCCAGCCGTTGGCCAACACTTCGGTTTGGTTGCCCTGTATCATCATCGGCCTTGCTGCCGCAGGACACCAGGCATGGTCGGCCAACCTCTATTCCACCATCGGTGATATGTTCCCAAAATCGGCCATCGCCACCATCACGGGTATCGGAACCATGTTTGGCGGCCTATGCTCTTTTGCCATCAACAAATGCTCGGGTATGCTGTTTGATTACGCTGGCGCCCAAGGCGATGCGTTCACCTTCTTTGGCGCTACCGGCAAACCTGCAGGATATATGATTGTATTCTGCTACTGCGCTGTGGCTTACCTTGCTGCCTGGTGCATCATGAAAGTGCTGGTACCGAAGTATAAGAGAATTGACAATTAATAATTTACAATTTACAATTAATAATTGAAATCACTCTTCACTAATCCCTTCTCACTAAAATAATTATACATTATAAATTATAACATTATGAAAGGTTTATTTGACATTAAGGACAGAGTTATCCTGATTACGGGTGCAGCTGGCATTTTAGGCACGGCTATGGTTAAACATTTTGCTGAAGAAGGCGCTAAGGTGGTCATTTTGGACCGCAATACCGAGGCAGGCGAAAAGTTGGCCAAGGAAGTTACTGATGCCGGTTTTTCGGCCCGTTTTTTCTACACTGATGTGCTTAATAAAGAGATACTTGAAAAAAATTACAGCGATATCATGGCAGCTTACGGGCGCATTGACGTGCTGATCAACGGTGCTGGCGGCAACATGGCTGGCGCCACTATTGCTCCCGACAAGACCATCTTCGACCTCGACCCGGAAGCCATGAAGAAAGTGGTTGATCTCAACCTGTTCGGCACAGTACTGCCCACGATGGTGTTCAGCAAAGCTATGGTAGAGCAGAAGAAAGGCTCAATTATCAACATCGCCTCTGAGGCCGCCTTACGCCCGCTAACGCGTGTAGCCGGCTATGGCGTGGCCAAGGCTGCCGTTGTCAACTTCACCAAGTACATGTGCGGTGAGCTGGCCACCAAGTTCGGACCTGGCTTGCGTGTCAACGCCATCGCCCCCGGATTCTTCCTCACCGAGCAGAACCGCACCCTGCTCACCAACCCCGACGGCAGTCTGACTCCACGCTCGCACAGCATTTTGAGCCACACGCCCTACAAGCGCTTCGGCGAACCCGAAGAGTTGCTGGGTACGCTGCAATGGCTCGCCAGCGACGCCTCTCAGTTTGTTTCGGGCACCGTCACCGTTATCGACGGCGGCTTTGACGCTTTTTCCATCTAAACATGAAGAAAAACATACAAGTCACCATAGACGAACATTCGGGTTTCTGCTTCGGCGTCATCAACACCATCAAACGGGCTGAGACACTGCTGGCACAAACCCGAAAACTCTATTGTCTTGGCGACATTGTACACAACAACGAGGAGGTGCAACGGCTGACAGACATGGGACTTGTGATCATCACCAAGGATGAGTTCCGCCAACTGCACGACACGACCGTCCTCATACGCGCACACGGAGAACCTCCCGAGACTTATCGCATTGCACAAGAGCGTAATATACAGTTAGTTGACGGTACTTGCCCCGTGGTACTCGCCTTACAGAAAAACATTAAGAACAGTTTTGAAGCCCCAGATTTCAAAGAGGGGCAGATACTTATCTTTGGCAAAAAAGGCCATGCCGAAGTGGTCGGGCTGGCAGGACAGACCAACAACAAAGGCATCGTCATCTCCTCTATCAAGGACATTGAACTAATTGACTTTCAGAAACCTGCCAAGCTCTACTCACAAACCACGCAGAACCACGACGAATATCTGGCGCTTATCGACGAAATAGGGAAACGCTACCGTGAGGCGGGACATGAAGATTTCTTCACGCACTACGATACGATTTGTCACTCGGTAGTGAACCGCGCCAAGCAACTCACACATTTTGCATCCCTGTTCGACAAAATCATCTTTGTATCAGGAGAACAAAGTTCTAACGGTCTATACTTGTTCAAGTTGTGCAAACAGGCCAACCCCCACTCCTACTTCCTCACCCACCTCGAAGACTTGCAAGCGGTGCCCATCAACGACCACGACACCATTGGCATTTGCGGCGCCACCTCTACGCCCATGTGGCTTATGGAACAAGTGAAACAGCAACTGTTAGCCCCTCTCAAATAATGTACCCATAAAATTTCGGTATTATGATTCCAACACCAAACCTCTATATCATCATCACCTCTGGCGGTAGCGGACAGCGTATGGGTACAGCGACACCCAAGCAATTCCTTCCCATTGAAGGCATTCCCATATTGTGTCGCACCTTCAGAGCCTTTGAGCCATGGGTCGGGAAAGCCAAGTTCATTGTCACCTTGCCGGCAGACCATATAAACACATGGAAATCAATAGATGAGCAATACCGTTTGCCGTCTCATGAAATATGCGTGGGCGGCGAAACCCGTTTCCATTCGGTAAAGAATGCCCTTGAACATGTTCCTGAAGACGACAATGCTATCGTGCTCGTACATGATGGTGTGCGACCGCTGGTGCTAGAGGAGACCATCAACGAGGCCATCCTGACAGCCCAACAATACGGCAGTGCCATTCCTTACGTGCCCATTACCGCTTCGTTGCGGCGATTGGCCACCGACGGCACTTCGGAGGCCGTTGACAGGAACGGAATGGTACAGATTCAGACGCCGCAAGCCTTCAACGCAAAGTTGCTCAAAGAGGCCTACACACAAGATTATCGTCCCGAATTTACCGACGACGCCACGGTCTATGAGGCGGTAGGACACAAACTCTTCTTCTTTGAGGATAGCGACACCAACATCAAAATAACCACACCCAGCGACATTGCTAAAGCCTCTTTCCTTTTAAAATGCAAAAACGCCAGTCATGAATAAAATTTTCTCTATTATTCTGATTATCACTTGTTTATTTACAAGCATTTCCTGCAACAAGAAAATGATGAAGGAGAAGCCCAAGGATCTGATTCCGTGGGACACGATGGTGGTGGTCCTTGCCGACGGATGCATTACCGAAAGCGCCCTCTTCTTTGCACCGCGCCAATACGACAAGCAGATACTCACTCGCTACGCCTATCAGGAATTATTTGAGCGACACCACATTACACGCGAACAATATGTCAATTCAATGGGCTATTACTTCAGCAACGAAGAATCGGGCAAGAAGATGTTGGATGAAGTAGAGCTGAAAGTCAACGAGTTGGCTGCCCAGTTGCCGCCTGACACCACGCACCGCGAAGAACCCGTTTTTAAAAATTATTAACAACTCATTTTTCATTACGATTATTTAATATCTTTGCGCATCAAACTTGTTAAATAATCATGAAAATAATGGAGGACCTTCTGCATTATATGTGGAGGAATAGGCTTTTTGCGCCAGCGTCACTGACAACTACCGACGGACGACCGCTTAAGATTATCTTTCCTGGCATGGCGCACCAGGATGCAGGCCCCGACTTCAAGCAGGCCGTCATCAAAATTGGAGATTTGACTTGGGCTGGCGATGTGGAAATACACGTCAACAGCTCCGACTGGAACCGACATGGGCATTCTTTGGACCCTAAGTACCAGTCGGTTATCTTGCATGTAGTTTACCGACACGATACGGAGATTGAGCGACAGCCAGGTGAGAACTACGCCACACTGGAACTACGCACCTACATTCCTCCAGAGATGCTTGAGAAGTACAACACACTCACCCTTTCGTCAAAAAGCCTTCCTTGCCAGCAACAGTTACCCAACATTGAGCCACTGCAAATCACTTCGTTCTTCACACGCTTGGCAACGGAGCGACTGATGCACAAGCAGGAACAAATCATGGCGCTGCACGACAGCTGTCGCCACGATTGGAACGAAACCGCCTATCGAATCACAGCGCGCAGCTACGGTTTCAGCACCAATGCCACGGGTTTTGAATTGTTGGTGCAAAGTCTGCCTTTTCGCATTTTGTACCAGCACCATGATTCGCGCACACAACTTTACGCGCTACTATTCGGGCAAGCCGGCATGCTGGAACACGAAACATGTGATGAGTATTATAAAAGTCTGCAAGACGAATATAACTATCTCAAATACAAGTATAAATTGACACCCATACCAGAAAAATGCTGGCTATTTCTGCGCATGCGCCCCAACAACTTCCCCACCATCCGCATAGCACAACTGGCCGAATTACTATTCCATCACCCCAACCTCTTTGCAGACCTGACGCAGTTTGAAGACAAAAGACAAGGCTACAGATTGTTCAACGGAGAGCCACACGATTATTGGAAACGCCACTACCTGTTCGGCAAGGAGAGCAAAGCGCACTGCACCACACCCGGACCCTCCACCATTGACCTACTTCTCATCAACAGCGCCATTCCCATTCGATTTGCCTACGGCAACTTCTGTGGAAACGCCGCACTGCAGGAACAAGCGCTCGACCTGTTGGAGCAACTCCCCTTTGAACTGAACCACATCACTCGCAAGTACAAAGAAGCTGGCTTCCCCAGCCAGAGTGCCGCTTGTTCGCAAGCCATCCTCGAATTACAAAAATACTACTGCACACCGAAGAGATGCCTGCAATGCCAAATTGGGGTAAAAATCATTGGAGAAAGATGAAAAAATCCGTATCTTTGCATATTAAATTCGTGCAAAGATGAATCGCCAAACTCTCACACAAAAGCAGACGCAAACCATGCGGCTTTCGCCAGCACAGATTTTATCCATCAAACTGCTGGAGCTGTCGAATCTGGAGCTTGAGAGTACCATATACAAGACCGTGGATGAGAATCCGGCTCTAGTCATCGATGATGACAAGGAAGTCAACATGGCAAGCGAAGAAAGCGCCGACTACGACCATGAAAACGAGTTTGCGCATAACGACCCCATGCAAGACTATTACGACAAGGATGATTACGACGAGATGAGTGACAGACAGTTGGATTACGCCATGCGCAACATCAACCTGTCGAAGGATGACACACAACGTGAATGGATTGTCAGCGCCGACCAATCCCTACAAGACAGTCTGCAACAACAACTTAGCGAATTCATCCTTCCCGAGCGCGAGCAGCGCATCGCCAACTACATCATCGGCAACATTGACGAATCGGGATACCTTACTTGCGACAGTCGCTCTATTGCCAACGACTTGCTCATGGTGTACAACCTGCAGACTAGCAGCGAAGAGATTGAGCACATTGTACGCACGATTATTCAGAAACTGGAACCTGCCGGCGTTGGTGCCCGCGACCTGCAGGAGTGCCTGCTACTCCAGTTGAAACGCCGCCCGCAAAACGCTGCCAACAAACTGGCTTGCAATATTATAGAGAACCACTTCGCCGACTTTACCAAACGCCGTTACAATAATATCATCCAAGAAACTGGCATCAGCGAGCAGGAATTTGCAGCTGCCCGTGCTGAGATCATCAACACCGACCCCAAGCCAGCAGCGACGTCAACGCGCCTCGATGAAGCCACCAACAGCATCATCCCCGACTTCCTCGTCAGCATTGAAGACGGCAAACTATACGTAACTCTCAACAACAGCCACTTACCCCGACTGGCTGTCGATAAGGAATTTGAGCAACTCTACCAACAAGGAGACAAAAAGGACAAAGAAGTGGCAAACTTTGTAAAAGACAATATCGAAAAAGCCAACAACTTCATCTCTGCCCTGTCGCAACGCGAAGCCACGCTGCTCAAAACGATGACCGTTATCATGAACTTGCAGAAAGAGTACTTCCTCAGCGGGGACGAGAGCACTCTCAAACCAATGATTCTCAAGGATGTATCCTCTCTTACGGGCTTAGATGTTTCGACCATCTCGCGCGTATCAAACAGCAAATATGTACAAACATTCTTTGGCACCATTCCCGTCAAGCACCTATTCTCGGAAGCGGTCAACGAGAATGTTTCTTCCAAAGAAATAAAAAAAGCCCTTCAAGAATTAGTTGACAAAGAAGACAAAAACAACCCACTGTCTGACAATCAAATAGGCGAAATTCTCAAAAGCAAAGGCTACAAGTTAGCACGCCGCACAGTAGCCAAATACCGCGAACAACTGAACATTCCCGCTGCCCAACAGCGCAAAACACTATAACCTCCATGACCTCCTACCCTTGGCAACAACGCACCGAGCTGCTCATCGGCAGCGAACATCTTGAGACGCTGCACAAGAGTCACGTCCTCATTGTTGGCCTGGGCGGTGTTGGCGCCTACGCCGCCGAGCAGTTGTGCCGCGCAGGCGTGGGCGAGATGACCATCGTGGATGCCGACACGGTAGAAGACAGCAACCGCAACCGCCAGCTGCCCGCCCTCGTCAGCACATTGGGGCGCAACAAAGTAGAGGTGGTGGCCGAGCGGCTCCTGCAAATCAATCCGGAGCTCAAACTTCACACTCTGTGCGAGTTTGTGCGCGATGAAGGCACCATCACCCTCTTAGAACAGGCGCCGTACGACTATGTGGTGGACGCCATCGACTCGCTGTCGCCCAAAGTGTTCCTAATATATCACGCCCTGCAACGCCAGTTGAAAGTGGTGTCGGCCATGGGCGCCGGCGGCAAGATGGACCCCATGCAGGTGAAAGTGGCCCCGATAGAAAAGACCTACCAATGCCGATTGGCGCACGCCATCCGCAAGCGGCTGCACCGCATGGGTATCAAAAAAGGATTCAAAGCTGTATTCTCCCCTGAGCCTGTTCCCGAAGAGGCCGTCGAAATTGACGCCAACCCCGACATCAACAAGCTGTCCACCGTGGGCACCATCTCGTATATGCCCGCCGTGTTCGGCTGCTTTGTAGCTTCGGTGGTCATCCGCGACCTGATTGGCGACTAATCCCAATCGGCGTCATCATTGCCATACAAGTTTTTCACATACTCTATCTGCCGGCGGTCGCGCTTGGTGGGACGTCCCTCTCCATGCTCGCGGAACTCGAACTTCATGCGCAACATCTTCACACGCTCGTACTCTTCAGGCGGCGTAAGGTCGTTGTAATATTGCGGCACCAGCGGAGCACCCACGCGGCTCTTGGGCGAGCCAAGCACCTCGACAACTTTCTCGAGCTGCCCCTGACGAACATGGAACACCTCGCCCACCTTCACCACCTTCGACGGCTTCACGTTATTGCCGTTCATCTTCACCTTGCCCGCATTGCATGCCTCTGTAGCCATCGAGCGCGTCTTGAACAAACGCACCATCCACAACCACTTGTCGGCACGAACAGCCACATTAGGATTTTCCATAACTGCACTTATTTGGATGCAAAAATACAATAATACCAACATTTAAAATCCAAAATTCAGATTTCAAAATTCAAAGAACAAAAATTTCCATTTTTTCTTATCTTTGCGTAATTGTTCAACGGACAATCTTATTATACATCATACTGATAATCAAATAATTTCATAATTTAATATTGTAACATTAATCATTCAAAACAAAATGAAAAAAAGCACCCTTATTATGATGATTTGTCTTATGACGGTGGCCCTGCTGACCTCGGCCTGCAAATCGAAGAAACAGAGCGAAATCGCTACTGAGCCCGAAAAGAGCGAAATGCAACGCAATGTGGAAGAATTCGCTTACTTTGACCTAAAATCGGACCTGATTGCCGGATTATCGGATAATGACAAGAAGCTGCTCTCCATCTTTATCGACATCGCCGACATTATGGACGACCTCTTCTGGAAACAGACCTTTGGTGACAAGAACATCCTCGACACCATCTCTGACCCTTACACCAAAGATTACGCCATGATACATTACGGCCCTTGGGACCGCTTGCGCGAAGACAAGCCCTTCGTGGCTGGCTATGGCGAGAGACCGCTCGGTGCTTGCTACTACCCGCAAGATATTACCAAAGAGGAATTTGACGCTTTCCAAGACAAAGACAAAAACAGCCTTTACACCGTTATCCGCCGCAACGACGACGGCACGTTGAAAACCGTTTGGTACAAAGACGAATACAAGGAAGAGCTGACCAAAGTGTGCGCCCTGCTCGACTCGGCCATCGCCATCACCGACAACGCCGGTCTGAAGAAATATCTGGAAGAGAGAAAGAAGGCTTTTGAAACCGACAACTACTACGCCAGCGACGTGGCTTGGATGGATATGAAAGACAACGTGATTGACTTTGTTGTAGGCCCCATCGAAAACTACGACGACAAGCTGAACGAAGCCAAAGCCTCTTACGAAGCATTCATTCTGGTAAAAGATGTGGAAAGAAGTAACGCTCTTGCCAAGTTCGTCGGTATGCTTCCTGCCCTGCAGAAAGAGCTACCCTGCGAGCCCGAATACAAGACTTTCGTGCCCGGCACCTCATCCGACATCAATGTATATGACGCCGTTTACTATGCCGGCGACTGCAATGCGGGCAGCAAGACCATTGCCATCAACCTGCCCAATGACGAGCGCATTCACGAAGAGAAGGGAACCCGTCGTTTGCAGCTCAGAAACAGTATGTTAGCCAAGTTTGACAAAATCATGATGCCCATCGGCGAGTTGGTACTCAATCCTGACCAACTTAGCCACCTCAAGTTCGACGCGTTCTTCTGGAATGTGATGTTCCATGAAGTAGGACACGGTTTGGGTGTTAAAAAGACCATCAACGGCAAAGGCACTGTAGATGAGGCTATGGGCACCGAAAGAACCACTTGGGAAGAAGCCAAGGCCGACATCTTGGGATTGTTCCTCGTTTGCAACCTCATCGACAAAGGTGAAATCACCACCATCACCAAGGAGGATGCCATCACCACTTACATTGCCGGCATTTTCCGCTCAGTACGCTTCGGTGCTGGCGAATCTCACGGCAAAGCCAACATGATGTGTTTCAACTTTATGCGCGAAAAAGGTGCTTTCACCCGCGATGCCAACGGCATCTACACCATCGACTATGACAAAGCAACCGAAGCTATGAACGAATGGGCTGCGCTGATTCTGAAGACACAGGCCACTGGCGACCTTGAGTTCGCCACTCAGTTCAGACAGAGCCACGCTTCCGTAGCTGCTGAAATGCAAGAGGACCTCAACCGCATCAACGAAGCCGGCATTCCTCGCGACATCCGCTTCAACCAAGGCAAAACCGTGCTCGGATTATAATGGACAGCTTCGGACGACTTTTCACCATTGCTGACTGGGGCGACACCCACGGCCCTTTTATGGAGGGCAGCATTCGTGGCGTGCCTGCAGGCACTGCCATCGACATGGAGCTAATCCGTGCTGAACTGGCACGCCGTGCTCCATCGGCATCGCCAACATCCACACAACGACGTGAGCCCGACAAAGTGACATTTCTCTCGGGCATTGAAAACGGCCTTGCCACAGGTGAAGAGATTCGTTACCGCATACCCAACCGCGATGTAAAAATCGCTAGCGACAGCAACCATATTCTCAAGCCGTCGCACGCCTCCTACACTTACAACATCAAGTATGGTGCCCGCTCCAATGAAGAGTGCGGCCGTGCGTCGGCTCGCCAAACCGTGTGCCGTGTCGTAGCTGGCGCCGTCGCCAAGTGTGTGCTCCGCCCCTACGGCATCACCTTCCATAGCGAAGTGGTGAGCACCGGCCAGCCAGCCAGCGAAGGCGACACCGTAGGTGCGCTGGTGCGCTGCACCATCAGCCATGTGCCCGCCGGCCTCGGCGAGCCCGTGTACGACAAGTTCGACGCACGACTGGCAGCTGCCATGCTCTCCATCAACGCCGCCAAAGGCTTCGAACTCGGCGAAGGCTTCGCCGCCGCCCACCAATGCGGCTCGCAATACAACGACACGCAAAATGCCGACTTCAGCTTCAACAGCAACCACGACGGCGGCGTGCAAGCAGGCATCACTAACGGTCAGGACATTATCTTCACCGTGGCGTTCAAGCCCATTCCCACCTTGCAAATTCCCCAACAGACCGTCACCTTCGACGGCGAGCCCGCCACCTATACTGGCAACAACCGCAACGACCGCTGTGTCGCACCTCGCGTGCTACCCATAGTGGAAGCCATGGCCGCCATCGTCACCCTCGACTTTCTACTTATTGACCAACAACAAGATACGATCCAACAATTGATTCAACAAAACTTAGTTTATGAAAAAAATCACGCTTACCCTCTTGTGCCTCATCACATGCGCCACATTGATGGCTCAAACTGATTACATTGATTTAAGAGGACTTTTTACAGGAAAATACCGCATCGACAACATGCGTAACCTGTCGTGGCGCCCCGAAACGCACCAATACACCTACATCGAAGACAACAAGCTGATGATGGCTGATGCTGAAACGTCGGAAACCTCCGTCTTCTGCACGCTGCCGCAAATTGCCACGGCACTGGGTGGCGACATCAAAGGATTTCCTGGCTACCAATGGATTGGTAAAGACCAACTATATATCCCTGCTAAACATAGCGTTGTCACCTTCAACAACGGCAAATTGGATGTGGAAGAGATTCCCGTGACCAATGCCTTCGACGGCTCGGTCAAGAACCGCCTGTTTGTCGTTAGCGAAGATGATGGCAACGTCTATGTTAGAAGTGGGAAGAACAATTACGAGCCCATCCTGCTCTGCCCCGACACGGGCAAGGACATCGTCTTCGGTGAAGCCGTACACCGCAGCGAGTGGGGCATCGAAGAGGGCCAATACCTCTCGCCTAACGGCAACTACATCGCTTTCTACCGTATGGACGAGAGCATGGTGGCCGACTACCCGCTGGTAAATGTCAACACACGCATCGCCACGGTAGAGAATTGCAAATATCCCATGGCTGGCGAGACTTCCCACGAAGTGACCCTCGGCATTTTTGACGTCAGCAAGTCAGCCGCCGCCGGCAAGACCGTTTACCACTACATCAAAACCGACAAGGAAGACGGCGAGTTCCTGACCAATGTAACCTTCTCTCCCGATGAGAAATACATCTATATCACCCACCTCAACCGCGAGCAAAACCACTCAAAACTCATTGAATACGATTTACTTACGGGCAAAAAACTGCGCACACTTATCGAAGAACGCGACGACCGCTACGTAGAACCACTCACCCGCATGATCTTCATCAGTGGCGACCGTTTCATCTGGCAGAGCGACCGCGACGGCTGGAATCACATGTACCTCTATAGCCGCGATGGAAAGCTCATCAAGCAGATTACCAAAGGCAACTGGCCCGTCATCTCGGTCATTGGCACCGACCCGAAAGATGAGAACATCTTCTTCATCACCAATAAGAACATATTGGAAGACAAAGACATGCCTATCGATCGCTACGTGTATAGCGTCAACATCAAATCGGGCAAGTTGCGCGCGCTGGCACAAGAGAACGGCACTCATACGCCGCGATTCTCAAGCGACAAGCAATACTTCATCGATTATTTCAACAACCTATTCACACCCAACGACATAGACTTGTATTCCATCAACGGCAAGGTGCATCGCAACCTCTTTTCGGCGAAGAACCCTTACGAGAAATACCACCTCGAGAATGTCTCGATTTTCCCCATCAAGAACAAACAGGGCGATGACCTCTACTGCCGTCTGATCCTGCCTCCCGACTTCGACGCATCGAAGAAATATCCGTGTTTAATTTATGTTTACGGCGGTCCTCACTCACAGATGGTGACCAACACCTTTATGAGCGGCGGCGTATTCCTCTACTACCTGGCACAGAAAGGCTACATTATCTTCACGCTCGACAACCGCGGCACCAGCTATCGCGGTAGCGCCTTTGAGAAGTGCATCCACCGCCAGTTGGGCAAACTCGAAGTGGAAGACCAGATGTGCGGCGTCGAGTACCTCAAGTCGCTGGCTTGCGTTGACACCACCCGCATCGGCATCGACGGCTGGAGCTACGGCGGCTTCATGACACTCTCTCTCATGACCACCCACCCAGAGGCGTTCAAAGCAGCTACCTGCGGCGGCCCCGTCATCGATTGGAAATGGTACGAAGTGATGTACGGCGAACGCTACATGGACACGCCCCAAGAGAACCCCGAAGGGTACAAAAACAGCTCTATCCTCAATAAAATCAAGAATTTGAAAGGCGATGTACTGGTTATTCACGGTGCACAGGACAACACGGTGGTATGGCAGCACACCCAAGCTTTGCTCAACCAGGCCATCCATGATGGTATCCTGCTCGATTACTTCGTCTATCCCAACCACCCACACAATGTGGGCGGCCTCGACCGCGTTCACCTCTGGAACAAACTGGAGAAATATTACGAAGAACATCTGAGATAAAAGAAAAAGGCTCGCTTCTCCGAAGCGAGCCTTTTTCTTACTCTACCCTACTCTTAATCTCTCCCTCGTGCAACTGTGTCACCAGCTCATCACCAGCTTTAAGTTCTGTTGCTTTGGTCACGGGCTTGCCATTGAGCAAAGTGACACTGAAGCCACGTTTGAGAATATTACGGGGATGCAATAATGCCACACTGTTCTCCATGCGCGCCACCTTCTCTTTTTCGCGATTCAATAGCTGGCGGCTCAAGAGTGGCAACAGCTGTTGCAGATTTTCCACATCGCGCCGTTTGTTCACCAACACCATCTGCGCCAACTGTTGGCGGCGGCTCTCCACTTGCAACAAACGCATCCGCTCGTCTTTCAACAAGTTGCGCGCATACTGCGCTAAGGCCTGCTGCCATTGTTGCAACCGCTCGTCAAAGTTGCGAAAACGTTGGATAAAATAGTAGGCCACCTCGGTAGGTGTAATCTTCGTCTCATGAGAAACCATCTCTACCACAGTCACATTGGTCGAGTGCCCAATGCCCGAAACGATAGGCAACGGAAATTCAGCCACCCGACGTGCCAACTCATAATTGTCGTAACAACTGAGGCCCACATCTCCGCCACCACCACGAATAATGACGACACAATCAAACTTATCTTTCTGTTTCTCAATCTCATCGAGTTGGTTCTTCATGGTATGTACCGCCTTATCGCCTTGCAATAAGGATGGGAACAACACTAAAGAAAACTTATAGCCATACTCATTTTGATTTAAGGTAATCGTAAAATCGCTGTACCCCTTGCTGGTTTCAATAGAGATGACAGCTATTCGCTTGGGCAACAATGGCATCTGCAACTCCTTGTTGGCATCGAACAAGCCTTCTTTCTTCAACCTGTTGATAGTCTGCACCTTGTTTTTTGCCAATTCGCCAAGCGTATAAGTGGGTTCTATATCTTGAATGTGCAACGCCAAGCCATACTTGCCGCTATACTCTATGGTGGCCAGACAAAGAATCGTGATGCCTTCTTTCAAAGGTTCGCCCGTAATGGCCCTGAACCGCTCGTTGATAGGTTCCAAGTTGGAGGACCAGATGACGGCACGCATCTGCGCTTTTATACTATCACCTTCTTTTTCAACTAATTCTGGATAACAATGGCCGTTTCGTGGATAATAATTGAGTTTGATGATTTCAGCCTTGATATAATACGCCCCCTTGTAATTCTTGGCAATTACAGTTTCCAGGCTTTTGCCCACCTGCGAAAGGGTATAAACCCGCCGATCATTGAAATACTCTTCCTGTTTCTCCACAGCACCTTAACTAAAAGACTAACTTACCTGCACGATATGTGTGCAACACACGCCCCTGCAACTGCCAGCCAGCAAACGGCGTATTCTTTCCTTTTGACGCAAACTCCTTTGGATCAACAATATACTTCATATCAGTATCCACAATCGTTAGGTCAGCATCCATACCTACTTGAACACGCCCCTTGTTGAGTTTCATCATGGCCGAAGGTGTAGTTGACATTAGTTTAACCAATTGCGAAAGTGTTAGATGACCGGGGACAACCAGTTTGGTGTAACATAGTGAGAAAGCCAGTTCCAGTCCAGTCATACCAGGCGAACCATTCTGTTTATCCTCCGCCGTATGGGGTGCATGGTCGGTCGAAATGGCATCCACCACCCCGCTCTGCATGGCGGCAATCAAGGCTTCCACATCCTCTTTTTCTCTAAAAGGAGGATTTACGCGATAATGGTTCACCTCCTCACCTGTGGCAGCAATATGATGCGGCGTCACCTCGCAAGTCACCTCCAAACCTTCCGCCTTGGCTCGAGCAATGGCTTCAATAGCCTCCTTGGTGCTCACATGGCAGAAATGGATCCGTCCGCCAGTCTTGCGACACAAATCTATGTCTCTGAAAGTCATGGCGTTCTCGGCCTTGCGCATATCCACCTTACTATACTCGCTTTTCTCGGTGTGCGACATGATACCAATATGGCGTTCTTTGCAGATCAAAAAAATCTGCTCCATCACAGCATCGTCATCTACGCCGCGACCATCATCGGTAACAAAAAGAATCTCATTCTTCTTTAATGGCAGAAGGTGACTAAAATCCTTCCCTTCCAGATTTTTGGTCATGCTCAATGTCTGATTTGCAAAAATCAGACCCGTTGCTGCCACACGGCGTTGCACATCTTGAGCTTGCTCCAACGAACTGCACACCGGCTTGGTGTTGGGCATCAGGTTGACGGCCGTGTAACCACCACGGACTGCCGCATGACTACCCGTCACCACATCCTCTTTATGGGTCAGCCCGGGGTCACGAAAATGGACATGCAAATCGGTGAAGGCAGGCAACAGCGCACACGAAGTGCCCGCATAGTCATATTCCTCTTCGTCATGCAAGCCATGACCTATCTCGGCAATTTTACATGACTCAACACGCACATCACCGATAAAATCCTGAGTATCATCTACTATTCGAATGTTTTTGATTACCATAATTTCTATTTTTATTGATTCGCAAATTTAAAGAAAATGTACAAAACCAACACACCCTTCACCACCTAATCTTATGAAAAATGAACTGTTCGTAAATCCCTCAATTTAGGCAGCTAACAATCAATAATTTTGTAATTTTGCAGTTTTACTTTTAGGGTTTAAGATTGTCATAATATATAACAACTTACACCATGACAACCCAAAAGTCGAACAACATGAAAAAGCTATTCATCTTACTGCTCATTTTGCTACCGGCAGCTGTCTTCGCACAAGACACTGACGGAGGCGCTACGCCGATTCTTAAAACATTGGCACAGAAATACAAAACCTACTCTGCTTTCAAAATCGACTATGCTTTAAAAGTGGAAAAAGAGAAGAAGACGCTCTCCTCATTTAGCGGCTCGCTCATCACTAAGGGCAACAAGTACTACTGCACCTTCGACGACCAGACCTACTATTGCGACGGCGTTTCTTTGTGGACCTATCAGAAATCGACCAATGAAGTATCCATTTTTGAATACGATGAAGATGACGACAACTTGATTAACCCCGCCAAACTGCTCGATGGTTGGGACAAAGAGTACCGCGCCAAATTCATCCGCGAGGAGTTCGTTGATGGCAACTACTACCAAATCATTGATTTGATTCCTTTGAAATCCAAATCTTATTACAAAGTTCGTTTTAAGATTAACAAAGTAAAACAGACCATCGCCTCCATCACTCTGTTTGAAACCGACAACACCACCTATACCTACTTGGTGAACAAATTCATTGCCAATCCTACCGTTGAAGATGCCACATTTGTCTTCAATGCCGCCAAATATCCTGGTGTGGAAGTCAATGATATGAGATAAAAACAATACGGATGAAGCAGCATCGACTCTTTCCCTTCTTACTGATTCTGATTATCGTGTGCAGTTCGTGCCATGTGACCAGACATTTGAAGGATGGAGAGTACATGCTCACCAAAAATGTGGTCAAAACAGACCTCAAAGATCCGCAATTCGACGACCTCTACTACTATGTGCGCCCAACGCCCAACAAGAAGTTCATCGACCTTATCCCGTTCAAGACATGGTCGTATGTGGCATTCCAGCCCAAAGTGACCTACACTGCCGACGGTGACTCCATCGTGAAGGACAGCAAATTCCGCCAGAAAGTCCGCAACAAAGGGGAAGCGCCAGTGCTACTCGACTCTTCCGCCATCGATTATTCGGTCAACCAGCTCAAACTGGCCATGCTACAACGCGGATATTTCAATGCCGATGTTACCACTTCTCTCAAATTCAAAAAAGAGAAACAGCACAAGGTGAAGGTCATTTACAATGTCACCGCCAACACGGCTTATTATATCAATAAAATAAGCTATGTAATTGACATTCCGGAATATAAGAAAATCATTCTGCTCGACACAATCAACCGAGGCCTCAAAATAGGCAATCTGTACAACGAAAAAGAGCTGCTGGCAGAGCGGGAACGTATAACCAAACTGATTCGCAACAACGGCTATTTCTATGCCTCCAATGACATAATCCATTTTGTCATCGATACACTGCGCACTTACTACCTGCCACATAAAAAAGGTAAAACCGTTGATATTGAGATCCATGTGGACTTTTCCAAAATCAGCGACCCTGAAATCAGGGACAAATACGCCTACAAGTTCCAGTTCAACGATGTCTATATCTACTCCAACTATCAATCCGGATTCGATTACAATCGCGAAAACAGCGACCGTATCAAGTATCGCCGTGGCAAAAAGGACTCCACCTCCTACTACATCATTACCGAAAAGAACAGAATAAAGAAAAACGGACAATACAAACCGAGAAAAGACTTCAAATACAAGATATTATCAGACAACATCTTAACAAAGAAAGGTTCCTCTTATACTGACGATGCCGTATCGCGTTCTTACAAGAAATTGAACGACCTTAACAACTTCAATTTCATCAATGTAGATGTCTCTGAGGTCATCTCTATGCGTGACACCCTCAACAAAACAGGCAAGCTCAACACAACTTACCGCCTAACACGTAGCAAGTTACACTCATTAGCTGCCGAGATCGACTTGCGAAGTGACAAAGGTAACGTATCGCTTACCTACTCTAACAAGAACCTGTTCCGCAGCGCCGAGTTTTTCAATATAAACGTTTACGGCGGTGCCGATATCCAGTCACGACGCAACGAAGCCGGCAAACTGAAACTGGTTTCCGAAAACATCGATGCTGGTGGCGAGTTGTCAATTGATTTCAAGCGACTGCTCTTATTCCGAAGAACGCAAAAGATTGAGGCGGTTAGCTACGGCACCGCCATTAAAGCCGGTATCCACTTCCAGCAGGCGCCTCTCTATCAGCGCTGGCTTTTCAATGCGGCCATCACCTACCGATGGAGCCCCAACTACAAAATATCACACACTTTGGCGCCCATCGACATCAGTGTCATAAATATCACCAATGAAGATCCATCCTTTTACGAGGTGCTCTCACGCTACTCCATCGCTTTTCAGAAAAAGTATCAGGACAACGTACTCTTCTCATTCAAATACACGCTACATAGCACTCCAACCATGCGCGATTCGCGTAACGAACTGCGCATACAGCTTAAATTGGAATCGTCGGGCATGTTCATCACCGGCATCAATGCCCTGGCCAACAAGATTAGCGGCAACGATAAGGAGTGGAGTTTCTTCGGACTGAAATACGCCAACTTCGAACTGGCCGAATTAGACCTTCGTTTCAAGCATAAAATCAACAAAAACAACGCTGTAGCCATGCGTTTCGACTTGGGTGTAGGCGTACCTATGTTCAACTCGGGAACGCTACCGTTTGAACGAAGTTTCTTCCTTGGCAACGCCAACAGTATGCGTGCATGGGAGTACCGTTCACTGGGTCCTGGCTCCTATTACTCTGAAGACCGAAAAGAACGAAGCGGCGACATCAAGATTGAGGTTAACTTGGAATACCGCGGTCCCATCTATAAATTCATCAAATTCGGCATTTTTGCCGATGCTGGCAACGTTTGGCTGACCAAGAAGAATGAAGATATGCCCAACGCTGAGTTCAACTTCACCCGCTTCTACAAAGAAATAGCACTCGGCGTAGGTGCCGGTCTACGACTGGATTTCAACTTCTTCCTCATCCGCTTTGATGTAGGTATGCCCATCTACGATCCCAATGAACTGGAGGGTGAACGCTGGATTGGTCAGATTAAGAAAATGCCCACTCTAAAATTCGCTATCGGCCATGCTTTCTAAGACGGAATTCGAAGAATTGTTTCGTGCACAAATTCCCTTTGAACCCACATCCGGGCAGTCGGAAGCGATTGGCAAGCTATCCTCTTTTGTTTGTGAAAAATCTGAGAACCAATTATTTATACTCAAAGGTTATGCCGGCACAGGCAAAACCACGTTGGTCAGTGCGCTGGTCAACGCCCTGGATGCTGTGCATAGCCGAACCATCCTGCTCGCCCCCACAGGACGAGCTGCCAAGGTGTTCTCTGTCTATTCGGGCAAGAAAGCCTACACCATCCACAAACATCTCTATCGGGTGCAAGTAAAGGACGGCATAGCCCAATTCAAACGCAAGGAGAACAAAGCCTGCAACACGCTGTTTATCGTGGACGAGGTGTCGATGATTGGCAATAGCAACCAAGGCGACAGCCTCATCGGCTCACACAGTTTGCTCGACGACCTGTTCGACTTTGTCTTTGAAGGTGAAAACTGCAAAATCCTGTTTATTGGCGATGATGCACAGTTGCCACCCGTCGGCTCTGAGGAGAGTCCCGCATTGGATGTTGAATTCCTCAACAGCTTGTATCATCTTAACATACAGCAATTCCAACTTACTGAAGTTGTCAGACAAGCCTATGATTCGGGTATTTTATTCAATGCCAATATCTTGCGAAGTAAAATAGGCACTGGGGATTTCTTTCCTCCATTATTCAGCCAGAAGCCTTACCCCGATTTCCAACGTATCAACGGAGGCGAATTGGAGGAAGAACTCAACACGCTGTTCAGTCGTAACGATGAAGATGATATTGTCATCATAACACGCTCAAACAAAAGAGCCTACATCTTCAATCGTGAAATACGGAATCGCATCTTATATCGCGAAAACGAAATCGCTACGGGCGACTTCCTTATGGCGGTAAAAAACAACTACTACTGGCTGGACGAAGACTCGGAGGCCGGCTTCATCGCCAACGGTGACATTATGGAGATCCTGGCCATCAACAAGCAAATCGAGCTTTATGGCTTCCACTTCGCCGATGTAACCGTACGCTTGTGCGACTACCCCAACTATCCCCACATCGACATCCGCATCATCCTTGAAAGCCTCTCCTGCGAGGGCGCATCGCTGAGCGGCGAACAAAACCACCAGCTATATCTCGCTGTGGCAGAAGATTATGCAGATATCGCCTCCAAGCGACAGCGCTACCTGAAAATCAAGAACGACCCCTATTTGAATGCGGTACAAGTCAAGTACTCGTATGCACTTACCTGCCACAAAACACAGGGCGGACAGTGGAAAAACGTCCTCATCGACAGTCCCTACCTTAAGGACGGTGTGGCAGACAAAGAATACTTGCGGTGGCTCTATACCGCAGTAACACGAGCCACCGACAAGGTGTATTTAATAAATTTTGATGATCAGATGTTTGCCTAAGACGGCTTAGAATTTGAAGCCGATGGTTGCCATGATGCGGTGACCCAAAGTGCGGTTGTACACTTCATTCACATTTTCTGAATCATAGAACCAGTAGCTGTCTTTGGAAATCTTGCATTGGTAAGCCATGTCAAAGAAGAGATGGTTGCCGCGCAAGCCGAAACCTGCTGAAGCAATGTGGACGGCACCATGGTTCAATTGTTCTTTATAGGGCGAACTCTTGAAGTTGTAACCGGCACGCAGCAAGAAATGTTGTGAAACATTCACTTCGGCACCGATGCGGGCGATGTGCGACGAACCATACTTTTTCTGGATGTTGGCGTTCTCTTCCATAAAGAGATATTCGTCAGACTGCATGTGGGCCATGCCATAGTTCACATATTCATACTCGGCACTTACGAAGGCGCGACGTTGGATGAGGAAGGCCACATTACCCATCACTCTGAACGGCGTTGACAAAGAATAGCGGAAGGCGTTTTCGTAATTAAACTCGCCCGAGTTACCACCATTGTCATAATTTGAAATCATCTCTCTATAGAAATAGTCTTTCATATTGTTATAGTAAGTCGGCGTGTGAATGGCGGCGCCGATGCGCATGAAAGCCACGGGTTGGTACAGGATACCGAACTTGAAGTTAATACCGGTACCGCTTACGGTCAACTTGTCGTTCACATCAAACGATGTAAAGGCCTCAACCTCATCATTGTCATCCATTTCGCTATATCTGGAAATCTCCTCATAGCTCAGGAAGGGTACACCTATCGTGGCACCAATGAACAATTTGTCGCAATAGTTGGTACCTATCGAGAAGTTCATCTCGTCGATACCGCCTTTGGTCAGACGATATTTGTACTGGCGCACATCACGACCTTCAAACTCGCTCCAATAGCGGTCGGTCGTACCCGAGCATGTGTCAATCACCCACGTGTTGAATGCCAGTCGTGCGTCACCCGACAGTTTGTCGGCCGTGGTACCGTTAGCCACGCCTAAGAAAGCATCTGCCATCGTTGAGCCACCGCCCATGCCAGTAGCTGTCGATAGTCCATTGAAATCGTAGATGCGGTTGTAGCCGAAGCCAAACTGCAAGCCCACGAACTTCTCTGACAGGTTGGGCAGGGCGAAGATGGCACCCACGTTGCTAACGCTATAGCGTGTTTTACGACTCCGTGTCGATTCGCCATTATAGGTAGTTGTATTGTTGTTAATCGTTACCACTACGGGGGTAACCGAGATCTCGCTCTTCTTGAAAACGCCTATGGATGCAGGGTTAGTAGCCAGGGCCGAGTAGTCGGCTCCCACGGCGCCAAAAGCGCCACCTGCTCCCACAAAGCGTGCTGTTCCGCTCCAATCTATCTGCGAAAATCTGAATGCGTCCATATCACTCTGCGCCTTCAGGCCAATCATGCCGGCCATCAGCAATGCGCCTATTAAAACTATTCTTTTCATGATTCTCTGGTTTTTAGATTGTTAGTAATTGAACTTCTTTAACTGACAACTCTTTTAAGATTATCTCGGAGAGTAGCCTCTGCTGCTGCTTGAGCTAGAAGAGGAGTGATATGAAGAAGATGAAGAGTGGCTAGGTGAAGAGTAGCTCGAAGAGGAGTGACTCGGTGATGAGTAGGATGATCTGCTAGAGCTTGAAGGTGTGTAGCTTGAGCGACTTGAACTCGACGGAGTGTAACTTCTGCTCGAACTTGAAGGAGTGTACGAAGAGCGGCTTGAGCTCGAGGGAGTATAGCTTCTTGATGAAGAGCTGTTAGAGTTGTAGGTACTACGGCTTGACGAGCTATTTGAAGGAGTGTAGGTAGAGCGGCTCGATGAACTGGGCGTATAGTTGCTTCTGCTGGAGCTTGAAGGTGTGTAACTTCTACTCGAAGAGCTGCTTGACGGAGTGTACGAGCGCGAGGGGTTAGAATAGGTAGGAACCGTAGTGTTCGAGTTTTTAGGAGTATAAGTCGGTGTAGTACGTGCGTTGGTCGGTCTGTATGAGTCAGTGCTTGATTGTCTGTAGGTAGGAGTTGTCGTGTTGTTTCTATAAGTCGGCGTAGCAGTTGAGCCATTTACTCTGTTGGTCGGCGTAGCCGAAGGAGTAGTGGTCGTTCTGGAAGTTGAAGGCACTGTACTGTTGTTATAAGTAGAAGTTGAAGTAGAAGGTCTCACAGTGGGACGAGTTGTAGAGCTGTTGCCAGTGCTGGTGTTAGGTCTTACCGTAGGTGAAACCGCCGAAGAGTTGGTAGTAGTAGTGCTTGTCGAGGGGGTATAGGTGCTACGCGAGGTTGAAGGAGTGGTTGTCGTTCTACTCGTGGTAGTGGTAGCGCTGGGAACCGTTCTGGAAGTAGTAGTTGTTGTAGTAGTGGGGGTAGTCACCTTGTTGGTAGCTGTCGGGGCGGCCGGACGAGCATTGATATTGGTGTTGCTGCTTGTTGTAGTAGCGCTCGTAGTGGCAGGAGAGGTTCTGTTGGTGGTTTTCGGGCCGCCACTGACGGCTGTGCCGCGACTTACGCCAAGCGTGTTAGTAGCTATCATGTTATCATATTTTTCGTTGAAACTTGCCGGGTAGGCAGATCTTGCGATGGAACCATTGTCAGTCGTGGTAGATGACCTGCTACCATCGCCCGGGCGTGCGCCGCGTGTGCTTGAAGGCTTCGTGTTGGTAGCACCCACGTTGCTTCTGTGACCGAAGAAGTAGGTGTTGCTCTTGTCGAAGCTGTTGTGGTAGTAGTCGGCATATCTGCCAGCATAGTAACCATCGTAGTAACCGTGGTTGTAACCTGCCCAGTAGCTATCGCGATAAGGATGGTGGCAACCCCAGCCCCAGCCGTAGCAGAAGCCGTAGTCGTAGTAGCCGTATCCGTAGTAGTAGGGACGATAGTAGTATGACGGCCACCACCAGTTGTAACCGAGGTAGATGCTCATACCCCAGCTAGAGGGATAGTAGTCGTACCAGTACATGTTGGTGAAGTAGGGATCGTAGTATGACCAGCCGCAGGGATAGTGCGAGTGGAAACGACGCAGACGAGAAGTGTAGTAGTAGTCATAGTAATCGTCGCTATCATAGTAGTAGTTGTTGGTGATATAAGTGTTGCCATTCTCGTCGTAATAGGTTTCCGAGTTTGAATAGTTGAGTGTCGGATCCTCGGCGTAAGCCCCACTTTCATCCTCCGCATACACATTCTCATTCGTAGCCGGTGCCGGCGTAGTTTTCTTATATTGAGAACTATAAGAGGGGGTATAAATATCATCATAATAGGTAATGTACTGTACCGTGCATGAAGATGCGACGAATGCTGTCAGTACCATAAGGATTAAAATTTGTTTTTTCATGATGAACCTCCTTTTATTTAGGTTGTTTATTTTTTTATCTTTGCATTTCAATTTTTAAGACTACAAAAGTAACGAAAAGTTAATTATCTACAGAAGAAATATGGCAAAAAATTTCGCGACACGAGAAGAGAACTACTCACAATGGTACAATGACATTGTAAAGAGAGCTGATTTGGCAGAAAATTCCGCCGTCAGAGGATGTATGGTTATCAAACCTTACGGATATGCAATTTGGGAAAAGATGCATGATGCACTGGATGCCATGTTCAAGGAGACGGGGCACAGCAACGCCTATTTCCCCTTATTCATTCCCAAATCGTTCTTCAGCAAGGAAGCCTCGCACGTAGAGGGCTTTGCCAAGGAGTGCGCCGTTATCACGCACTACCGTTTGAAGAACGACCCTGACGGACAAGGCGTAGTGGTTGACCCTGACGCCAAGTTGGAAGAGGAGCTGATTGTGCGCCCCACTTCTGAAACTATCATCTGGAACACTTATAAGAACTGGATACAATCGTACCGCGATCTTCCCATTTTGTGCAACCAATGGGCCAATGTGGTAAGATGGGAGATGCGCACCCGCCTATTCCTGCGCACGGCCGAATTTTTGTGGCAAGAAGGCCATACCGCCCACGCCACCAGAGAGGAAGCCATGGAAGAAACCGAACGCATGCTGAATGTATATGCCACATTTGCAGAGAAATACATGTCAATTCCCGTCATCAAAGGATTCAAGTCGCCCAATGAAAGATTTGCTGGCGCCATCGAGACCTTATGTATCGAAGCCTTGATGCAGGACGGCAAGGCACTGCAGGCCGGAACCTCGCACTTCTTGGGCCAGAACTTCGCCAAAGCCTTTGACGTTCAATTCCTTAACAAAGAAAACCAATTAGAATACGTATGGGCCACCTCGTGGGGTGTTTCCACGCGACTGATTGGCGCTTTGATTATGACGCACTCTGATGACAACGGTTTGGTATTGCCGCCGAAGTTGGCTCCCATTCAAGTGGTCATTATTCCTATCTACAAGAGCGAAGAGCAGCGTCAAGCTATTGGAGAGAAAGTTGACATTCTTATTAAGAAACTGAAAGCCAAGAACATCTCCGTTAAATACGATGACGATGACAGCAAGCGCTCCGGTTGGAAGTTCAACGAATACGAAGTCAAGGGTGTGCCTGTAAGAGTGGCCATCGGTCCGCGCGACTTGGAGAACAACCAAGCAGAAGTTGCCCGTCGCGACACCCTGGAGAAGCAGACGCTCAGCTTTGACAACTTAGATGTTGAGATAGAGAAGATGTTGGATGATATCCAGCAGAATCTATTCAACAAAGCACTGAAATTCAGAGAAGAGAACACGCGTAAGGCCGACACTTGGGAAGAGTTCATCGACATTTTGGACAACCAAGGCGGTTTTGTTGCTGCTCACTGGGACGGAACGCCCGAAACCGAAGAGAAGATCAAGGAGGCTGCCAAAGCCACTATCCGCTGCATACCTTTCAACAATCCGCTGGAAGAAGGCAAGTGCATCTTCACGGGCAAGCCTTCCAAACAGAGAGTTCTTTTTGCCAGAGCCTACTAAACCACGACATCATGGAAGAAGACAAAAGACTAGCCGCTTTCAAGCGGCTTTTGGACATTATGGACGAGTTGCGCGAGAAGTGTCCGTGGGACAGCAAACAAACCATCGACAGTCTGCGCTACCTCACCATTGAGGAGACTTACGAGCTTTCAGACGCCATCATCGACCATAAATACGACAACATCCGCGAGGAGTTGGGCGACTTGATGTTACATTTGGTTTTCTATGCCAAGATAGGCGCTGAAAAAGAGCAGTTTGACATCACCGACGTATTGAACGGCATTTGCGAGAAGCTGATTCGTCGTCATCCCCATATTTTTGGAGATACAGTGGCCCAGACTGCCGAAGATGTGAAAGCCAACTGGGAGAAGATCAAGCTAAAAGAAGGGAAACGCTCGGTTTTGGGCGGTGTACCCGTATCATTGCCGGCTATGGTCAAGGCGTACCGCATGCAGGAAAAGGCCAAAGGTGTAGGTTTTGAATGGAACAATACATCAGAAGTTTGGGAGAAGTTGGAAGAAGAACTCGGCGAATTGAAGACGGAGGTGGAGGCCCAATCAGAGCACATTGAAGAGGAGTTTGGCGATGTTCTGTTTTCCCTCATCAATTATGCCCGATTCATCCATGTCAACCCGGAAGATGCGCTTGAAAAGACCAACAAGAAGTTCATCAAACGTTTCCAATATATGGAAGAACGTGCCCATGCTCAAGGCAAACAATTGTCGGATATGACCTTAGACGAAATGGAAGCGCTGTGGCAAGAAGCGAAAAAAAATTAAAAAATATTTTTTCGCACACTTTTATTATTCAAATTTTACCCGTATCTTTGCCGTAATCATTCAGATGGTGCCATGGACGATTTATCCAAATACTTGGATTATCTAAAGTTCGAAAAGCGGGTGTCGGCGCACACAATCACCGCTTATACCACTGATTTACAGCAATTTTTCAATTACACACAGACGGCTTTTCAAGTCAACGACCTGGCAGCCATAGATGCGCCCATCATACGCACATGGATTATCACGCTAATGGAAGAGGGCGATTCAACACGCAGTATCAATCGGAAAATCAGCGCTTTACGTTCATTCTTCAACTATCATATTAAAATAAAATCATTGGAACACAATCCGATGAAGCAGGTGACGGCGCCCAAAATTGCCAAGCGCCTACCCTACTTTGTTGAGGAAAACGACATGGAGCGGCTATTTTCGGCGGACTTGTTCCCCGACACCTTTGAAGGTTGGCGTGACCGGACCATTATCGAACTTTTTTACGCCACCGGCATGCGACTAACGGAGTTGATTAACATCAAAAAAGACGACATTGACCTCTACGAGAGCACTGTCAAAGTACTTGGAAAGAGAAACAAGGAGCGCATTATCCCCTTTGGCAACACCATGGAAGAACTGCTAATCAAGTACTTGGATTTATGCCAATCGGAAGTGAAGAATCCCAACGAGAATTTTTTCATTTTTTTCACTCCCAAATCCAACAAAATGTACCCTAAGGCCGTTTATAATATAGTGCACAAATATCTGGACATGGTAACGACAATTGGCAAACGCAGTCCCCACGTGATACGGCACACCTTTGCCACGCACATGTTGAACCACGGTGCCGACATCAACGCCATCAAGGAGATTTTGGGCCATGCCAATTTAGCTGCCACACAAGTATACACACACAACTCGATAGAAAAATTAAAATCAGTTTATAAACACGCCCATCCACGGGCCTAAAAAAAAGGAGTTTTTATGAACATTAAAATTTCAGCAGTACATTTCAAAGCAGACCAGAAATTGGAAGATTTCATCACTGAAAAATTAGAAAAACTCGACAAGCTGCACGATGGCATTATCGGAGCCGACGTGACACTGAGTTTGGAAAACACCGACAAACCTGAGAACAAGACTGTTGACATCCGCATCAAGGTAAGAGGTTATGACCCCATGGCCACCAAGACTGCCAAGACATTTGAAGAGGCCGCTGATGTCGCCATTGAAGCGCTGAAGAAACAGCTTATTAAGTTAAAAGACAAAGAAAGAGGCAATTAATCAATAACTTATGCCCGTCATTTATCAACACGAGACTGACTCTTCCGTTTCGGTGTGCGTATGGCACATTACAGAGACGGAAGAGTCTCTTTTTCAAGGGTTAGTGCTCGACAAAGAAGATGCAGCGCACATTGCCGACTTGAAGCTACCCAAGCGGCGGCTGGAGAAACTGGCCTGCCGACGGGCGTTGGCGCACCTGCTGCAACGGGAAAAAGTGGCAATTCGCTACAATGACGACGGGCAACCACACTTAGAGAGCGGGCACATATCATTTTCACATTCAGACCATTATGCAGCCGTAGCCTATTCCCCAACCCTGCGTATCGGCATTGACATTGAGACCATTGGCACACGAATACTGGCGCTGCACAAATACTTCCTGACGGCGGAAGAAGAGGCCTTGCACGACCTTACCGACAGCATGACATTACACAAGCTGTGGGGAGCCAAAGAGGCCATGTATAAACTATCGGGCGGTGGGCCATTGGATTTTCACAACAGCATTCTTATCCAAGACAAAGAAATTGGCAGCGGCCACATTGGCGGACAACATCCATTAAATGCTCATTTAGAACATTTTACAATCGAAAATCAATTGATTGTTTTGGCTGTCGAGGAATCCGAATCAATCGGTTAATTCACTCTCCTGAATTCTATTTTTCCACAACTTATAGATACCGTAGCCAGCGACCACGGAGGCAACTACCACTATGTGGATGATGGTAGGAAGCTGATCGACAAACGTGCTGGGATCTTCCGTATCGACACCTTGGCGGTCGGCGGCAAACTGGAGAAGCAGCGAGCAGACATTATGTAACATGTGGGCCACTATGGGCAGCCAGAGCGAGCCGCTCCACACGAACAGATAACCCAAGTAGGCACCGAGCAGAAAACGCGGCACAAAGCCAAGGAATTGCAAATGTATTGCGCTGAAAATAAATGCCGTAAGCCAGATTGCAAGATGTTTGTTCCGCATACTACGCATCAGCAAAGGTTGCAGTGTGCCTTGGAAGAAAAACTCTTCGCACACAGCTGGCATCACGCCCATAACCAGCAAGTTAAGCAGCAGAGAAGAGATAGTTGAGTTTTCGGTGAGCACTTTCAGAATATCCCCCGCCTTGTCCTCTTTGGCACGCATCCATTCCTCCACGCTCGTCATGAAGTCGGGCAGGTGCACCGACTGGTTCAGGTAGGCCAAAACATAGACTGCAGGCAGCAGCAGAAAAGCCAATAAGATGGTCCATTTCAGCAAGGTAGCTGAAGGCAGCACGTCGGCCCGATTGTAGCGCCACACATTCCGATAGTGGCCATAGGAGAACAGCAAGGCAGGAACCAACCATACGCCCAACATAGACATTGCTTGGTTAAAGCGCACGTAATGAGCCTGTTGTGCAACAGAAAGAGCATCATAGGCATCGTGCCATATCAGTTTAGACAGGGCGACACCACCCAAAGAGAAGAGCAGGGCTCCCAGCACCACAAAAAAGAGAAGAAAGATTATCTTAAAGAAGAAATTCTTATTTTCAAAAAAGGGAGGCAACTCGTTCATAAGCGATTAATTTTCAGCAAAAAGCTGATGATACATATCTTTCACCTCTGCAATCGGACATATCTTTATATTGTAGCCTTTCGTATCCAGTCCTTTCAAGTTGTACTTTGAGAGGAAAATGCGCTTAAAGCCCAGTTTGTCGGCCTCAGCGATGCGTTGCTCGATACGAGTCACGGGGCGGATTTCGCCATTGAGGCCCATCTCGCCTGCGAAGCAAGTCTTGGCATCGATGGGAATATCAAGCGCCGACGAGAGGACGGAAGCCACGATTGAGAGGTTGATGGCGGGGTCATCGACATAGATGCCACCGGCCATGTTGATAAAGACATCCTTAGCACCCAAGCGGAACTGGCAGCGCTTCTCGAGCACGGCGAGTAGCATGTTGAGCCGCCGCAAGTCGAAGCCGATAGCCGAACGCTGTGGGGTACCATAGACGGCCGAGCTCACCAGGGCTTGCGCCTCAATCATCATGGGGCGATTGCCCTCCAAGATGGCGGCGATGGCACTGCCACTATATTGGTCATCATGCTGGGAGATAAGTATTTCGGAAGGGTTCAGCACTTCGTGCAGACCGCTATTATTCATCTCAAAGATGCCCAGTTCGGATGTGGAGCCGAAGCGGTTTTTCACGCAACGCACAATACGGTAGCCGTAGTGGCGGTCGCCTTCAAATTGGATGACCGTATCGACGATGTGTTCCAAGATTTTCGGACCAGCCAGAGTGCCGTCTTTGGTAATGTGACCGATAAGAAAGACGGGAACGGCCGAGGTTTTGGCGAAATGTTGGAACTCGGCGGCGCACTCTTTGATTTGCGAGATGGAGCCAGCGGCGGAATCGAGCAGATTGCTCTGCAGCGTTTGGATTGAATCGACAATCACCATGTCGGGTTTCAGGACTTCAATATGCTTAAAGATCTCCTGCGTTACCGTTTCGGTTAAGATATAGCAATGTTGTATTTCAGTTCCTGGCGAGAGTCGCTCCGCTCTCATCTTCAGCTGCGTATCGCTCTCTTCTCCAGAGATATACAAAATTTTCTTATGCTTAATCGACAGTGCCATTTGCAGCAGCAGCGTTGACTTGCCAATGCCAGGTTCGCCACCCAAGAGGATAATGGAGCCAGCTACGATGCCGCCACCCAGCACATTGTCCAATTCGGCAAAGCCGGAATGTATGCGCGGCAGTTCCAGCAGCGATATATCGCTGACAGGCTTCGGGGCGCTTTTCATCGCCATCACAGGCGATTTGCCTTTCGACGACTCCTCCCTCTGCACGATTTCCTCTTCAAAGGTATTCCATTCTCCACACGACGGGCAGCGGCCCATCCACTGGGACGACTGCGCACCGCAATTCTTGCAAAAAAACTGTGATTTTGGTTTTGCCATGGTGTTGTTTTTGGTTTATTTGGCGGACACACGCGTGCGTCCCTACAATTTATTTGGGCAAATCATCATTCCCCCCTACTCTTCCATCCATTCCCCTACCACGAAATTGCTACCGCCGATATAAATCATATCGTCGGGACCAGCATCGGCCAGGGCTGCCAGATATGCCGCTTTCACTGTCGGATAGGCATGAGCCTGCAGATGGTTTTTCGTGAACATCGGCAGCATCTCTTCCGAAGGAAGTGCACGATTGATATTGGCTTGACAAAGATAATAAAAAGCTTTTTCAGGAAGAAGGTGAATAATGCTTTCCACATCTTTGTCGTTGGCGAAGCCGATAACCACGCGCAACTGCTGGCAATCCTGCTTACGCAACTGGGCTGCATTCTCTATCCAACCGCCCACATTATGTCCCGTATCACACACTGTATAAGGATGTTGCGACACAACCTGCCAACGACCCAACAGATGAGTATTGGGAAGGAGATGTTCGATAGCCCGTCGCAACGTATCATCGAGGGGGCAGTGCAGAGCAGAGAGGGCCGCGATGAAGGTCGCCACATTTTTCAACTGATAATCGCCCATCAACGGCATCTGCACATTGGACAATATAACAGCATTATCTTTCTCTATGTCAATACATTTAACTTCTTTGGTTTCAGATTGCACACTCACTTTCACCTCATCGGCAGTAAAAAGCGGAGCGTGACGATGCGTTGCCACTTCTTGGAATACGGGCATGGTTTCTTCGTTATACTCGCCAATCACAACGGGCACACCAGGTTTGATGATGCCTGCCTTCTCGAAGGCGATTTTTGCCAAAGTGTTACCCAGTAACGCCGTGTGTTCCAAGGATATGTTGGTAATCACCGAGAGTTCGGGAGTGATGACATTGGTCGCATCCAGGCGTCCGCCGAGCCCCACCTCGATGATGGCGATATCCACTTTTTCAGACGCAAAGTAGTCGAACGCCATGGCGGTGGTCATCTCGAAGAACGATGGCTCGATTTGCTCAAACTGTTGCCAATGGCGTGTAAAGAAGTCAACCACAGCCTTTTTCGTCATCATTTGGCCATTAATCTTAATGCGCTCACGAAAATCGACCAGATGAGGCGAGGTATAGAGACCTGTCTTATAGCCAAGTTCCTGAAAATAAGACGATAACAGGTGCGTCACAGACCCTTTGCCATTGGTGCCCGCCACATGAATAGCCCGCAGTTTCTTTTCAGGATGATCCAAGATATCCATCAGAGTCTCAATATTTTCCAGGCCTTCTTTATAGGCAGCAGTGCCAATCTTGTGATACATGGGGAGACATTGGAAGATATGTTCCGTTATTTCATCATAGCGATTGAGAAGATCCATAACGGACAACAACTCTTCGGGCTTTTCAATAATATACTGAGCACCTGACTGTTCCAACTCTTTTCTATCGCGGAAGCCCCATAAAACGCCGACAGAAGTCACGCGGGCATTGGCGGCGGTTTGCATATCCACCGAAGTATCGCCCACATAAAGCACTTCTGAACGTTTAGCCTTGCAGACCGCCATAATGTCGTTCACAATGGCAGCATCTGGCTTTATGGGTACACCTTCGCGCTGCCCGAGGGCGGCAGCAAAATGGATTTCGGGGAAATAGTGTTCCATCAGCGGCTGCATCGCCGAGTGCACCTTGTTGGAAGCCACGGCTATTTGTATTCCCTTCTGCTGCAATGTTTTCATCAACTGCGTCATGCCGGGATAAACGGAAGTTTTATCAGCTTTATGCAGATTATAGTAGGGAATAAACTCATTCAGCATAGTTTGGATAGTGGTTGCAGTGCGATGCTCTGCGGGCAGAGCGCGCTCCACCAACTTGGCAATGCCGTTGCCGACAAAATAGCGATACGCATCCAGCGGGTGCGTAGGAAATCCGTGTTGAGCCAATATATGATTGGTGCTATCAGCCAAATCGTCGAGCGTATTCAGTAGCGTGCCATCCAGATCAAAAACAACAACTTTTATCATCTTCAATATCAAAATATCACATTACAAACCATATAGCAAATTGCAGGTGCGTAGCGCGCTACGCACCTACACGTATCGTTATCTCTCATTTTCAGGAACATAAAAGAGCGTATTCGACTTCTCTTCCGTCAACAGACCATGCATCATCTCTTGCATTTGCTTGGAAGTCACGGCAAAATAATGTTCCTTTTCATCTTCAAAATCCTCGGCGCGACTGATAGCCTCGGCCACGGCCAACGACGTTGAGCGGTCTTCCAGTTTTATCTCATTCGTCAACAGAATGGATTCCACTTTATTCTTCACTCTTTGCAAATCGTGCTCCAAAGAATCGGGAAAAACAAAGTCGTATAGGAGCTTATTCAACTGTGCATCAGCATCTTCTATGGCAACACCTTCAGCTGGGCGGCCCGTAATCACGAGCATTCCTTCGTCGAAAGTAGCCGACACCGACGCTGAGATATCGGTAAACATCTTATTCTTAACCACCAGATTCTGATACAGATACGAATTCTTGCCATCGCCCAGCAAGTCGGTCAACAGGTCGCAAGTGTAGAAATCGGGATGATGGCGGCGGCACATGCGCCACGATTTGAGCAACAGGCTATAGGGCACTTTCCCTGGCCATGTCAGCTGGCGGGCGGCCATTTGTGGAGGTTCTTGAGGGTAGGCACGTTCGATGGAAGGGCCAGCGGGGATACCGCCGAACCACTTTTCAGCCAGCGCGATGCACTCGTCAAAGTGCACATTGCCCGCAATGACCAATATCGCATTGTTGGGCCTATAATAGCGGAAGAAGAACGACTTCATGTCGTCCATCGTAATCTTTTCCACATGCTCGATACACTTGCCGATGGGAGTCCATGCGTAGGGATGGCGTTGGTAAGTCAGTTCGCTCAACTTCATCCACGCGTCGCCAAAGGGGCGGTTGATACACACCTCCTTGAATTCCTCAATCACCACATTGCGCTGTATTTCAAGTTGTTCAGAATCAAAAGCCAATTCCAGCATGCGATCCGACTCCAGCCAAAGCAATGTTTCCAAATTATTGGCAGGCAGGACTGCATAGTAGTGGGTAATATCCTGTGAAGTGTAAGCGTTATTGATAGCCCCCACACTTTGCAGCGGCCGGTCATAATCGGCGATGTGCTTAGAGCCGCAAAACATGTAGTGCTCAAACAGATGCGCAATGCCCGTCAGGTCGGGGTTTTCATCGCGCGAACCCACTTTATAGACAATATTGCAAGCCGCCATGGGGGTCGTATGATCCTCATGCACCAGCAGGGTGAGGCCATTAGCAAGAATATGTCGTTGGAAGTTGAGAGACATGGGGGGGAATTAAACTGAAAACTGAAAACTGAAAACTGAAAAGTAAGAAGTGAGAAGTGGAGAACGGAGAACGGAGAGATGAGAGATGAGGATTATAAATTATAAATTATACATTATAAACTATTTGCCCGTGCGGGAAAGGGGGAAAATCACGTTGTCAATATGGTGACTTTCGAGGATTTCGGCGATGCGGTGTTCATCAGTGTCGGTGATGAATACTTGACCGAAGTGGTCTTTCCCTACGAGGTCGAGCAGGTGGGCTATGCGTCGTCTGTCGAGTTTGTCGAAAATATCGTCCAGTAGCAGAATTGGCTTGATGCCTTTTTGGGCAAAGACATAATCGAACTGCGCCAGTTTCAGGGCGAGGGCGAACGACTTCTGCTGTCCTTGCGAGCCGAAGCGTTTTACCGAATTATCATTGATGGTAAATAGGAAATCGTCCTTATGGATGCCGAAGTTGGTATAGCCCGACTTGCGGTCGGCGAGGGCGTTAGCGGCCATTCCTTCTTCGAACGACATCTCGTTCAGTCCCGACTGGTAAGTAATATCCACTTTCTCGCGGCTGTCGGAGGGGAAATCGTAGTACGACTGGAAGTTAGGCAGAATCTCGACAATGAACGAAGCTCTTTTTTGGTGGATATAGTCGGCCAACGGCGCCAGTTGTTCATCGAAGATTTGAAGCAGTGCCTGATTGTAGCCGCCACCTTCGAGGAACTGTTTCAGCAGTCGGTTGCGCTGCACTATCAGCTTCTGGTACGAAATCAATTGGTGCAGGTATTCGCGGTCGAACTGCGAGATAATCATATCGAAGAAGCGGCGGCGCACCTCACTGCCTTCGTTGATAATGTCGTTATCGTAGGGCGACACCATCACTAATGGGTAGAGGCCGATATGATCGCTCATACGGTCGTACTCCTTCTGGTTCAGCTTTACTGTTTTACGACCTGCAATCTTGAAAGTACAACTTACGCGATTGCTATTTTGCGTATCAAAACTGTAAAAATCGCCATGCAGCGCAAAGAAGTCGGCCCCAAAGCGCACCGAAAAGCTATCCTGAGCCGAGAAGTAGCTTTTACAAAACGAAAGATAATGAATGGCATCGAGGAGATTGGTTTTTCCGCAACCATTTTCACCCACAATGCCATTCACTTTCGGGCTGAAAGCAAACTCGGCCGTTTCGTGATTCTTAAAATTGACGAGTTGAAGATTCTTTAGATACATCCCTTACCCATCAACTACAGAAGAGCGTCGATTTTCTGTGTCAGTTCGTTCTTCTTAATCAGACCCACATGCACATCTTTCACTTCCCCGTTCTTCACAAACACGAGCATAGGGATATTGCGCACGCCGAATTGGATGGCGATGTCGTTATTCTCGTCGGTATCGCACTTGCCGATGATGGCTCTGCCTTCGTATTCAGCTGCCACTTCGTCGATGGTCGGACCCAAAGCGCGGCAGGGGCCACACCATTGTGCCCAGAAATCTATCACTACTAACTTATCTCCTTTCATCAAGGAGTCGAAATTGGATTGATCAATAGCTAATGCCATAGTATTTTGTATTTTAAGGTTAATAATTTTTATAGGTAGCAAAGATACAAAAAAGAGTGATACAATAGTGAGGTGAAAAAAATTATTGTGAGAGGTAAAAAGTGGATAGTGAGAAGTGAAAATTTTTGATTAAGTTTGCGGTTTAAAAATATGAACACTCATTATTATTAACTAAAACCCTAATTATTATGTTTAAAGGACATCCCAAAGGATTGATAGCGGCCGCTCTGAGCAACATGGGCGAGCGCTTCGGCTATTACATCATGGTAGCCGTGCTGAGCCTTTTCCTTTGCTCGCAATTCGGCTTGAGCGACGGAACGGCAGCCACCATTTATTCGGTCTTCTTGGCCGGTATTTACGTATTGAGTTTGGTGGGCGGTATCATTGCCGACCGCACCCAGAACTACAAGGGCACCATCATGACCGGTTTGATTGTCATGGCTCTCGGCTATGTGGCCATTGCTGTGCCCATCAACACCACGGCTGACAACAAGATGTTTCTGCTGGTGGTAACCTGTATTGCCCTGGCTGTTATCGCTTTCGGTAACGGCTTGTTCAAGGGCAACTTGCAGGCCATTGTAGGTCAGATGTACGACAACTTGGAAAAAGAGGCCGCCAAAGAAGGACCCGAAGCACTGAAGAAAGCCCAAGGTCTGCGTGACGCCGGTTTCCAATGGTTCTATGTATTCATCAACATCGGTGCCGGTATTGCACCTTTCATCGCTCCTTGGCTCCGCAACCTCAGCTTGAACAGCAAAGGACTGCTTTACAACGCCAACCTGCCCAAATTATGCCACGAATATCTCGCATCGGGAGACGCCATGCAAGGCATTGACAACCTGAACACATTGGCAGCAGAAGTGACTGCTAACGGTTATCAAATCACCGACATGACCACCTTCTGCAACGACTACCTGCAGTTATACAACAATGGTATCCACTATGCATTTATCGCTTCCGTGATTGCCATGTTCATCTCGCTCTGCATCTTCATCTTCAACAAGGTTAAATTCCCCACTCCCAGCAAGAAAATTGAAGCCGAAGCCGTTACCCTCACCGCTGATGAAAGACAAGCTATGGCTAAAGACATCAGACAACGTATCTACGCTCTGTTTGCAGTACTGGGCATCGTTATCTTCTTCTGGTTCTCATTTCACCAGAACGGTGTAACCCTCTCCTATTTCGCTCGTGACTTCGTCAACACCTCGACCATCGCCCCCGAAATTCTGCAATCCATCAACCCAATCTGCGTTATCCTGCTGACCCCTGTCATCATGTTGATTTTCTCATCCTTAGCCAATAAGGGACACGCCATTTCAACGCCGCGCAAAATCGCCATCGGTATGGCCATTGCAGGTCTTGCATACGTATTTTTGATGATTGTTTCTATGGTTAACGGTTATCCGTCATCCACCGACTTCCTGGCACAAGGCACTGCTACCCAAGAAGCAGCCAAGACAGGCGTATGGGTTATGGTTATCATGTACTTCATCCTGACCGTTGCCGAGTTGTTCATTTCACCTCTGGGACTCTCCTTCGTATCGAAAGTGGCTCCCAAGCATTTACAAGGTCTCTGCCAGGGCTTATGGCTGGCCGCCACCGCTGTTGGCAACCTGTTGCTCCCCATCGGACCGCTGATGTACAACGCATGGCCCATCTGGCAATGCTGGTTGGTATTCGCCATCGTTTGCGGTGTTTCTATGGGTGTAATGCTTGGCATGGTAAAATGGCTTGAAAAAGTAACAGCCGCATAATATATCAACACTGTGATAAAAAAAGAGGCGACCATTTGGTTGCCTCTTTTTTTATGTGAATAAATTGTCAAAAAATGGTAATAAAAAAACGTGGTACAACCTTGAATTAATGCATAATTTGTTGTATCTTTGCTAATCATTATAAATAAGATAATCGAAATCCAAGAATGACCATGAATGGGTACATACCCCCCTTTACGGAAACAGAAGAAATAACCAAACTCGTCGATATAATAAGCGAGGTTGTTCATCATCTTCATGCCACCCTTGAAGATATGCCATCTCCTCAATTGCGCAAGAAAAACCGTATCAAAACCATACAATCATCACTTGCCATTGAGAACAACTCGTTATCCGTCGAGCAAGTCACAGCCATTATTGAAGGTAAAAAGGTATTAGGTGCCCCGAATGAAATCATGGAGGTTAAAAATGCTATAGATGCTTACAAACTGTTGTTTGAACTTAATCCATTTGACAAGCGGGATCTGCTGCGAGCTCATCAGTTGATGATGAAAGACCTTGTGAACGAAAACGGCAGGTTCAGAAGTGGAAACGTAGGTGTTTTCGGCAACCAGGGACTGGTACATCTGGCGCCACCTGCGCTTCGTGTGCCAACATTGATAAGCGATTTGTTCCATTGGATTAAAACCACTAAAACACACCCACTTGTCAGTTCTTGCGTATTTCACTACGAATTTGAATTCATCCATCCTTTTGCCGACGGCAATGGACGTATGGGAAGATTATGGCAAACATTGCTATTGATGCAATGGAATCCCATTTTTGCATGGCTTCCAGTAGAGACCATCATCAAAGAGCACCAACAAGAGTATTACGACGCCATAGCCCTTAGCGACAAACAAGGGAATAGCACTTCCTTTATTACATTCATGCTAAATTGTCTGCTCCTATCCTTGCAAGAAATAGAACACAAAGAGACTGCCGACATCGTAGAAAACATCGTAGAAAAACTGTCAACGACTCAAGGCAACATCGTTAGACACATGGCCCAAAAGCCATCTATTTCGGCCAGAGAACTGGCAGAGAAGTTATCCATAGCACCCCGTAACATACAAGTGCATATCAAGAAACTGCAGGAACAAGGCATTATCCGACGTGTCGGTCCCGACAAAGGCGGACATTGGGAAATCATCAAAGAATAGAGACAAATATCAAGAAGTATGTTATTTCAAAAGAATATCGTTAAGAAATACCTCGCTGCATTACCGCACGACGAGACCGAGCAGGCTTGGCAGCAATACAAAAGTTACTTCCTCAACCCTGCCATACAGGCCAACATACTCCAGAGCAAGGAAGAACAATTCCAGGAAGGCTTTCTGCGCGAACTATTCGTGAAGGTTCTGGGCTACACACTCAACCCATCGCCCGACTACAATCTGATTACCGAGCAAAAAAACGAAAGTAACTCAAAAAAGGCCGATGGTGCCATTATTGTTGATGGCACAGTAGTTGGTGTAATTGAGTTGAAAGACCATAAAACCACCGACTTAGCCAAAATTGAGCAACAGGCTTTTGGCTACAAGAGCCAAAACCAAAACGCCGTATATGTCATCATATCGAACTTCGAAAAGCTGCGTTTCTATATCGACAATGCCGTTGAGCACATCGAATTCGACCTGTTCCATCTCTCTGAAGAAGAGTTTCGAACACTATGGCTTTGCCTCGCATACAACAGCATCGCCGCCAATTTGCCCAAGCGCATCAAAAACGAAAGCGTAAGCAACGAGGATTCCATCACCAGTTCACTCTATAAAGACTACTCGCAATTCAAGCGCGTGCTCTTCGCTGATATTGTGGAGCATAACCCTACTTACGACAAACTGTTACTCTTCAAGAAGACACAGAAACTACTTGACCGTCTGTTGTTTATCTTCTTCGCTGAGGATTGCGGACTTCTGCCGCCGAACTCGATGATGCAGATTATCGACCAGTGGGAGAAGCTAAAGGAGATGGACGAATATCGCCCATTTTACGACCGTGTGAAGAAATATTTCGGTTACATGAACACGGGGTTCAAAGGCCAGAAATATGAGATATTTGCCTACAATGGAGGCCTTTTCAAGCCCGACGAGGTACTCGACAATATCATCATCTCTGACGAGCCCTTGGTGGAGCACACCAAACGGCTCTCTGCCTACGATTTTGAGAGCGAGGTGGACGTGAACATTCTCGGCCATATCTTCGAGAACTCGCTTTCGGAGATTGAAGAGGTAACGCAACAGATAAACGGTGGCGAAGCCTCACAGACCTCCAAACGCAAAAAAGACGGTGTTTTCTACACCCCGCAATACATCACCAAATACATTGTGGAAAATACGGTGGGACGCCTTTGTACAGAGAAGAAATCGAAACTCAGTATTATCGAGGCAGAGTATTTCTCCGACCAGAAACGCCCCAAGCCTATCCGCAAGCGCCTGATGGAGCAGTTGCAGCAGTACCGTGAATGGTTGTTGCAAATTACCATCTGCGACCCCGCCTGCGGCAGTGGAGCCTTCCTTAATGCAGCGTTACAGTTTCTCATTAACGAGCATAAACTCATTGATGAGATGGAGGCAAAAGTATCAGGAGAATCGATAGTATTTCCCAACATAGAGAACAGCATTTTGGAGAACAACCTCTTTGGTGTGGACATCAACGAGGAGAGCGTGGAGATTGCCCAGTTGGCTCTTTGGCTGCGCACCGCCAAGCCCCACCGCAAGCTCAACACGCTGAACCAGAACATCAAATGCGGCAACTCCCTCATCAGCGACCCCGCCATCGCCGGCGACAAAGCCTTCAACTGGCAGAAGGAATTCCCGAAAGTGTTCGAGAAGGGCGGCTTTGATGTAGTGATTGGGAATCCGCCGTATTTCAATATTCAAACATTGGGTGCAAAATCTAAATACGTAGAATATATCCAGAAAGAATACTCAGAAATATGGCAAGACAAGAGCGATATATTATTCTATTTCATATACAAAGCGCTTCAAATATCGAAGGGTGATGTAGGATTAATCATATCAAATGCATTCCTTTTCTCTGATAAAGCGCGTAAGTTACGCAACCATATAATTGATGATGGGCGATTGAGCAAAATCGTTAACTTTGAACGATATATGGTATTTGCGGATGCATCGATTACTTCATGTATAACCATCTTCAACAAACAACATAATGGAGTAAATGCCTTTGTGCTCAAAGAAAAAGACTACATAGTTGAAGATGTAATCAACTACATCTCTAATGAGCAGAACTCTTTCTCTGTAAATATTGATCGAGATAATGTATTTGCCTTAGTTGACAACAAGATATCTTTGCTCAACAAAAAGATTGACAGCAATTGGAAAGAACTACGCAATATACTCAAAGTTGGCAAAGGAATGGAAACGGCAGCCAATGATGTGTTCTGTTTTTCAGAGTATCCCTCGCAATTTCCTAAAGAGTACATTAAGCGCCGTATGTGCGGAGAGATAATTAGCCGTTATAATTTACACTCAAAAGAAGAATATATGCTTTACTTTGAGGATGCAAAGAACTTTGAGGATTTGCCAGTTTCTATTCAAGAACATTTATTGGCGAATAAAGAAACTTTAGCCAATCGTGCTACTTGTAAAAATGAAGGGCGCATTTGGTGGCGTTATTCTCGTCCGATGCACAAAGAGTATTATTGCTATGATAAGATTTGGTGTTCATATCGCGCAAAGTCGAATGAATTCGTACTGGATGAATCAAATAATTATATTGGTTTGACAAATACGACAGTAATATTCGGAACAAATCCCAAATATTCACTCAAATATATCTTGGCTTTATTGAATTCATCCTTGCTAAACTTCAGGTATAAATCTATCGGAAAGCAGACAGGAAGTGGAGTATTTGAGTATTTTGAGGTTGGCGTTGGTAGTTTGCCTATCCCCGAATGTGCCGACCAACAACCCTTTATTGACCTTGCCGACACCATGCTCTCCCTCAACGCGCAATTGCAGCAGAAACGCAGCCGTTTCCTCCGCCGCTTGCAGGAAAATTTTGAGGATGTGAAAATTACGGGCACCTTGGAGACATTCGACACCTTGTCGTTTGCGGATTTCGTGAAAGAACTGAAGAAACAGAAGATCAAACTCACCCTTTCTCAACAAGACGAATGGGAAGAATATTTCGACCAGTACAAGTCCGAGTGCAACAGCATTTCGGAACAGATTGCTGAGTCGGACAAGAAGATTGACAGGATGGTGTATGAGTTATACGGGTTGACGGAAGAGGAGATAAAGGTGGTGGAAGGAGAATCTTAAAATTAGAAACATCCATGAATAGACTAATCATAGTTGGTAACGGTTTCGATTTGGCTCACGGACTACGTACCCGATATGAACATTTTATCGATTGGTATTGGGAACAATGGGTAAAAAGATTACAAAACAGTTATAAAAAAAGTGAACAAGACGAACTCTGCACTTTTACCATCAATGATTCTTACCCCTGCTGGCAACAATATTTCATTCAATTACAGCAGCAATTTCCTAAAGAGATATGGGACAACATATCCAACACCGAAATCACAAGTAAACTATTGAATAACAGCAACGTATGCCATCAAAAGAGATGTCTTTTTTTCAACAAAATATGTAAAAGTATTGAAACCAACAATTGGGTAGACATAGAAAATATTTTTTACAAACTACTAATCGGTTCTTTAAAGAATGATAAACCGCCTCTACAAATTAATCATGAATTAGAGTTTATTAAAAATCAACTGATTCAATACCTTACTGAAATTGAAAAAAACAACATTTCAGATGACATAATAAATCTTGATTTAAAACGCTACATGTTAGAACCTATCGACAAAGATGACATTGCCGTTGAAGCAGGTGAAACATGGAACAATATGCTTCAACAGCGCTTGAAATACACCGATATCGAATGGAAAAAATTAATCATAAAATATCATATCTCTCGCAACATAGATTATTTTCCTCTAAGTGAAATTAACAATCTCAAAGGTACATTTGATTTTAATAATGTGTCCATTGAGAATATTCCATCCGACTGTATTCCGCCAACATTTAGACTACCTGATAATATTTTATTGCTCAATTTCAATTATACCACATTAGCAGACCGTTATCTTCCCAAAGAAGATATTTTCAAAACAATTCACATTCATGGAGAGTTAAACAACCCCAAAGGAGTTATCTTTGGATATGGAGACGAATTTGATGATTTTTATTCAACTATCCTGAATAAAAATGACAATTCGTATCTGCAACATATCAAATCATATAAATATTTAGAAGCATCAAACTATCGACAAATGCTTTCTTTTATTGAATCTGCTCCATATCAAATATATATCATGGGACACTCGTGTGGACTATCTGATAAAACTTTGCTCAGAACATTATTTGAGAATAAAAACTGCATTTCTATTAAACCATTCTATTACATTAAAGAAGATGGTAGCGATAGTTACATGGAAACCATTCAAAATATCTCAAGAAGCTTTACTGACATGACACTCTTACGCGACCGTGTTGTGAATAAGACAAGATGTCACACCATGTAACCTTTATCAAAAATCTTATAAGAACTATTTAATTTTCCCCTACTCAAACACCCTCCTATACGCCTCGGCCTTTTTCTCTAACTTCAGCGGGTAGGCGCGCGAGGAGGAGGGCATGCGGAAAAATCGGTAGGGCTTGCCATCGAGAGTAAATGTGGCACAGCCACCCACGGCGGGCACGGCACAGCCCAGTTGCGCGGCAATGGCGTCGGCTGACTTGCCACCCGTAGAGACCACCTTTCGGCAGTTGGGCAGCTGGCGCAGCATGGCGGGAATATCGGTCGGCTGCACGATCTCTAAAAAGGCATCTGAGGCGTTGTCCTTGAGCCGGCGCACGGCAGAGGCGGCATCATACAAAGCGATATGCTTCGTTGTGCAAAAGTCCACCACCCTCTCATAACTGAAACGGGGCTTCCCTTGAACTATGTCGATAAAATAGTCCTTGTCGTTATAAAATAGCAACCCCATAATGCGCCACATATCATTCTGAATATTAGGATAAAAGAAATCCATCGACCAACGCTCGCGCTTGGGCGGAAAGCTGCCGAGCATCAAAATCTCCGTCCCTTCAGGCAGGAAGGGCTTCCATGGGTGCGACTCTACAGGTATTTTTGCTGTCATAATATTATTAAATTCTGATTATCAACAGATTAAAGAAGCAAGTCTTCCACCTTCACTTTCGGCACATAGTGGACACCCTCTTTACGGTAATAGGCATGGTCGTCGTCTGCGTTGATAGGCACCAACTCTATCTTTTCGGCCCCTTTGCCAATGGCCACCACCAACAGCGGCTCGTAGGGCAGCGCAAAGGTCCGCTTGACCTCCTCGCGGTTAAAGGCGGCGATGATAATGCCACCCAAGCCCATGTCGACAGCCTTGAGCAACATGCTCTGCACCGATATGCCGAGGTCGATATCCACGATACGGTCTTCGGGCACGGTAGAGCAGACGATGATGAACGCTTCGGGTTCAGTACCCTCAAACGGCAGATGCAGTTCGGGCAGTGCGCCGCCCAACTTGATGAGCGGCAACATAGCGGCAGCGCCCGTCTCGCGCGTCACCGTTTTGAAACGGAGCACCTGACGATTACGTCCGGAGGGCACTTTGGTATTGACCGCCACCAGGCGTTTCAGCATTTCTTCGGTCACCACATACTCTTTGCGGTAACCGCGATAGCTGCGGTTTTTCGTCAGTAGCGAATCGAGAGAGTGAGAACTGCCGTATCGCTTGGCAGGACGATGACTTAGCAGATCGTTCAAGCGGTTTTCAAGATAATTATCGGCCATGGTTATCCATTTTTAGATGGCAAAGTTAAGACTTTCTACTGTTTCTTGCATAAAAAGGGAAACATTTTCGTTGGTTATCCAAAATAAAATATGTACCTTTGCAATCAGTAACGACAAGGCGGACAACAATGCCTTGACATCACTTAAACCATTGGGGTGCTGAAACTTAGTAGGCTGAGATGATACCCATTGACCAGTCTGGTAATGCAGATTCGGGAATGACAAACTCTCACGCCCCTTTTAGTTCCCCGCAAAGAAGTCTGAAACATGAACGGACCTAAAAGTGTACTCACCATTGCTGGCAGCGACTCCGTAGGTGGAGCGGGCATCCAGGCCGACATCAAGACCATCTTTTCGTTGGGATTGTATGCTGCCAGTGCCATCACCGCCATCACGGCGCAAAACACCTGCGGGGTGCGGAAGATACAAGCCGTGGACAGCGATGTGCTGGCTGCCCAGATCGACGCCGTACTGGAGGACCTTCCCGTGGCTGCCATCAAAATCGGCATGGTTTACACCACCGACAATGTGCTGGCTATCAAGCAGTCGATACAAAAGAACAACTACCGAGGTCCTCTCGTCCTCGACCCCGTGTTGGTGGCCACCAGCGGTGCCAAGTTGGCCAAGGAGGATTTCCTCAGCACCTTCTGTCGCGAGCTGATACCACTCTGCGACCTGCTCACCCCTAACCTATCGGAAGCCGAAGCCCTTTGCGGGCGGCAAATCTCATCGGTAAGCGATATGGCCAATGGCGGCAAAGAGATTATTCAGAGATTCGGCTGTCGCCATGTACTAATCAAAGGCGGGCACTCTACGGGGAATGAGATGACCGACGTGTTGATTATGGAAAATGGTGATATTAAGACCTTTACAGCCAACAAGATTGACTCGGAGAACACACACGGCACAGGCTGCACGCTCTCGTCGGCCATTGCTTCATTTTTAGCTATGGGCCATTCGATGGAAGAGAGCATTGAACGCGGGAAAGCGTATGTGTATCAAGCCATTGCCGCCGCCAAGAAACACAAAATGGGCCACGGACACGGCAGCACCAACCATTTTCACAATTTGCAATTCAAACAACCCTATTGATATGAAAGTATTCGTCAACGGACAAGAAACGGAAGTCGCCGCAGGCTGCACACTACAGGATTTATGCTCGCAGTTAGGCATAGGTGAGTACGAGCCTGTAGCCGTCGCCATTGGCACCGATGTCACCGAGCGCGGCAGATGGTCTTCCCTCCAACTCAACGAAAACGACAACATAACCATCATCAGAGCCACATGCGGAGGATAATCGGAATCACACCGGCAGAGGACGTTTTCAGAGAGCAGGAACGTATCAGCGCGATGATTCGCAGCGGGCAGGTGACCTATTTCCATATCCGCAAGCCCGACTACGACGAGACGCAGATGCGCAACTACTTGCAGCAGTTTGACTTGGATGTTCGAGAGCGGCTGTCGCTGCACGATTTTCACACTTTGGCTGACGAGTTGCACATTGGCGGCATCCATCTCAACCGTCGCCATCCCGTGCCGCCGGCCAGTGCGCAAAGCAAGCGCATTTCGGTATCGTGCCATTCTGTAGAAGAAGTGTTACAGTGGAAAGCCAAAGCCGACTACTGTTTCCTCTCGCCCATTTTTGATTCCATCAGCAAGCAGGGCTACAAGTCGCATTTCGCACTGGACGAGTTGCGACAGCTTTTCAATGAGCATATCCTTAACGACAAAGTCTGCGCATTGGCTGGCGTGACATACGAAAACATGGCGTTGCTCGAAGATGTGGGCTTTACCTCATGTGTCATGCTCTCGTCGCTGTGGGAGTTGCCCAAGACGATGTTTATCACACACCACAACGAGCGCTACGACTATGTATCGGGGGCATTAGCTGTACTTGAAGGCGGCATCCGCTTCATCCAGCTGCGGATGAAAGATGCCAGCGACGAGGAAGTGCTTACCGCGGCTCGACAACTGCGGCCTGCCTGCGACCAGCACGGAGCACTGCTCACCGTGGACGATCGCATTCACCTATTGGAGAGCGGCCTTTTCGACGGCGTGCATGTCGGCAAAAACGACTTGCCTGTAGCCGAAGCCAAGAAAGTGACAGGCAAGCGTTTCCTATTGGGAGCCACCTGTAACAGTGCCGAAGATATGCTCAAGGCGGCAGAGGACGGCGCCAACTACATCGGGCTTGGGCCTTTCCGATTCACCACCACGAAGAAGAACCTTTCAACTATCTTAGGCATTGAAGGTTATCGCGAACGCATGGCGTTTATGCGCAATCACGGATTGCATCTGCCCGTTTACGCCATTGGCGGCATCACACCCGCCGACCTGCCAGAATTGAAGGCAACAGGAGTGCACGGGGTGGCGGTATCTTCTGTCATCCTTGACTCATTATCACCAGAAAATACTATTAATCAGATAATTAAAATATTTTAAACATACTAATCATGAACGACAAACTAATAATTGCTGGAAAAGAATTTACCTCCCGCCTATTTATCGGCACGGGCAAGTTTCCCTCGAATGAGATTATGCGACAGGCCATTATCGCCTCCGGCTCACAGATGGTGACCACCGCTTTGAAGCGTCTGAACACGCAAGACAGTGCCAGCGAGAATGTGCTGGAATTCATACCCAAAGAGTGTGTGCTGCTGCCCAACACATCGGGCGTGCGCAATGCCGAAGAGGCCGTTTTCGCTGCCAAGATGAACCGCGCCGCCCTCGGCACCGAGTGGCTGAAGTTGGAAATCCATCCCGACCCCAAGTACTTGCTGCCCGACACGCGCGAGACGCTGAAGGCCACTGAAGAGCTGGTGAAACTGGGCTTTAAGGTACTGCCTTACATTCAAGCCGACCCTGTAGCCTGCAAGCAACTGGAGGAGGCTGGCGCTGTGACCGTTATGCCATTAGCTGCTCCCATCGGCACCAACAAGGGCATCCGCAACGAAGAGATGCTGCGCATCATCATCGAGCAGAGTAATGTACCCGTAGTGATTGACGCTGGCATCGGTGCTCCGTCGCACGCTGCCTACGCCATGGAACTGGGCGCCGACGCCTGTCTCATCAACACCGCCATCGCCATTGCCGGCGACCCCGTCCAGATGGCCGAAGCTTTCGCCCTGAGCATCAAAGCCGGACGAATGGCCTACCTGTCGGGCTTGGGCACCACCAGCGATATGGCAGTGGCCACATCACCACTGACAGCGTTTCTTGATGAAACGGAGAGATGAGAGTGGAGAGAGGAGAACGGAGAGAGGAGAGATGAAAATTGAAAACTTAATTCACTGTTCACTACTCACTTCTCACTACTTTACAACCTTCAAAAATCCTTAACTTCTTAGTTTCTTAACTTCTTAACTTAAAATATAAAACACATAACTCTAAAAAAACATTCAACTATCATGAACGATTGCGATAACAGAATACAGAAAATATACATCAAGGGGAAACGTTTTCCCGTGGAGGTGGGCATGAAGCAAGTGCAATTGACCGACACGGTTATTGAGGGCAAGCGCATTCCCAACGGTAGCATTAACCTGTACGATACAGGCGGTGTTTTCACCGACCCCAACTACCAACACGATGTGCGGAAAGGCATTCCGCGCTTGCGCGAGGCATGGCACGCCAACGACGACAATGTGGAGCAACTCACTGAATTCACATCCCAATACACCAACGAACAGCTCTCGGACGAGGAGAAGCGGAAAGTGGCATTTCCACTGACCTATCTTCCGAAAAAGGCCAAGAAAGGCAAGGCCTTCACACAGATGGCACTGGCCAAGCAAGGCGTCATCACGCCCGAGATGGAATACATTGCCATCCGCGAGAACTTAGGCAAGGAGAACCCCGACAGCTACATCACACCAGAATTCGTACGCGACGAAGTGGCTGCCGGACGTGCTGTCATCCCTTGCAATCCCAACCATCCTGAAGCCGAGCCCATGATCATCGGCAGCAAATTCTTCGTGAAGATCAACACCAACATCGGCAACTCCGCCCTCGGCTCCTCCATTGAAGAAGAAGTGGAAAAGAGCGTTTACAGCGCACGCCTCGGCGGCGACACGCTGATGGACCTCTCCACGGGCAAGCATATCCACCAGACGCGCGAATGGATTATCCGCAACTGTCCTGTGCCGATGGGTACCGTGCCTATGTACCAGGCATTAGAAAAGGTGAACGGCAAGGCCAACGAACTGACTTGGGAGATGTACCGCGACACACTGATTGAGCAGTGCGAGCAAGGTGTTGACTACTTCACCATCCATGCAGGACTGCTGCAGCACCTGCTGCCAGCCGTGGCCAAGCGACTGACGGGCTGCGTTTCGCGTGGCGGCAGCATCATGGCTAAATGGATGAAAGACCACGGCGAGGAGAACTTCCTCTACACCCACTGGGACGAGATTTGCGACATTCTGGCCGACTACGACGTGGCTGTCAGCATTGGCGACGGCCTTCGTCCGGGCAGCACCCACGATGCCAACGACGAAGCCCAACTCGGCGAGTTGAAGGTGATGGGCGAACTGTGTCAGCGTGCCTGGGCCAAGAATGTACAGGTACTGATTGAAGGTCCTGGCCATGTGCCCATGGACAAAATTAAGGAGAACATGGAACTCCAGAAGGATTGGTGCCACAATGCGCCGTTCTACACCCTCGGACCCTTAACCATCGACATTGCGCCGGCTTACGACCACATCACCTCGGCCATCGGCGCCGCCATGATTGGCTGGTTTGGCACGGCCATGCTCTGCTATGTGACGCCCAAAGAGCACCTTGCGCTGCCCAACAAGGACGATGTGCGCGAAGGTATCATCACCTACAAGATTGCCGCCCACGCCGCCGATTTGGCCAAGCATCACCCCATGGCCAGCGAACGCGACGACGCTTTGAGCAAGGCGCGCTTCGAATTCCGCTGGATTGACCAGTTCAACCTCTCGCTCGACCCCGAAAAGGCCAAGGAATTTTACGGCGTAGAGAAAATCAAACATACGCCCTATTGCACCATGTGCGGCCCCAACTTCTGCGCCATGCGCATATCAAGAGAAGTATCATCACAAGGTAAAATCACTGAGTAAAAGGAGGTTATAAAATGGAATTTTACGATACCATCAAAGATTTGGTCTGGGATGAAGTGACGCAGAGCATCTACGCAAAAACCGATGCCGACGTGCGCCGCGCACTGAGCAAGGAGACGCTGACCATTGAGGATTTCAAGGCCCTCATCTCTCCTGCCGCCGAGAACTACCTCGAGCCGATGGCGCACCTGTCGCGACAATACACGCAACAGCGCTTCGGCAAGGTGATTCTGCTGTACATTCCCTTGTATCTTTCCAACGAATGCAGCAACCATTGCATCTACTGCGGCTTCAACCACAATAACGATATCGCCCGTAAGACACTGACCGACAGTGAGATTATGGAAGAGATCAAAGTCATCAAGAGTATGGGGTACGACAATGTGCTGCTGCTCACGGGCGAATACCCGAAGATTGCGGGCGTTGACTACATCGAGCATGCCATCAAACTCTGCCGCGACCATTTCGCCGCCATCAACTTGGAAGTCTTCCCCATGAAAACGGAAGAGTATAAGCGCATGGCCGATGCGGGTTGCAACAGTGTCTATATCTACCAGGAAACCTACAACGAAAGTCGCTACAAAGTATATCACCCCAAGGGCATGAAGAGCCACTATGCCTGGCGTTTGCAGACACCCGAAAGAATTGCGAAGGCTGGCATTCACCGTGTAGGCATGGGTGCCTTGATCGGCTTGGAGGAGTGGCGCACAGAGATGGTCTATCTGGCTATGCACCTAAAATTTATGACCAAAAACTACTGGCAGACCAAGTACAGTTTGTCATTCCCGAGGATGCGTCCCGCTGCGGGCGGCTATCAGCCCAACTTTCTGATGAATGAACGGCAATTTGCCCAGGCGCTGTGGGCTTTCCGCATCTTTGACCACGATGTGGAGATCTCCATGTCAACGCGTGAAACCCGCAATATGCGCGACCACTTCATCACGTTGGGAGTCACTTCGGTGAGCGCCGGCTCACATACCGACCCCGGCGGCTATGCCCATCCCGACACCGAACTGGAGCAGTTTCACATTAACGACGACCGCTCGCCGAAAGTGATGGAACAGATGATTCGCGCCCAAGGGTACGATGTGATTTACAAGGATTGGGATAGAACGTTGAAATAGTGGAGAGATGAGAGATGAGAGATGAGAATTCAAAATTCAGAATTCAAAGAACAAAGAACAAAGTAGAGACGCGGCACGCCGCGTCTGAAATTCAAAATTCAAAGTTCGGAGAAGGAGATTCCGCTGCACTACGCTTGCGGAATAGAATACAAAACCAATATTCCATGATTGATTTTTCCCGTTACCAGCGACAGATCATCTTGCCCGATTTTGGAGAGGAAGGCCAACAGAAGCTACTGAATGCCAGCGTATTGGTTGTTGGCGTTGGTGGGTTAGGCAGCGTTGCGGCGCTTTACCTGACAGCAGCTGGCGTTGGCACTATCGGACTGATGGATGCCGACACGGTGGCTCTGCACAATCTTCAACGCCAGGTGCTTTATCGCGAGGACGAAATTGGCGAATCGAAGGTGGAGAAGGCGGTCAACACACTCGGGCGACTGAACAGTCAAGTGAAGATAGTTCCCTACCCTTTCTTTTTGACCTCGGAGAACGCTTCCGACATCATCAAGAATTACGACATCATCATCGACTGCACCGACAACTACCCTACCCGCTATCTTATCAACGATACTTGTGTAACACTCGGGAAGCCATTCATTTACGGCTCTATTGGAGACACCAAGGGACAACTGGCGGTCTTCAACTACCAGTCACCCAGCGCTAACTACCGCACACTCTATCCTAACGAAAAGGAGTTGGTTGCGCAAGGTAACATCAACCGCGGAGTGATGGGCGTGCTGCCGTCCGTTATCGCTTCACTTCAAGTAAACGAAGTTGTAAAGATGATCACTGGCACGGGTAAAGTACTGAAAGACACTCTTTTCATGATTGACTTGGCCACCTTGGAGACACACAAATTCAACCTACCCGTCGAAAAGTAAAACATTAACCACCAAATAATTGCACAATGGGCATTATCTTATTAGCATCCTTATTACCTGTAGTCATACTTTTATGGTACGTTTACCGGCATGACTCCTACTATAAGGAACCTCTATCCATGTTGCTCAAAGCCTTTTTCTTCGGCATCTTGGCAGCACTGCTCGACATTGTGGTGGCCAACCTGCTGTCCAAGCTTATTCCCCCACCTGCCAGTTCCCCTTTGAACGACGCCCTGTACACCGCTTTCGTAGGAGCTGCGCTGCCCGAAGAATTCTGCAAACTGCTGATGCTCTACTGGTGTATCTGGAAGAGTCCTTACTTTGACGAGTACTACGACGGTCCCGAGTATGCTGCTTTTGTTGGTTTGGGCTTTGCGGGCATCGAGAATGTGTTGTATGTCCTTTATGGCGGCTTAGGAGTGGCTCTCGGTCGCGGATTGCTGGCCGTGCCCGCCCACTTCTTCTTCGCTATCTTCATGGGCTACTTCTTCGCCTTGGCACGTTTCCGCCGCAAGCGCCGCAAATACTACATGTTCTGGGCGTACATTATTCCCGTCATCCTGCATGGCATCTACGATGGTATCCTGATGTTTGTGGACAACCTCAGCAAATTCGAAAATCTGGAAGAGGTCAACACCCTTTCCGGAACGCTCTACATTGTCTTCTTTATCTTCTTCTTCCTCGTTTGGCGAATGGCCATTAAGAGAGTGAAGCGAATGTCGGGACAGTAGAACGGAGAACGGAGAGATGAGAGTGGAGAGATGAGAGATGAAGGAAAATTGTTTGAGTTAGCGGGTATATCATCAAAATAAACTATTTTTGCATAAGGATATGGGAATATATAATTTACACAAACAAATCATAATCAACTAATTATATAAACTATTAAAACTATTTAAAGATGAAAAAAAGTACAAAAATCTGGTTAGGGATCACGGGTATTCTGTTTATTGCAATGGGTGTTACATGTTTTATCAATCCAGAGGCAACTCTACTTTCCTTGGCCGTGATGATTGGTTGCTTTACGCTTGCTGCCGGTATCTCACGCTTGGTATTCACCCTGCGCACACAAAGATTTCTGCCTAACAGTGGCACACGCATGCTTTCCGCATTGCTGCAAATCCTCGTAGGTATTATTTTCCTCTGCAACTCCATTTGGTTAGCCATTTCGCTGCCCATCATTTTTGCGTTGTGGGTTATGTTTGAAGGCATCGTCCTCTTTGTACAAAGCTTTGATTACAAGAAATTTGGATTTCCCTTCTGGTGGGTTATCATGCTCTTCGGCATTGGTGGCGCCGTTTTGGGATGCCTCGGTTTGTACCACTTAGACGCTTCGGGTATCACACTCTCCTGGATGTTTGGCCTCGGTCTCGTCCTCATCGGTGTGGCTTACCTCGTCGCCCTCTTCGGTATCAAACGTTTTGAAGCCAAAGTAAAAGATATTATCAACGAATAAGAACAAACATCCTAACAGCCCGCTGCCCAACCGTAACGGGCTGTTATTGTTTCTATTGAGCATCAACCTGTTATGACACAAATAAGTTTTTACGAAATCTGCGGCTTGATTGCCAGCGTATGCATGATTTTAGGCTATCTGCCTCAAGCCTTTCGCACCATCCGAACCCGCAAGACCGACGACATCGCATTGCCCACGTTCCTAATGATGGGCATCGGAGCCATCTTCTTTATGCTGCAAGGCCTTTTACACAAGCCCGAAATCATCTGGTCTCTATTTTTAACAAACTTAGTAACAGCCACATGCAGCTGTATCGTATTTGGCATCAAGATGTATAACGACTACTTTAAAGCCAAACGTCAACAATAGATGGAGATCGTCAATCTTTTGGTTTTGAAGGAGAGAAGCGCCTTGCGGCAATGGCTGATGAAGCATCACCAGACCGAAAAAGAGTGCTGGGTGATGACCTACCGCCAACGGCGCCCCGCGTGGGATGCGCTGCTTTACACCGACGTAGTGGAAGAGGCGCTCTGTTTCGGCTGGATTGACTCCACCCTCAAGAAGACGGCCGATGGCAAGCTGGTACAGCGATTGTCGCCACGCCGCAAAAACAGCCATTGGACCGAACTGAACAAACGGCGCTGTCATGACTTGGAACAGAGGGGACTTATGACCGACGCCGGACGAACTGCCCTGCAACGAGCCGAGCAACCATCCAAGAATACTAAAAATCACAAATAGCTGATTACCAAAATAATATGAAAAAATTTTACATCCTCGTCATCTTTATCATCAGTACAAACATCCTTGGAGCCCAAACGCACACCGACACGGTCATCAACTTAAAAGAGGTGGTCGCCACGGGAACGAAGAGTCCCACCGACCTGCGACTTTTACCTCTGACTGTCAGTGTAGTAGGCAGCGAGCAGTTGGAGCAGCGCCACGAACCCAGCATATTGCCCACGCTCACCAACGATGTGCCGGGGCTGTTCATCACCAACCGCGGCATGATGGGTTATGGTGTCAGCGAAGGATCGTCGGGCGCCATCAAGGTGCGCGGCATCGGCGGCATGGCTAACCTGTTGGTCCTCATCGACGGACTGCCGCAATACGCAGGCTTGTACGGACATCCCATCGCCGACAACTACCTGACGATGATGACTGAGCGTGTAGAGGTTGTGCGCGGGCCCGCCTCGCTCTACTATGGCAGCAACGCCATGGGCGGCGTAGTCAACATCATCACCCGTCAGCCGGAGCGCGACACCGTGATGACCAACATCCATATACAGGGCGGCTCTTTCTACACGCTGGATGCGGGCATCAGCAATCAAGTACGCAAAGGCCGCTTCACCAGCAGCGTAGGGTTCAACTACTCGCGCACCGACGGCCACCGCGAGAATATGAATTTTGACGAATACTGCGGCTACGTAAGACTCGGTTACGACATCAGTAAGCACTGGAACATCAACGCCACGGGCAATGTGGCTTACTTCAACTCCTCGAACCCTGGCACCATTTATGCCCCGATTGAGGATAATGACATGCACATTTTGCGAGGCACGGCGGCCCTGTCGGTGGAGAACAACTACGACAAGACCTCGGGAGCCATCCGACTCTATTACAATGGCGGACACCACAAGATTGACAACGGCTGGCGCCCGCCCGTTGACTCTGTGCCGCAAACCACGTGGTACATGCACAACGACGTGATGGCAGGGCTGTCGGCTTACCAGTCGGCCACCTTCTTCAAGGGCAACCGCACCACTTTTGGTTTTGATTACCAACACTTTGGCGGTCATGCTTGGAACCGCAACAAAGCCAATGGCGACGACAAAGAGATCATCAAGAAGGCACAGTACGAGCTGGCCGGCTACGTGGATTTCCGCCAGCAAGTGGCCAAATGGTTTGCCTTGGATGCAGGTGTGCGCCTCGACTGGCACGTACAGACGGGTCTGGCTGTCATTCCGCAGGGCGGCTTGTCGTTCCTCCTGCCCCACGATGCAGAAATCAAGCTCACCGTGGGCCGCGGCTTCCGCAATCCCACTATTCGTGAGATGTACATGTACAAGCCTGCCAACGACGAGCTGAAGCCTGAGAGCATGATGAACTACGAGTTAGGCTACCGCCAGCATTTATTGGGACACCGCCTGCGCATCGGAGCCAATGTCTTCTATTTGCACGCACAGAATATCATCGAGAGCAGGATGGTTGAGGGCCGCCCGCTCAATGTCAACACGGGTGAACTGAACAATGTAGGCTGCGAAGTAGAGATTGCCTACCAAGTCATCAAAGGGCTGCACCTCTCGGCCAACTACAGCTATCTATATATGAAACAGCCTATTATAGCAGCGCCGGAGCACAAGTTTAACTTTGCCGCCAACTACCACCACAAGCGCTTTACCATTGGTACCAGCATACAATACATTGGAGGATTGTTCACCCAACTCCCGTCCCAAGGCCACCCTGATGGTCAAGTAGAGAACTTCGTCCTTTGGAATGCCCACGCCTCCTACCGCATTTGGAAGGGACTGTGGTGCCATATCAAGGCAGACAACCTCTTAGCTCAAGAATACGAGATCAATTACGGCTTCCCAATGCCGCGCACCACGCTCATGGGCGGGGTTAGTTGGGGGTTTTAAGCAATCTGAGCCTTCCTCTATATCCTATTATATTAATCCTTTGGCTTTTAACTTTTTTATCATCTCCTCTTCTTCCGGCGTCGGCAATGGCGTACTGGAGTTTGTAACAATAACAGCCCTTTCATAGTTGTCATTCCATTCTGACAACAGCTCTGTTATTTCCTCCGATATAATATCATCACGATGTTGAATATTTCCAATTGTCCAGTCTTCAGAAATACTAGCGACTAAGACCTTAGTTACTTCCACAGAGGATTTTTTATATTCCGCTTGTTTTTTTGCGAAATAACCATTGCTGGCTACAATATTCAATACTTTTTCAAATGGGGTTTTATTGCCAATATGCTCTACCATATCGTTTACATAAACATCATCAGTATCAGGGAAAAATGAAGATTGCCATTTACGAGGTAATATGTGTTCTATTTGCCATTCTGGTGGAAGTAGTTCTCTCTGGTGATTATAGGCGAATATTTTCAACAACATTCTTACAATGTTACGATGAGGATTCTTTATTCGATCCCCTATAAAAGTAGTGTCTATTGTCCTAAATGCAAATTTTGGATGAGGATTATTAATAATTTCCACATTCAACTTTAGAATATCACCTTTAACAAAATTGATAGTTGGATAAATAATAAATCTAGATATCAATTCTCCGATAAGTTTATTGAGAAAAAGTAAAAATTCTTTTTCAAAATCAGAATCATCGCAATGGGAAAGGTAATATGTAATAACAGGATATTTCCAATACTCATTAGGATATGAAACTAATATGTCAAGAGCTTTACGTACTTCCGCATTATTATCCCATATTTCTTCTGGAATATCATGGTTTGTGTTAATCACTTTCCAAAAATTCAAAACTTTATTCAATTTCTCCATCAAAGAGTCTTCATATAATCTTTCTCCTTTCCCTGCAAGAAAATATTTTCTAACACCTTGAACCGTAGAATCCACATTCCCATCGCATGCCCTAAGAAAAAACATATAGTAGTAAAACAGTCGTTGAATGCTTTCATTTGCTTCCGAAGCTTCTCGTTCCAAACGCTTCCATTTGGCGATAAAAGCATCTTTTTCTTCTTTTTCTTTGAGATGATTATAAATTTTTGCCTTAAAAATATCAGCATCCGTAAGTTGTAAACCTCTATTATTAAGTGTAGAAAAGATTGTCAAAGCAGTATCTTGGGTATCTGCACCAATAGGAAGCAAAATAGCCTGATTTAGAATGGCATAGATAAAATCGTAAATTTGTAACGGGGATTCAGCACAATGAGTATCATATAACTTCTGGAAAAGTAAATAATTCTTCGAGTAATTATCATTGGCCTTTGAATTTGCCATACCTGTTCGAAGAATATCGCGCAAAATCATATTTCCATCATTATCCACAACCTTGGAAGTGAGGAGAATATCTGAAAAATCAACTTTACCTGTAAGATTATCCGTTCGCCATATGGCTGGTTCTATCTGTTTAATGAAATTCTGAGCAGCTTCCGTATTTGAATCATCACCTTGTACAAGTTTTGTGTAAATGGCTCTTAACAACAAGAAAAGTGATGTAATACGCTGTTGACCATCTATAATTTCCTGTTCTCCATTCTCATTTTCAAATGATACAATACTTCCCAAGAAATACGATCCATTTCTTTTTAAACCACCTATTGTTGTTGCAAACTCCCAAATATCTTCAAAAAGTGTTTCAATTTGCTCATCAGTCCATGCGTATGGGCGCTGATATTCGGGAATCACAAAGGGTTTCGTTCTACCTGTCTTCAATAAATCTTGAACATTCTGTTTGTTCACACTAATTGTTGCTGCCATAAGACACTTATTTTATTAAAAATTGTAGTCGCAAAGATACAAATAACATTTTCATATGAAATGATGATACGAGAATTAATTCAATAATGCAGATGACATTATCCCCAATAAAGCGCACCATCAAGAATCGATCCGACCAATTCTTTTCCAATAATCTTATCCTTCTTATCAAACGCAGGATAATAGTATATTAACGATTTATTAGGTTCGTGAATAAGTCGTCTGATATACCTTTCGGTCTTGTCCATATCATACACCACTGCATAAAACAGTGTATGTACAATATTTCGAAACTCTTTATTCGGATGGTCATAAAGACAATATAGAACAAAATCCTTGCCTTTGAGAGATCTCATTTCATCGGTAAGTGTAACATCCATTATATTGATATTTGATATATCTTTTTACAACATATTGATAAAACGTCGCGCTTGTGTTAGAGGATGCTCTGGAAAATGCTCGTCAAATTGTTCTTGTTCGGACAGATTCATTAGATAAGGGCGCTTGAATGATGGGTCATATGGGTCAAACATCCAATTTGAGGTATCATCCATAGAGACAATCCCCTGTTGTCTTGCAACTTCGAAAATAGCATTATCACGTTGTCCGGTAAGACCTGTTTCCTCGAAAGTGGCTCTAACTTCAAAAACAGAGTCTTTTTTAAATATATTGGCACGAACAAAATAGTTTACGCCCGAAGGAGTCATTTGCGTTTTAACGATGCTGTGAACGATCTTTTGACCATTGGATGTTTGACCACATTTAACCTCTATCAAAGCTTGGTTGTTAGCTAATGCTCTGTGTATGCCATCAATAATTTCTTCAGGATAGTCATACGGCATTGCATCTTGGGTTATTATTGGGAAAATTTGTGCAAAACAGTATGCTGATGGCGTTGCTTTTCCAAGAGATACTGATTCTTCAGGATCATCCGGCAAACGATTCAACCTCTGCCATCCATCTTTATAAAATTGATTTAAATTCATCTTTGATTGATTATTGATTACTCTTCTTCGTATTTTTTTTCTTAATCCTTATCGTCAAATGAACTTGCTGTTCGGGATGCGTCTCAGGAATCAACCTGGAAATACGACAGTCGAAGATATCATTCCAACCCATATCAATGAAGGTCGACAGGTTTTGATTTACACTACTAGGAATGTAACCAAGGAGAAAATCTTCGCCATCGTTGTTGAAGATAACTTGAATAGCCTCAGGGTCATAGCTATTGTTTTCTTCACGTTCCAGACGTACAGGCATGCCCACGCAAAGTTTATTCCAAACGAGGTCTGCATCATGATACTTGCGGCCAGCTAAGTGGCAATCCATGTAAAATTTGTTTTGTGCTTTCATTTTTGTTTAGTTTTTATTGGTTTAACGCCACAAAAATAGATAGCCACTGCGCCAAAAAGTGGACCAGGTTGAAAAAATATTTATTTTTTTGCTGCTTCCAGATGCATCTGCTTGATTTCCTGTGCTATACTTTCAGGAGAAACTACTTTCAACCAACGGCCCCGAGATAATATATGGGCAAAAAAGTCACGAGTGGGACGCAAACGGACTTCAAAATCGGTATAGTCATTATTCGTTTCAATCTCTTGTTGTGATGGGTGTAACGGTAAATCACGCAAATAATATGGTTCACTCCCATATGCCCGCAACACGATACGCTCAATGGGCAGACGATCATCAGTCATCACACCAAAGTAATCATTGAAGAATATCTGAGCATCAAAATTGTCATCCATCTTAAAATCTTCATCAGTAACATTGATGTCAATTATTCGGTCAAAAGAAAGAGTGATAAAGTTTCCTTTTTCAAAACATCCCAATAAATACCATCTACGGCGGAAAAGTTTAATGCAATAGGGCTCTACCTTCCAAATAGAAGGATTTTCATCACCATAACGACGATAGGTAACACTAATGCGATGTGAATTACGCATGGCTTCAATGACCAATTGCAGATGTTCGCTTTCACTGGGAATGCTTTCAAGAAGAATGCGGTCATGCAAACCCCGTGCTTCGCTTACGATATTGCTCACCGCCAAGGTACTGAGCATCCATCGCGGTACGCTGTCAGTATTCATCAGAGATGGGTCATCAATATAGTATTGATTCTCGCTATCGCAGTCAATAATAATGCCGAACATCTCCTCTACCTCAGCACGATGACGACGGAATGTAGTACGACTGAAAGGAACACCTTCGCTCATCTCTGTGCGCAACCAACGATCATTAATTTCGCGTAGTGTGATGCGCCCAGCTCGTCGTATGGTGTCCACCAACCATACATATTGTTTGAATAGTGCAGATGCTTTCATAAAATAAACTAAACAACAAATTAACCTACTCTGACCTTACCTCATCCAGATACTGTTCTATCGGAATGCCATTGTCGGGGAACGGATAATCCATGTTGATTTCTATCATCTTCGACACGAAATTCATCGCCGATTGTACGCTGTATTCCAACGTATTACCTTTTAGATAGCGGTCCATTAAAATGGCCGAGAACATATCACCCGTGCCCGAGAATTGTGCCGGTATCCATTTGTAAGGCAAGGTCTTGACTGTATCCGTCTGTGCATCGTATAACATTGTGCAGGTCTGCCCTTCAACCACCATGCTGGAGATGACCACCGAATTGTGTCCAATGGCGTGTAGACGGTGAATCAGGTCCTGGGCGTCGGCTGCAGAGAGCGAGCGCTGACCAAGGCAATAACCGGCCAAGAGTTGCGCTTCGGTCATATTAGGCAGAATAACATCAGCCACACGGCACATATTGCGCATATAGTCAACTGTTTGCGTTGTGGCGCCATTGTACAGTTTGCCATCGTCGGCCATAATGGGGTCAACAAAAATGCGAGTGCCACGTCTCTTCAATACCGAGCAATAGTCGGCCACCAGCTTCGTCTGCTCTTCAGAAACCAAATAGCCAGTGATAACAGCATCGATGGGGAAAGCCTGCCGCTCCCAGATGTCGATCGACTGCCGCATGTAGTCGGTGGTGTCGAGCACGGCGAACTGCCCATAGCTGAAATTATTGGAAACAAGCGAAGTGGGCAGTCGGAACAGCTTGTACTTCAATGCTGAGAGTATCGGCACCATGGCCGACATCCCCAGATTGCCAAATCCCACCATATCGTTAACTAATAGTACGCTGCTCATCTCCTATTGACATTTTATTCCAAACAAGCATCCAACTCTCTGGTTATCTGCTCCTTGTCCATGTTCTGTCCGATGAAGACAATCTTAATCATCCTATCACCGTACTCGGGGTCCCAGTCGCGCATAAAGGAGGGATCCTGCTGCATGAGTTGAATCAAGTCCTCTTCGGGTGCGGTTGCATACCACAAACCGGCCTCCGTCATCTTCTGCTGCACGCCAGCCTGCTCGTAGAGGTACGACATGTCGCGGTACTCCTTGAAATAGCAAACGCCCTTAGCGCGGATGATGTTCTTGGGGCGCTTTCTCGACAAGAACTCGTTGAATTTCGCTACTCTAAAGGCCTTACGGCGGTAATAGACGAAGGTCGAAATGCCATACTCTTCCACCTCGCCGCCGTCATGGTCGTGGTCGTGATGATGATGGTGGTGATGATGTTCATTGTGATCATCGTCATCGTGGTCATCGTCATGGTCCTCATGATGGTGATGGTCGGCGCGGGCTTCACGTTCCTCTTCTTCAGTCGTCGGCCGATCCATTTCGTGCACCCAACCTGCCGACAGTGAGACGTTCTCATAATTAAACAGATGCGTATCAATGATGGATTCCAAATTAATCTTAGTATAATTGGTTTCGATGATTTCGGCTTCTCTATTCAGATGGTGAACAATTTGGCGGATACGCAGCACTTCCGAGGGAGCCACTTCCGACACTTTGTTCAGCAGGACAATATTGCAGAATTCGATTTGCTGGACGAGCAGATTCTCAATATCATCTTCTTGCATATCTTTCTTTTCGAGACTGTCGCCGCAAGCAAACTCGCTCTGCATACGAAGAGCGTCCACCACAGTCACGATACAGTCGAGGCGCGGGATGCCGTATTGCGTGTACTCCTCATTCATATTAGGAATCGAGGCGATGGTGCGGGCAATGGGCTCGGGCTCACAGATGCCACTGGCCTCAATCACGATGTAGTCGAAACGATGCTGGCGTGTGATGTCGCGCAACTGTTCCACGAGGTCCATTTTCAGCGTGCAGCAAATGCAACCGTTCTGCAAGGCCACGAGGCTTTCTTCCTTCTGCCCCACGACTCCGCCTTTCTCTATCAGGTCGGCATCCCTGTTCACTTCGCCA
>JAEERB010000215.1 GCA_016285615.1 Bacteroidales bacterium
CCATCACCCGCGGCGGCCATGTGAACGTGTCGTTCCTCGGCGCCCTGCAAGTCGATGAGAAGGGCAACCTCGCCAACTGGATCATCCCTGGCAAGATGGCTCCCGGCATGGGCGGCGCCATGGACCTCGTCGTGGGTGCCAAGCGCGTCATCCTGACCATGGAACACACCCAGAAGGGCGCTCCCAAGATCCTGAAGGAGTGCACGCTGCCCCTGACCGCTGCCGGACAGGTGAACATGATCATCACCGAGATGGGTGTCATGGACATCACCCCCGAGGGCATCGTCCTGAAGGAATTGCATCCTGAGTTTACGGTTGAAGATGTTCAAGCAGCCACTGAGGCCAAACTGATCATCTCCCCGAACCTGAAACCCATGGACATCTAATCCCCGAGGACATGGACTACAGTTTCTTGAAGATTGAGCAGCACGACCTGATCACCGTCATGAAAGTGTCGGCGCCCAAGTCGTTGAACGCGCTCAACTCGACTGTCCTGAAGGAGATCGACGACTTCGTGAGTCACCTCGATACTGCCCAGACGCGTGTCCTCATCATCACGGGCGACGGCGAGAAGGCCTTCGTGGCCGGTGCCGACATCTCCGAGATGGTGCACCTCTATGAGAAGGAAGGCTACGAGTTCAGCAAACTCGGCGCCATCGCGTTCCGCAAGATCGAGACCTTGCCGATACCCGTCATCGCTGCCGTCAACGGCTTCTGCCTCGGCGGTGGCTGCGAGTTGGCCATGGCTTGCGACTTCCGTTACGCCTCCTCGAAGGCCAAGTTCGGTCAGCCCGAAGTGGGACTGGGCATCACGCCCGGTTTCAGCGGCACCTACCGTCTTGCCAAGCTCGTTGGACAAGGCTACGCCAAGGAAATGATTTACACGGGTAAGGCCATCCGTGCCGACGAAGCCCTGCGTATCGGCTTGGTGAATGCCGTTTGCGAGCCCGAGGAACTGATGGACAAGGTGATGGAGACCGCCCAAAAGATGGTCGCCAACGCGCCTTTGGCCATCGCTTACGCCAAGCAGTGCATCAACGAGAGTTACGACCTGATTGCCGCCGATGCCATCGAGTTGGAGAACACCGCCTTCGGCAAGTGCTTCGCCACCGAGGACCAAAAGGAAGGCATGACGGCGTTTCTTGAGAAGCGGGAGGCACAGTTCAAAGGGAAATGAATCGTGTGTGTAGAGACGGTGTGAACACCGTCTCTACACTACAATTTGTAGAAAACAAGGCACTATGAGTGATATTGTACCTAATCAGCAGAACCTCATTATCTACAACACCTTGGACGGCAAGGTGAGTGTAACGATGATGGCTCGTGATGGCAACGTCTGGATGAACCAGAAACAGATGGCAGAACTTTTTGCCACCTCGGTTCCCAATGTCAATATCCACATATCTAATATTCTGAAAGAAAACGAATTAGATAGAAATTCAGTTATTAAGGATTATTTAATAACTGCTGCTGATGGGAAGCATTACAATGTTACTTTCTATGCTTTGGACATGGTCTTGGCTGTGGGGTTCCGAGTGAAAGGAAAACGAGGTACGCAATTCCGCATTTGGGCCAACCAACACTTGAAAGAGTTCATCGTGAAAGGTTTTGTGCTTGACGATGAGCGCCTCAAGAACCCTGATGGTCGTCCCGACTATTTTGATGAGTTGCTTGAACGCATCCGCGACATTCGAGCCTCGGAGAAACGCTTCTACCAGAAACTCCGCGACCTGTTCGCTTTAAGCAGCGACTACGACTCCACCGACAAGGCTACACAGATGTTCTTTGCTGAGACGCAAAACAAATTGCTTTACGCCGTAACCCACCAAACCGCTGCCGAAATCATTGTCAGTCGTGCCGATGCCTCACAGCCTAATATGGCACTGACTTCATGGAAAGGCTCGGTAGTACGCAAGCAAGACATCTACATCGCCAAAAACTATCTTCATGCTGACGAAATAGACTTACTTAACCGTTTGACGACATTGTTTCTTGAATCTGCGGAAATCCGTGTGAAGGAAAGACTTGACCTGACCCTTAATTATTGGCGGCAGAATGTTGACCATCTGCTGCAATTCCAAAACAAGGATGTGCTTCGCAATGCTGGAAGCATTACTAATAAGGAAATGGAAGCCCATGTGTTGGCCGTTTACGAACAGTTTGACCAACGCCGCAAACAAGCCGATGCCCAGCTTGCCGACCAAATGGACGATGAGGAACTGAAGCAATTGGAACAGCAAATCGTGAACCGAAAAGGAGAGAACTAAAATGCAAAAACATAATACCATGAAAACAAAAAGACTATTTACTATGCTTACGCTCTTGCTTTTCGCGGGAGAAATGACGTTAAGAGCACAAGAGTATGTGCCTATTATCCAAGATGGAAATGAATGGAATACACTCTTAGTAATAACGGATAATTGGCCTAATTATACATATACCAACTTTGTTGATTGGTGTTCAGGAGACACTATCATTGAAGATGTCCGATATACGAAAATAATGGGAACTGCAAACGGAGACGACCCTCGTCTATTTTCGTTGCTTAGAGAAGAAGAAGGCAAGGTTTGGTATCGAGATTTAAATCATCAAACAGACATATTGCTTTATGACTTCACAGCCAATGTCGGCGACACTTTATTTGAATCCTATTTGGTTGTCGATTCCATTAGCATAGAGCATATTGGTGGAGTTGACAGGAAAAAGTATTGGTTTGGATTGGAATATGAATTTACAGGAGAGCCATACGCCCTTGAAACATGGATAGAAGGTATAGGCAGCGATTTAGGATTGTTAAATAGTGGCTCGTATTATTACTGCGGAAGTTATTCTAGAGCGCTGTGCTTTCATCAAAATGGGGAACTCGTTTGGTATAACCCAGAATATGGTTCATGTACCGTTACTGGGGTTGAGGAAATAAAGGAGCCCATATTTATTTATCCGAATCCTGCAAAGGAAATGGCAACAATAGGCGGTTCTGAAGTAGCAGAAGTACAAGTTTACAATGCATTCGGGCAGTTGGTTAATACCATACATGGTACAAATGAAATCAGTGTCACGGGTTTAGCCGAAGGTGTATATTTGCTACGCGTTACCGCTACAGATGGCAAAACATATAGAACACGATTGATAGTACGACAATAATCAATAAATTAGAATAAATCATTGAATTTTAAATCTTTAAATCTTTAAATCATCAAATCTTTAAATCCAAACATCATGAAAATCTGTGTTATTGGAACCGGTACCATGGCTAAAGGCATTGTGAAGGCTTTCGCCGCCAAGATGCCCGTGGTCATGAAGAGCCGCACACAAGCCAGCCTCGACAAGGCTATGGCTTCCATTGCCAAAGGTTATGGCAAACTGGTGGAGAAGGGCAAGATGACCCAAGAGGCCGTCGATGCTCTGCTGAAGAACATCACCACCACCACCGATTACGCCACCTTTGCTGACGCCGACCTCGTTATCGAAGCCGCCGTCGAAGA
>JAEERB010000216.1 GCA_016285615.1 Bacteroidales bacterium
TTTCGTTAGAGAAATGATGATAAGGAATCGTAATTCGCGAATAAGAGCCCGTCGGATCATTTATCTCACTGATGTTCAACTGGCTGGAAGTGTACCGATAAGTCCACTTGTTGTTTTCCTGACGCACCAATTCCACCACAGCCTCTTGAGCCAGTACATTTTGCACCAGCAGAAAGAGAAACAATGCGTACCAAATCTTCAGTCTATACATGCTTAACAAGAAATCAATCGCAAAGATACGTGTTTTTTTCTTTAAAGCATTTCTTTAAAATAATATTGTATATTTGCAATTTGTATAAACCTTACAACAATGAAAAGCTTCATGCGCAGGCTTCTACTTTTATTCTTTCTGATTGTCAGTGTCAGTGCCTCTTACGGTCACCATCGTGACACTTTGGACACCAAGGGTGTTGAATTTATTGAAAATCGCGGACAATGGGATTCTCAGGTCCTCTTCCATACCAGACTATCGTGTGGTGGCTTGTTTTTAGAAAAGCACACCTTCACCTATGTGACGATAGATCCGCAACAATTGGAAGCGTTCTACCATCACAAGAAACACCCGTCAGAGCCCTATGTTTCGGATGGCACTATGAATGCGGCCGCTTACAAAGTGCATTTTCTGAATGCCAACCCTGAGGTACGCATTATGGGGCATCATGCCACTCCCGACTATGTTAACTATTTTATTGGCAATGACCCGAGCCGCTGGGCCTCTAATGTGCGCAAATATGAGGAGGTTTTTTATGACGAATTATACAAAGGTATTGATTTACAATATTATCAGAAGAACCATCTCAAGTATGAGTTTACGATCGATCCGGGCGTTTCTCCTTCTCAAATCAAGATGAAATATGAAGGTGTTAAAAGTCTCTCTATCGTTAGAAACCACCTGTTTATCAATACTGATGTATCGCAAATTATTGAATTAAAGCCTATTGCCTATCAGTTGAGTCCTAATGGCGACACCGTCTGGGTTTCGTGCAACTACCGTCTCAACAAAAACATTCTTTCGTTTGAGGTAGGCGCCTACGACACGGAACGTCCCTTGGTTATTGACCCAGAGCTTGTTTTCTCTTCATTCTCAGGTTCCACCGCTGACAACTGGGGCTATTCGGCCACTTACGACAACTACGGCAATCTGTATGCCGGCGGTAATGTCTTCGCCATCGGCTATCCCACAACCACAGGTGCATTCCAAATCAAATATGGCGGTGGTGATTGTGATATCTCCATCAGCAAATTTGATTCTGACGGTGCCTTTTTGCAGTATTCCACTTACATTGGCGGTGCTGGCGTGGACATTCCTCACAGTATGGTGGTGAACGAAAATGACGAGCTCTACATCTTAGGAACGACGGGCTCTGACAACTTCCCCACCACCTCCGACGCCTACCAGCGCGCTTTCAAAGGTGGCACCAACTACACGCTCACCTCGGCGTTGCATTATCGCAGTGGCTCCGACCTGGTGATTGTTAAGCTAAATAGTTCAGGAACAGCGCTTTTAGGCTCCACCTATCTGGGAGGCACTGGCAATGACGGCTTGAACGTAGCATCAAATCTAAAAGTTAATTATGCTGATGAAGTGCGTGGTGAGATTCTCGTTGACAATCATAGCAATGTATATGTAGTCAGCTGTACGCAATCGCGCAACTTCCCCACTACGAGCAAGGCCTTCCAGCGACAGTATGGTGGCGGCAATCAGGACGGTTGCATTTTCAAGATGAATAACAACCTGAGTAATCTGGTTTGGGGTTCTTACTTAGGTGGCAACAATGACGACGCTGCCTACAGTGTTTTTTTAGGTGTAGACAACAGCATTTATGTTTGCGGTGGCACCCTGTCATCCAATCTCCCCACCACCAGCAATGCCTATCAACGCACTATTGCCAGCAATGGTGTCGATGGTTTCATCTCGCGCATTAGCAACGATGGCAACACCATCATCAACTGTACCTATTTGGGCTTTACGGGTTACGACCAAACTTATCTTATCAAGGGCGACCGCCAAGGCTTTCCGTATGTTTTCGGCCAAACGAATGCCACTGGTGACAAGTGGATTAAGGATGTAAGTTGGTATGTGTATAGCGGTGGCCAATTCCTGACAAAGCTCTCGCACGAACTGGATAAGATATTGTGGTCCACGGCCTTCGGCACTGGCAGAGGTGGTCCCGATCTTTCCCCTTCGGCTCTGCTTATCGACTTGTGCCACAACATCTACATGTCTGGTTGGGGCAGTAGAAACCTTAACAACTTTGGTGGCACCAGCGGCCTGCCCGTCACCCAGGATGCTTTCCAACGCACCACCGACAATAACGACTATTACTTTATCTGCCTGGACGACAATGTTTCACGCTTGGTTTACGCCACTTACTTCGGCAGTCCCAACGCCGACGAGCATGTGGACGGTGGCACCAGCCGTTTCGACAAGAAAGGCAAGATTTACCAAGCCGTTTGCGCCGGCTGCGGCGGTATCAGCAACTTCCCTACCACCGCTGGCGCATGGTCGCGGCGTAACCGCAGCACCAACTGCAACATTGGCCTTATCAAGTTCGACTTTAACCTGCCTTCGGTTATTGCCGACTTTATCATGCCTAACACCATTTGCGCCCCCTACGAAATAGAATTTGAAAACACCTCGCAAAGTATCAGCGACAACTCAACTGAATATATCTGGGACTTTGGAGACGGCACAACCTCCAAAGAGAAAAATCCCAAACATCTATTTACCAGATCAGGCACTTACGATATTTCCCTGATTGTTAACGACCTCACAAGCTGCAACTTTGGCGATACAGTCACCAAGTCGTTGGTAGTGTTATCCAATTCATACGAAAAGCTGCCCGACTTAGGATGCTGCAAAGAGGGACAAGTACAAATCGGCATTCCACCGAGTGGTAATGAGGATATCCGTTACCGTTGGCAGCCGTCAACGGGCCTCGATAACCCCAACCTATCCAATCCCAATGCATCACCCACATCCACAACTACTTACAAGCTATTCATCACTGACGGAAACTGCGTTGATACGATGGAGCAGACCGTTTACATTGATGATATTACCATTGACATGCCTGAAAATTTGTATGTATGTTTAGGTGATTCGATTCTTTTGGATCCTATTATTGAAGGACTTCACCCCAAAGTAACATGGTCGCTATCTCCTACCATGTCGCCCCGCATCAATGATGAGGAGTCCTCGTCGGTACGGGTAGCACCGACTGAAAGAACAACTTACTACATGCAAGTGATCAGCGATTATTGCAAAGATTTTGCCAACGTTACCGTGGATGTAGTTGAGTTAGAATTAAATATGCCTGAGCAATATGCCATTTGCGATGATGGTTCGACCACCTTGTTGGTGGAAGTTAACTCGAACAAGCCCCAAAACTACACCTACGACTGGCAACCCAGCGACGGCATTATCAGTGGCGGCAACACCAACAGTCCCACCGTAGCACCGCGACAGACCACACGTTA
>JAEERB010000004.1 GCA_016285615.1 Bacteroidales bacterium
CACGCCGACTTGCATCTGGTAGCAATTGGACGGCTGGAAGACATCCATATCCAACTGCAGCGTCGTTATGTCTGTGACGGACTCGGCGAGAGCCGGCAATGCATACACGCAACGGTCGGCCATACGCAGGCTGTAGTTCCCGTCTGCGGCATAGGCCTCACCGTAATACACCTGCGGATATTTGTCAAGGCGAATCTCCACGTCATTATTCACCATCTCCCAGCAGGCTGGCTCCACGCCCGTCTGCGGAATGGCGATGCCCGGACACACGTTTTCAAAGGTTTCACTATATTGTCCGGGAACTATGCCAGCACTGCAATCGTCCGGCACAATTTTTGACAGCTTGATGTCATCTATGTAGTTCACGCTGTGGATGTCGTTCCAGTTGCCGTCATATTGAGATCCGGCAGGGCGCACGTTCTTGAAGGCGATATAACGGCCTTCTCCCGGGTAGTTGGCGAAGCTGAGCTCGGCATATTCAACACCAGTGGAGCTGCCGTTGTCTATGTGGGCGACAGGCTCAAACGTGGTCGGATCGGTCGGGTCGGTCATCACACCCACCAGCAGCGTGTAGAACGAGTAGGACTGTCTCACATAGAAACTCATCTCGAGCTCGTTGATATTGATGGACTCGTCAAGTTTCGGCATAGCGTAAACACCGCGGTTCCAGAGGAGAAGGCTGTTATTGCCGCTATGGGCGAAATCGCTCTTGTTATAAATCTGAGGCACGATATCATCATCACCGGCGGACACTTCCACAAGACGATTCCACGTCCAGCACTCGCCCATCGTAGTGCCCGTCAACCCTGCGGTGGAGGTGCCGGGGATCTCAAAGTCCTCAAACCACTCGTTGTTCTCGTCCAAAACGATGCCGCAAACAACAGGAGTCACGCAAGAGGCATCTTGGTCAGTTTCCTCGCCTTGGGTCGGCAGACCTGGCAGACAAGGATCTTCGGTTAAATTCAAAGCGGGAGAAGCGTCAATGGGTTCGGTAGAGAATTGGATCTTACCTGAAGCGTTGACCTTCACGAAAGCTGCGGTGAGAGGAGCTAACTCATTGGAAGTTAACCGCTTAAAGCCGTTGCCATTTTGATTCAACACATAAAGGTTAGCTTCCAGTAAGGCACCTTCCTCATCAACGTAGTTAATGTAGGCGTTGCAAGTGTAGGGGTTACCCACAAGTTTCAAACCGTTGAACTCATCGGTGGATTCTGAATCATACGTGTAGTCGATTATCCTGGTGACATTATTACTCGCCACGGCAGTACCTGTGAATTCTAAGACCTTGCCTTCTTTGTTAGCTAAGAGGTAGCCATTGCCATCCTCCAATCCTTCAATACTGTTAGTAGATGTAAATAGGGCATGTGAGCTACTAGACTCATAGTTAATCCATTCTGATTCCGAAGTGGGATCAAAGCCATAGAGGTCATAGTTGCCTTCGATTACATTGAGCACATGGCTCCAGTTAGAAGCATAGGACAATTGGGTACGGCCGCTGAATGGGCTTGCAATGAAGTAGTAGTTACCATTACCATTGCCATATCCCGTGATGCTCTTTTCCATCGTCAACTTCAAGGTGGCGGAACTTTGCTTCAGTTGGCCGCCTTCTTTGATAGTGATGGAACCACCCGTTTCAATAGTGGCTTTCTTGGCTAATGCTACGACATTGGCAGGAATGGTGGCAGGAGCGGCGATGGCCACTTTGTCAGTGATGGCGGGAACGCCAGCCGGGAACCAGTTTTCATCCACATCCCAGTTACCTTCGGTGATGAAGGTCTTGAAGCCTTCATCGATGGTGTTGAAGGTGGAAGTGGCCCAGTAGCTCGGTTCAGAATAATCAGCGCAAATACCCTTCACACGCCATTCGTAAGCAGTGTTGGCGGTCAGGTCAGAGAGGGGGTAAGAAGTCGTCGAGACAGGGATTTCAGCAGACCATGCGCCAGCGGGCACGGCATCGTAGGACTGGGGAGCGACAAACACGCCAAAGTTTTCCAGATGGTATCCTTGACTATCCAAACCTAGTGCATAGAGGGTCAAGGTGCCGCCCAACGTGACATTGGGGATAATGAGCCAGTTGTCAGGAGTCAAGGCACTATAGATGTCATTCGAATAACTTTCAGAGTATGCACAATTACCGTTAGTGTAGCTACTGGAAGTAGATCCCCATACAAAACCATCACCGTCGTAGTCAATGTTGTCCCATGTTGAAGGGATTCCGCTATCAAAGCCTTCGGTCAAGACAATTGTACCATTGGCATCAGTAATTTCAATATCGTCAATTGCCAAAATGAACATGTCGGAAACCGCATAGTGGCGGATGGCAATATAACCCGTTTGTCCAGCATAATCACTCAAATCGAAAGAATACTGAGTAAACGCGTGGGAGGTGACAACATCCTCACCCACTTGATGCCATGCGCTCATGTTCATGATGTCTTGAGCGGCGGTTCTGTATTGCAGCACGTAGCTGTCGTTGGTACCATCCCAGCTCAGATTGGCAGTGGTGGTGCCGACTTGGTTGGCTTGCAAGTTGGTAGGCATACCGCAGGGATTGGCTGTAGTAACACGCAAGGTGTAATCGTGGCAGGTGGAATAGTTGTAAGAGCCACAAGCATTAGCATTAGCGGCAGCTGCAAGTGAACCTGTGTAGCTGTCCAAAGCCATATCCGCACCTATAATACGCATGCGGTAGTCACCGACAGGAATTGTTGCAGGAACGTTGAAAGTGGCGTTAAGGGTGGTGGGATTGTCGCTGCCTGACACGCCCGCATAGACAACCTCAGTGCCTTCGAAAGTATAGCTGTTATCCCAGTCAACCCAGATAATGGTACCGTATGTATAACCAGTTGCATAAGTGATATCCACTGCGCATGTGGTTCCAGCTTCTACGTCACCCACCAAATTGCTATAGTCGCCATAGGCCGTTTTAGGGGTGACGTTGTTAACGACAAAGTTTAAACCAAAGGTGACATTGGAGATACCATCACCATCAACATAGCCCGTTCCAGGTGTGCAATAGCTCGGATCTTCAACGGTGATTTCGCAAGTAGCAGTGGCGGTGCCATTCATAGTAGCGGTAATGGTAGCAGTACCGGCAGAAACGCCAGTTACGGTGGCAGTAGTGCCACTGCCGCTCACCGTGGCCACGCTGGTGTTACTTGAGGTATAGGAGATGGTGGGGTTAGTCACATTGCCATAGGTAGCAGTAAGGGTTGTAGTGAAACCTGTGAATACCGTTTCCGCAGTGGGATTGAGCATGATGTAGGGACCTTGTGCCATGGTTTCAGTAACGGTGATGTCATCAACAGTGAGATAATACTGATCGGCCGCAGAGGTGCAGTGAACAACGACTCTTACGCTCTGACCAGCAAGCGCGGCATCCGTGACAGAGCCAGATACTGTGGCATTTGACGTGTTATTATAGGTGGCAGAAGCAATAGCACTATACTGCGTTGCGGAAACAACAGCAGCAGCTGAGGTCACTTCTCTTGCATTGACGAAGAACACCTCAAATGTCTCAGCCCAACCGCCAGTTTTTTCAACCAAGCTTACACTGAGCTCAATCATGTCATCACTTACGCTAAAAGGAGCGGAGACCAGATAGCAGTTAGCATCAGAGCTGCTAGAATAGCTATACTTCGCGGCTCCTGATGAAAGCGTCCAGTTATTGCCGCTGCCGGCATTGTAAGCATACCAGTCGGTGGCAGAATAGGTTGTGGCAATACTCGACATGCTGCTGAAGTCCTCAGTCAACACATTTTGAGTTTGCTGTGCTTTAGCCACGCCGAAGTAAGCGAGGCAAAGCATCAAAATCATTAAGATTTTTTTCATAATGTTTTAATTTGGTGAATAATAAGGGTTAATATAATGGATTTGTCCATTTTTTCAGGGGTCAAAGTTCAAGGGTTAGGAGTAATCGTAAATTGCAATTAAAAACTGCAAAATTATAAATCGTATCCATCCGCGGGCACGTTTTTCAACAAAAAGTTATTAACAAGTTTTCAACAATGACGATGAAGCGATGAAAAGGGCGAGGATTCCTCCCCGCCCTTATTCGGCTATTGGCTTTTGGCTATTGGCCTCAATAACCAATAACCAATAACCATTAACCATTAACCATTAACCATTAACCATTAACCATTAACCATTAACCATTAACCATTAACCATTAACCATTACCTCTTCACCACCTTCCGCATGGTCACGCCCTGCGGCACGGTGATGCGAAGCATATAGACTCCGTTGGAAAGGTTGCCGATGTTCAGCTCGTTTGCATTGTCATACACGCCCACGAGCTGGCCCATCTGGTTGTAGCATTCCACCTTCTGCACATCCACTGCGCCGATGTGGAGTTCGCCAACCGTCGGGTTCGGATACACCACGATGCCCTCAAGGTAACGCTCAACACCGATCTCGTCGATCACGTTCGCACTGCTGCTCTCGGCAATCTTGGCCTCCGTGACGTTGAGCTCGATATCGTCAATGTAATTGTAGCTGTAGTTGTAACGGGCTCCGCTGTTCAGCGTGTTGCGGAACGCGATGCGGCGACCAGGGCCCTCACCGTAGTTGCTGAAATCAACGGACACTACCTCGCCCTCGGATGACACGTTGACCTTCTGGACGGGAACAAACGTGCCGCCGCCATTTTCATTCTCCTCCCAGACACCAACGGTCAAGTCGTAGAAATACTGCGGCTGGGCAACCCACATCGTCAATGTGAGGTCTTTCACATCATACCCCTCGGCAAGTGCCGGCATCGCATACACGCAGCGGTCGGCCAAACGTAAGCTGTAGTGGTCGCTGTTTACGTATGAATCGCTTGTGCTGTAATACACCTGAGGGTATTTGTCATAGCGGAGTTCCACGTCTGCCTGCACCATCTCCCAACAGTCGGGTTCCATTCCCGTCTGCGCGACAGTGATGTTCGGACACACATTGTCAAAATCTTCAGTATATTGTCCGGGGACAATACCTGCACTACAATTATCCGACGCAATTTCAGCCAGCTCGATGTTGTCAATGTAGTTGTAGCTGTAGTTGTAGCGCGCGCCGCTGTTCAGCGTGTTGCGGAACGCGATGCGGCGGCCGTTGCCGTTGTAGTGTGAGAAATTGCACGTGAAGTGGACATATCCCGTCGTGACACTGTTGTTGACTGTGGCCACCGGCACAAAGGTGCTATCCTCTTCCTCCCACACGCCGACTTGCATCTGGTAGCAATTGGACGGCTGGAAGACATCCATATCCAACTGCAGCGTCGTTATGTCTGTGACGGACTCGGCGAGAGCCGGCAATGCATACACGCAACGGTCGGCCATGCGCAGACTGTAGTTCCCGCTTTCGGCAAAGGACTCTCCGTAATATACCTGCGGATATTTGTCAAGGCGAATATCCACGTCATTGTTCACCATCTCCCAGCAGGCCGGCTCCACGCCCGTCTGAGGAACGGTGATGTCTGAACACACATTATCGAAGTTTTCAATATATCCGGGGGCGATGCCTGCACTGCAATCGTCCGACACGATTTTGGACAGCTTGATGTCATCTATGTAGTTCACACTGTGGATGTCGTTCCAGTTACCGTCATATTGCGAACCGGCGGGGCGCACATTCTTGAAGGCGATATAGCGGCCCGCTCCTTGGTAATTGGCAAAATCAAGCTCGGCATATTCCACACCGGTGGAACTTCCGTTGTCTATATAGGCTACCGCCTCGAAAGTCTCCGGGGCTGTCGGGTCGGTCATCACTCCCACCAACAGCGTGTAGAACGAGTAGGACTGTCTCACATAGAAGCTCATCTTGAGCTCGCTGATATTGATTGTTGAGTCAAGTTCCGGCATGGCATAGACACCGCGGTGCCAGAGCAGAAGGCTGTTATTGCCGCTGTGGGCGAATGCGCTTCTGTTATAAATTTGAGGCACCGTGTCTACATAATTGGTGGGAAGCTCCACAAGACGGGTCCATGTCCAGCAGTCGCCCATCGTGGTGCCCGTCAACCTCTCGGTGGATTCGATGGCGAGGTCGTCAAAATTCTCGGACCACTCGTCGTTCTCGTCCAAAGCAATGCCACAGGGTTCTTCAATGACCGTCTCCACCTTCTTATATAGCGACAGCGCACCGCCAGTGGTTGTGGCATAGCAAGCGAAACCGTAGGTGCCATTTTTTCTAAGATTGGCATTAACCACATTATCCGTGTTCTTTTTGTTGACAAATTCGTATGTCTCAGTTCCACTAACCGTCCACAATGCTTTGTCATCAGTTCCGTCTGCAAGCATTTGTGCCTTGTTCTTGGCACCTGTGCTGGCTGCGTATGCATTGGCATCTGAACTGTAGATTGTCCAATATTCACCGCTCGGAGCAATGTGCCAAACGATTGCAGCATTGTCAGTAGTAATCACATTATTAGAAGCAGTAACTTCTCCGAATTGAAGTCTATCGTTTGTGACTGTGTTGTTCATGGCACTGCCGTCGTACACAATCAAATAGTCACCTTCTACGAGGGCACCGCTGAAGAGTTCGTAATTGTCACCGATGAATGCTGTGGCGGTGATAGTCACGTTGCTGGCAGGCATGAGGAAACTATAGTATTCATTGGCGGTGAGTACTTGCGTCTCAACAGGATTACCAGCGGCATCTATGATAGTCAAGGATTGGAAGACATAGCCTTCGTCAACATCAATGCTAATCAACACTTCAGTTCCATCATATACTTGGGCGGTAGTTTCTCCATCTTCAGTGCTAATAATGGTTTCGCTTTCTTCACCACCGAATATGAAGAGATTGACGTGGCTCAAATCGCTAACGGTCAGGGTATATTCCTCATGCGGAACTTCAACTTCCACAATGTCAGCGGCGCTGCGAGGATTGATTCTCTTTACATTGTTGTTCAGAACGAATACACCCGTTATGTTGTATGTTTTGCCATTTACAAGATACACGGCGTAATTATCCAAGAGTGTTTTATAAGCCTGTATTTCGGTCGTACCGTCAGAGAGGTAATAGTTTGTATAGTCGCCCTCTACCCTTGCTTCGCATGTCAGATTCTGATAGCTGACCAAATCTCCGGTGTTAATGCCTGCGAGGTCTGCCATGTCAATGTTAGCAACAATTACAGTGCCGCCAGGGGTAACTGTAAGACCAGATGTGGCACTGGTGAGTTGGGTAATCTCTGCTGCGCCATTATAGAGCTGAACTTTGCATTCCACGGTTCCACTCAAAATGTCGCCTGCCGAAAATCCGTGACCTGAACCATAAATCATAAATCCATTAGTGCCGTCTGAAACAAAGGCGTGCGACGAATTGTTGGCGCCAGTAACAACCCAGTTGCCGAATGCAACACGTACGGTGGTTGCCGTGTTGCCAACTTCTGTTGCTTTTGCATAAATTTGAGCTATTGTGCTTAGAGGCAATTCGATAGTATAAGTAGCTGTGGCTACATAGCTTTGATCAGCACCCACGTAGGCAACAGCTTTAATGGTGGTGTTTTCCGCAACAGTGATAGCCCCTGTGTATAGTGTACTTGCGTTGGTAGGCTCGGTGCCATCAATTGTATAATAAATGACCGAGTTAGGAGTTTCGCAACTGATGGTCACACTTTGGGTCTCATAGTAAGTACCTTCTACAAGCGAAAAAATTGGTGTTGCGACAGCAGCCGGAGTATAGCCCTGAACAAAAATATCAAGATAGAAGTTGTAATCGTTTGAATTATTGTTACCCGTGGAATAAGGTCCATAATTACGTTGATTATTCAAAGCAATACCTCTTCCTGTGTTATTCTTGTTGGTGATATAGAATCCTTCATAACCACTCACCATGGCGGCAGTACCAGCAGTTGCTCTTGTGATAGTCCATTCTGTATTGTCGCCCCCTGTTGCAAAGTTGGTGCTGGATGAGTAACCAAGTGCATTACCACTGGCGTTAGTAAATGTATAACCATTTGTAGTTACATTTACAGTCCAGTAATAAGTGTTTTCACTATTAAGGATGCTTGATGGAAGAATTTCACCATTGCTCGAAGTGGTGGAGGTAAAAGAGACTCCAGTGGGTTTGTTGGTTGTTGCAGCTGTCATAGCATAATATGATGTCTCAGTTGCATCATAACGGGCTGCTAAGATAACCCTATCACCATCAGCAAGACTATTAATATCGGTAATACGCACATAATCATCACCCGTATAGGGGAGAGTGATGGTGTATGTTGCAGTTGCTACAGCACTGTTATTCATGCCTGATTTTGCGGCCATAGCTTTCAAAGTAGTGGTTTCGTTAATCGTGAGAGAGGAGCTATAAACGCTGCTTTCTGTAGTTGGGGTTGATCCATCGGTAGTATAGTATATGGTAGCGTCAGAGGTTTCGCAACCAATGCTCACTGTTTGAACTGAAGTGTAAGAGCCTGCTGCAACACTAAAAGTTGGAGTAGCAACGGTTTCCATGGGGGTGCTCCCAGTGGAATAAGTTACAATAACTTTAGTAATCGTCGCTGCGGCATTGCTTGTGCCAGAGCTTCTGCGTCCAACAAGTCTTAATTGAGAATATGTCCCAGAAACGTTGAAAGTTGCTGTTGAACTACTCGAAGGATTTTTTTTGGCTTCAAGTTCTGTTCCACCTGTTGTTTGCAATGCGAGGTAATAGCTCGTATTGCCACTCCAAGTTACTATAACAGAAGTAATGTTTCCACTAACCATAGGGGTTTCAAGATAATTAGCTCCACCCTTACCAATTACAATATTCGTATTAGCCGTAGCACCGTAACCACTGGCCTTCCAAGTGCTGCCGTCAGCAGCACTAATAATCAATTCGGTAGTTTGGTAATTCTGGGCATTTGCTGTGATGTCAGTAGTCGCATCAAATGTCACCGTACTCTGTCCCCTCATCCCCATCGGGATAGCAAGTAGCGCAAACAGCACAAAGCTGAAAAACGCCATATTCCGCATCTCGCGGAAAGGTCTGATTAATTGTAAAAATTGTTTCATACTGTATAAAATTTAGAACATAAATATTTATTCTACAATTATTTACATGTCAACATAAGCAAAGTGCAACATGCGGCGCAAAGATAACAAATCCCCCCTCCCCAACCGGGTTAGTCAAGGGGAAAAATGTTAACAAAAGAGGGGAAGTTATGAACAACGGTGACACGATGAATGTGGGGACGCGCCGCTGGCACGTCTCTACTTGACCCTTGACCTTCAACCTTTAAAAACTCAAAAAGGGCGAAGATTCCTCTCCGCCCTTTTGCAGCTATTAGCCACCCCAATCAGTGGCCAGAAGAGTTCCGTCCTGCTGAAGACGACGAGCAACAAGAAAATATCTACGACCTTACTGTACCCCTAAAATCTCAGGGTGCCTCAACAGCGAAAACAGAAGCGTTCTAGCGACATTTTCTTTTCTGACTATCCTTTCCTGGTTTATGGCAATCGGAACCACAATCTTAGTGAATTATTTTTTTTTAGATGTTTTTTCTATCAATATTCTTCCGGATGCGCCCGACAAGTCCCGTCAGCACCTCTCCCGGACCGCACTCCACAAACTCAGTCATGCCATCGGCAATCATGTTCAGCACGCTCTGGGTCCAGCGGACGGGAGCTGTCAACTCACCTTTAACCACTACTGCATCTGTGATATAATCTTCCTATATCTATCCAATGTATTGATAATCTTCCCTTCATCATCTACAACAGAAATACCTCCGTTTTTGATAGCAGTATGCCACATAGTTGCTTTCGGGAACTTGCGGTGCTGATCCATCAGGTATGGAACTGGCAGAAAGCCTTCAACAAACACTTTGTAGAAGCCTTCTGGGGTGTATAGATTCGGAATTGCTTTCTCCATCAAAGCTATAGCATCTTTTGCCTCGTTGTATAATGCTTCTTCTCTGTATTTGACTTCCATATCGTATTTCATGTTCGGAATTTTACCCAAAGCACGGGCAGTGCGGTATTCGTGGAGTGCATTGAGGGTGATGCGAATGCTGTCTTTGATGATAGGCGGAGTGGCCAAACGGACTGCCTCACTATAGTTCACCACGTGGATAATCTCAGGACTGTTGTCGTTTTCGGGTTCCAAATCGTCCATCAGGCAGGTAACGGCTGCCAATTGCACCTTGGCTTCCTCCAAATCGGGAGCAAAATAATCAAGACCGGCACGCGACTGAAGGCTGACATGGAAAGTATCGTCTTCCAGCTCACGGACCAGTTTCAGTATGGTTCTGCCTTTGGCCAAATCTTGAACACCTGTGGTATATTTTGGAGTGTTCAACATATTTTGCAATATCAAATGTCTGACACCAAGTTTCTTACATGCTTTCGCGGCTAAGAAGCCAGAAATGATATAAGTAATGTCATCAGCACCACGGAAAGCGAAATGATGCGGCACATTCGGCTCGACAGGCTTGCCGGTGGTGACAATCCAGCGGACAGCCTCGAAATGCTCTTTCAAATTGTCCAACAAGCTGTTATGACCTCTCCCATCAAGCTCGTCGAACCACCAGAACGATAGGGCATGCCAAGAAATATTCAAAGCCCGTTCGTGGATTTTGGCCAATCCGGGAACATCTTTCGTTCCAGAATAGGTTCTGACCAACATCGGCTTAGCATTCTCCTTAATAGTCCGATATTCCATCTCAGAATTGACGGGGACACCGCCTCCATTGGGCTTCCCCTCCCAATCCTCCCCAAAATTGGATTGGGTCAATTGCGAACTACCTATCGAAAGAACATCCAGCAAACGACTTTGCGCTAAATCTGTGCACCAAGAGTTATATTCCTTTAAGGCTTCCATCCGGTTGGGATTATAAGGACCTGAATGCGTTCTGATGATAGGCAGGGCATGTTTTCCTTTGGCATATTCCAATCTTGCCACATAACTGTCGCTGTCACCTCCGCAATCCGAATATCCGTAATGGTCTAATGGTTGCTCCAATTTATATCGCTCAGATTCAACGAGTTTCTTCGCAAAATCCCAACGCATATTGTCGTATGGATTGTTCTGATTCAAAGCCTCAGGCATCAAATCTTTGGGCACATTCAACATGGACAAGGACTCAATTGGACTTTCATTGCCTGGAAATACCAGCACCGTTCCGTTTGTTTTTCCACGTACCATATCACAGGTGTCGGGTAACCCCGCAAAGAAGATTTGTTTCAAAACACCTCCATCCTCAACGAACATATTATCACCCTTAAGATGAGTGTACAATCCCATGAAATAGTCGCAGCCCTCTTTGGGATCCAAGCGATAACTAAAGCCTAACCGATTGATGCCATTCTCCACGATCCATCGTTTCACCAGGCTATAATTGTTAATCTTTTGTATCTGCTCCACCGCTTCGTTGATATTGTCTTTGGACACATACACTTTGTATCCGCAATCCCTAAGCAGATTTGCCATAGTATACACACCCATAGTGTGAACATCCACCAGCGGTTTGATGAAGCCGAAAACGTCTGTTAATAAATGGTTATGCTTCATGAGTGATGTAATTCAAGATTTCTTGTTTATTCTTACCTGCCAAACCTAAATTCTTAAGGTTTCGTCCATTTGTATGAAGGTCCTGCCCCAACAATGCCTCACAAATATTAATCATTGATTCCAAAAGCGGAGTTTCCACGCCTGCAGCACGGCCCAATTCCATGATGGGCAATACACCCGTTGGAATATCCTCAGTCAACTGGCGGGTAAAGATTGACGAAGGCGATTTGATGTCGTGATAGGCTGGATTATTGCGCATACGCTCGCACAGGGTATCACCCACCGTGTCCTTGTATGCAAACTTAATCCATTCGTTCACGCCAAGCAAGTCAATTCCATAAGCTTTTCCTACGGCAAGACGCTCCGCATCAAATTTCTCTATAAACGAAGCTATCTGTTCCGTCATGTCACGGTAAAACCAAAACACTTCATTACGCTCAATGGTTGCCGCATTAAAAAGCAGCACGCTAGGATGGAACATGGCTCCGATATTTTCCAGCGATGTACGCAACACATTTGTGGTCTTCATAAAACTCGGATAGAGCGGATTGATACGGTTGAGTACATAATCCGTATCACACGAAGGCAATGCCGAAAGTAACACCTCATCCTTCACACCAATAATGTTGACTGTGCCGTTCTGTACAATACGGCAAGCATACACCAAGGTCTGCGCTTCAGCCAAGTAGAAACGGACATTACAACCCGCCTCAATCAAAGCTTGCTTGAAGACCAGCGCACCGCAAGTACGTCCGGGGTTAAGAATAATGACTTGTCCGTCCACAACATACGGAGCCAAGCTTTGCGCTACGGCTCTGTGGGCGTTGGCTATTGTTGTAACCATGATGATTTCGGCCCCTTGTACCGCTTCAGCAATATCGGTAGTAATGCAACTTAGTTTACCAAAACCATTTAGACGGCCTTCCAAACGGATACCGCCCAATTGTTTCAGTTCGCTGATTTTCTCTTCAACGATGTCATACAAGGCCACATCGTAGTTCTGAGTAGCCAAATAACCGGCAATAGCCTGTCCGCCGTTACCGGCCCCAATAACTGTAATTTTCATATAGCAAATTGATTACGTTCTGTTTTTAGATATTTCCGATATGAGTTTTTTAATTTGATTTGTAATAAAAATGCCCATAATTGTGATTTTAAGACAAATCTCAAATTTTTAACTTTCTTTATAAAACTATATTCTTTTATTATTTTATTGAATTTTCATTCGCAACATAATGCAAGTCGGTCTGCGACTTAAAGCCTAGCATATAGTGCAATTGCAAAGACTTTTTTCTTTTAATTGTAATGGCAGATTCGCCATATTTTATTCCCATTGATGCTAATTGTGAGAAGGCAAACAATATACACAGCCTACCATAACCTTTACCTTGTGATGCTTGTGTTACACCAATTCTAAAGTCACCGCCAATCTGGGGATTTGCCTTGTAAAGGCCAATTGACACTGTAGCCACCGCAACACCTGTAACTTCATAAAACACAAAGGTTTTCGTGTTATCCATAAACAAATGACTCGTCAAATACTTTCTCGCTTTGTCAACAGTGAAATGACAATCATCATACGATGTATGAATAATGCTCATCCAAGTTTCCAAATCGGCATCGTTATCATAGTCAATCTGGCGTACTTTCAGCCCATATTTTTCTTCCATGATGCGACTGTCAAGTTCAAAAGCTTTCAAAGACGCTTGCAAATATACTGTACCTTTTTGTAACTCTTGAATGCCCATATCTCATTTTATTTAGAATAAATCATGACGCATTATATCCTCTCCCTTGTCATTCAACACTCGCAAGGCCGCATTAGCTTCGGCCAATTTCTTTTCCACTTCTTCTTGCGAAACACCTACCACCAAGAAACCAGCAGCTCGGTCACTGCTAGTATTCGACTTCTCAATCGCCGATCCAGAGCTTCTGTAAATGAAATAGTCAAATATTATACCCTTTTCTTTGAGTTCAGTCAAACCTTCAACCGATTTATACACACCAGGATAGCAATAAATATAGTTCATGATAGCATTGTTGAACTGCTTTTTGGGTTCCACATGAGGCTTCTCACCCATCACCATCTCCACATACACTTTCATAATGTCAACACCTGAAAGCACCTGTATCAAACGGTATTTTGAACCTCCACCCATACGGGCACTAAACTCCAATACATTATAGCTATCGGCCTTCTGAATCATCTGAACCAACAACGGGGTGTCATGTAGATGCCATGCATCGGCAATTTTTTGGCAAATTTCAAGCACGCGTTCTTCCTTGTAGTCGGTCGATGCCGGATAATAACTCTGGATAATAGTAAAAGAATCCTTGTTTTCCTTGATTTTTTTAGAAGCTGTGATTGAGAGTAGCTTGGCTGTTGTTCCTTCCACGTAAACATCCACCGACAATTCTTCTCCTTGCTTAAATTCCTCAATGATCACATCACCCGACAACGAATATTGGAATGCCTCTTTGAGTGACTTTTCCAAATCAGTTGGTGCGAACACTTTCTTCACACCTTTTGAGCCATTGCTGTCAACAGGTTTTACTACTAACGGATATTCAAAATCGGGCAATTTGCCGTCCCAAGTCTTGTCAATATATATGTGCTTGGCCGTAGGTATGCCTGACTGCACCATCTTCTCCTTCATATAACGCTTATTGGTCAAATCGCGAACATCCTGCTCTGTGAGGTAAGTGGGCAATCCCATCTCGGTGGCCACGTAAGCCATGGTTGAAAGTGGTTGGTCTCCACAAGCTGTCAGAATATAATCTATCTTTTCATCTTGAGCGGCTTTTAACACAGCAACTTTGTCCATCGTGCTAATCTGTAAAAACCTGTCAGCATAAGGAATTGCTCTCACCTTGTCAGACATATCTACCAAGATGATCTCCACATCGCCCTTGAAATAGCGACGCAGCTCTTCGATTAATGCTATCTGGTCGTTGCCGCCAGCAAGTATCATCACTTTTTTCATATCAATTATCTCCTGTAAATGGTCCTGTAGTTAAAACAATATCTTTTGATGTCAATACATTCTTAATGGTGAGGAATATCACCTTAATGTCAACCCACAATGAGCAGTGGTCAACATACCATACATCCAGTTTGAATTTTTCGGTCCAAGTAATGTTGTTGCGACCATGTACCTGTGCCCAGCCGGACATGCCAGGTCTAACCTCATGACGGCGATGCTGCTCCTTGCTATACAAAGGCAGATATTTGATTAATAAGGGCCGAGGGCCGATAAAAGCCATATCTCCCTTTAGCACATTTATAAGTTGAGGAAGTTCGTCAATTGAGAACTTGCGAATGAACGCTCCTGTTTTGGTCAGCCGTCGTTCTTCCGGCAACAAATTCCCGCTTTCATCCCTTTCGTCGGTCATCGACTTGAACTTAACAACTTTGAAAATCTTCTCGTCCTTGCCTGGCCGTTCCTGATAGAAAAAAACACCTGCTCCCTTGTTGGCGAAGTGCAACCAAATAATGAGAACTATTAATAACGGACTGAGCACGAGAAGTGCTACCAACGAAATAAAGAAATCAATAACTCGCTTGAAAAAACATTTGTACATCACCAAATTCTATTATTTGCCCAAAACTTGTTGATAAATCCTAACGAGAGAACCTTCATTATCTGCTTTCAACTGTATATAACGACGACGGCCCTCCAACATCATTGCGTGTGTCTTTTGAGGATCATCAACAGAAGCCAATATGGCTTCTGCCAGTTTTTCAGGATTCTTAACGGGCACCAAATAGCCGGTTACTCCATCTATCACAAGATCTGGAATCCCGCCTGTATTGGTGGCGATGATCGGACACCCGTAACGATATGCCGGTCCGGCACCTCCCAAATTTTCCTGATGCGAAGGTTGAACTGCACAAAACAATTCTGGATATATTTCCGGAACATCATTACGAGACCCTGCGAATATAATATTTTTTGTTAAGCGAGAAGCTAATTCATGTATGGATTTCTCGTAATCAACTGCTCCGTTCCAAGCTCCACCGATACAGATACCATAAATGTTTGGATTTTTTTTTGCAGCAATAGCAATTGCCTCAATAAAATCCTCATGGCCTTTTATGCCTCTCTTTTGGCCAAGGTATCGCTTTGGTGGATACATATAGGAAATCATACCGACCATAATCGCAGAATCTGGCAGACCCAACTCGGTTCTTAATTTCCGTTCGTCCTTGAATTCGGGTTCCTTCACCGGATCACCTTGGTAGTAAGAAAGGAATACCCTTCCAGCATCAATTCCGTAATCCAAATATGCTTGTTGGCTAAATTTGCAAGCACCAATCCAATAATCGACTTTCTTCTGTGCAAGAAATATCTCTAACCATTTCAAAAATGGATAGTACAGATGGGAAGGTCCTGGCAGTTGGAAAAAACGAGGAATATTATACTTGCGAAGACCCAATCTCATTATCAGAGTCGTGTTATAGAAATGACTATGTATCAAATCGGGGCGAACCTCATCAACTATATTCCGCAGTCGTTTGATTGTTGAGAACGGTCGTTTCAAATCATATTGAATGTAATGTAAATACACACCCGTCTCCTCGTATTCAGGAATATGTGTTCCATTTGCAGGTATTGCAGCGTGTACTTCATACCCTGCTGCAATTAAATCGCGCATTTGTTGCAACGCCCAAGGTGCACCACTTGATGTTTTAACTAATTGTAGAACTTTCATTTTTCGTCGTTATTTCAATTAACTTTGAAAAAAACATTTCATCAATATTATGCTTATTATGATTTTGTTCTCCACACCGGTAACTTTTTTCGGCATATTCAAGAATCACTTCAGGAGACACCAAACACTCCAATTTGTCAACCAATTCCTCCCTGTTTGATACTACTATTGCAGCATCTTTTTCTTTTAAATATTCAATAGGAGCAATATCATCAGGACCGATAGCGAACAAACACTTACCGCCTGCGAAATAATCAGTTAATTTTGTTGAAAACGATAAACGAGCTATATTTTTGAACTTGGGATTAAACGATTCGGCAAATAGCACCACGTCACTTTGATTGACAATCCCTTCAACTTGTGAATATGGAACAGGAGCACAAAAACAAACACTTCCGTTCTTTGTAATAGAGTCTTTGATTGATTCAGGAATCTGAGTTCCAGTATAAATATTCAGTAAAATCCGATTTTTCTCTCCATTAATAACATCTAAAGCCTTAGCCAACATTTCAATCGACGAAATGCGATCATAAATCAGCTGACCCATATAAACCATTTTAATCGGATCTTTAGGCATATATGGAACAAAACGTCTTTCTGAAAAATCAATCCCCTTCGTTAACACACAACTATCAATACCAAAGATATTATCGAATTCTTTTTTCATTTTAGGGCTAATAACAAACACTTGACTTGCCCCTTTTATCAATGACTTAACCCTCTTTCGCAAAAAGAAACGATATATATATTTCAACGGGTTGCTTCCGCAGTTTTTATATGAATAGACATCATCCATTTCATAAAGGCAATATGGTTTTTTTGCCTCCTTTACAACATACTGAGACAGCCTATTCATCAAAATTAATGGCGAACCTGTCAACCATATCAAATCGGGATTCTCTTCACGAATATACTCTTTTAGTTCTTTCGATTTCCATCCATTTAGATGCCAAAGGAACTCTCTTAAAACAGTATAAAGAAAAGACCTGTGTCCACGGACATATTGCATTGTTACCGCTTCCTTCCGTGCAACCGTTTCATCTTGAACAAATACAGAATCAATCCTATGCCCAGTTTTCACTTTCCATTTGTACATTTTTTTTATAAGTGAAAACTCAGAGATCTGAAAGAAAGACGAACAATGATTCGTGTTCGGTTTTTTTGTTTCAATATAGATTTGAGACAGCTTATTACTATCGTAATTCTCAAAAATATTTGAAAGTGTACTGGAAGTTCCAGCATCGTCCCAGACGCCCCGCGATATTATCAATACTTTTGGCAGTTCGCTCATTTTCTATGTATAAGTTTGATAATTGTAGATTTGATAAATGCCTTCTCTGCCTTATCAAGGCCAAGGAGCCAAACGAAGAGGAACACCCAAAGTACATCAACAACGCTTAAAAGGAGTGCCCACCAGATGCCGTTGGAGAATCGCTGTAAGTACCATGGCAATAACGGAGAAATAAAGCATATCGGAATAAGCGGGAGCAGTACCTGCTTGAAATAGGTCCTTAGCTCCAATCCACAAAGTCGCCTGCAGAAATACAGGTAGAACAGATAGTGGATGCTGTGGCTCACAAGGATAAACACTGATACGATGTATGGTGGCCATCCTGCACGCAATGCAAAGAAGCTAGCAAACAATTGGACGATAAAGACTACGGCTATGGAAATCTGCAAGCCCTTGATATTACCGTTGGCTGAAATCGATGTCCCTAATGGCGAAGCCAAAGCATCTGCCAGGTAAGCAAGCAAAACAAATACGCAAAATTCTTTAGTGTATTTCGGAACCTCAACCAACCAAGCACCCAATAGTGCATCCAAATTGAAATTGATTGGAATTACTAGCGCCAACAGAAGATAGAAAGAGAATTTAGAAGATCTATACAGCAGAGAATAATGGTTGTTCATCTCTCCTGCAGCATAACTCTTTGTGAGCTGAGGTTTGAATGCTGTTTGAAAGTTTGCAAGGAAAGTGTTAACGGCATTATATACCTGAGATGCAACACCTCGTGCGGCGTTTACAGAAACAGAGTAATACTGATTCAAAAAAATATTTTCCCCCTGCATGGTTACAGTTCTAGAACCATTACTCAATAAAGACCATCCTGAAAATGACAACAGTTCCTTGAATAGCCGTTTATCCCATAGCCAGTTGTATCGACAAGTTGCAAATTGCTTGTTACAATAGATCTTATATGCAATATTGATGAGGATTGTCGCAGCTAAATAAAGTATGACATAGAGTATTAGCTTGTCAAAGGCAAATAGTTTTAAGAGAAAAATGATTCCAAGTTTAAGCAAAGCCTCGCCAATACTTAGATAGGCATAAAAGCCCATCCTTTCATGCGCTATTATGGAAGCATTATCGGGTGTTCTGAGAAGGTGGACTATGAGCGTAACAATGGATAGTTGATATACCCAAAAGGCGGCCGTCTCGCGCCCGGCAGGAATGTTCAGCTTGTTGATAACGAACCAGAGGCCTATCGTTTCACCTATGATAAGCAAGAATGCGGAGAACAATATGAACAGATTAATGCCCATCACATACACTCTATGGTATTTCTTCTCATCCTGTTCACCCAATGCTACATTGAAAAAACGCTGCATGACAGCTATAAGGGCGTTGCTGATAAAAGAAAACAATGCTATAATACCACCAATCAAACTATATAAGCCGTAGTCATCAACACCTAAAGTGGCTAAAATAACTCTTGAAGTATAAAGAGTTACAGCCATCAGTAGTATCATCCTAACATAGAGTAAAGCGGTGTTTTTTGCTATTCTTTCTGTATCAACAAACGACATAACATTTTATATATTAAACTGTAATTCCTGCCAAAAGAAATGATAGGTAAAACCTCCACTTTGAACACTTAGAAAAAACAATGCGGCGATCATACACCAATAGATAATCCTTCTATCTGAATCCTTAGCTATACAATCAATTGCCTGTGGAACCAATAGCATAAGATAGAATGTAAAATATTGTCCTATACGAATCATGGCCCCATTCACAGAAATAAGAGGAACTGCCATCGTTAATAACGGTAGCATTGGATATAGGAGTGCAACTGTTTTGTCTCTAAGAATATCTACTTTTTTTATGGCAATATAACAAAACAAGGACAACAATTCCATCAAACACACATACAACGAAGCAGCTCCTGTGGATTCTGAGCTACCATATCCTGAATAATACTCATTAGCAAGAAAAGAAGCGAAAAAAAGCATAATAGGACCAGCGGAAACAAATATGAATGGAATAGTCATAAAAGAAAATAAATGAATTTTCTTTATATATTCCATAAAAAACAATTTAAGAACGACAACCGATAAGAAAAACAGCACAGACACATGCACCAATGCCCCAACAGCAATTAATATTACTGATTTCAAATATCTGTCCCTCCCTCAGTGCAATAGAGCCATGAAAGAAAAGCCTGTGGCTATCTGTTGTCTAATACCAGACAAAGCGACAATATTAAACAAAGCAATATATAAAGTGAACGCAAAAATCAATTGTAAAATTGAGGTTGAGTAACGGTACCATATAACACCTAACGGAACAAAAAAAATCAAAGCAGAGACAAACAAAAACACATTAAAATTACTTGAAAATAATTGTATTATTTTCATATACACGTAAAAACCTGGATCTTTCCCTTTCCCCTCTATATACGTCAACTTAAACAACTGCCATAATTCTTGCCATGAGGTATCCTTGGTGTTTTCAAAGAATTGATAATAATAGATTGTATCCGGACCGACCCATACACTACGCAAACTTGACTCCAACACAAACAAAATAACCATTATTATAACATACCATTTCCTCTTAACTCCATTCTGATCATCGTTTAAGAAAATGCCCAACAAAATAGCAATTGCAAATAACAGAATCTTTATATCCATTCACCGATTTCTCTTAAAATTCGTTAATTTGAATCGTATATATTTTACTTTCAAGAACTTAAATCAGGAACACTGTTCAAGATTTGGAATTTGCGTCATCGCATCCAAATCATAGTTAGTGCATAGAAATTCCCTGAAGAAAGGGATTTCTGCACAAATGGTGAGTTGTTTGTAGATGCTGTGTCAATTTATAAGCTTTCAAGTACCGGTTTCTTCAATATATTAGACAAAGAGCAACTAAATTCATCTTTAACTCTTTTAACAGACACTATTGACACCCATTATTCCTTTTTTCATTCTGGGTCAATTGGTGAACAATTGCTCTTTTGGAATTGGCGTGCCGAATTTGTAATTGTCAATTATGGCTTTAAAATTCTCAACTAGCCGAGGCATATTCTGTTGAGCCATTTGAATTCTTTTTTGAGAAAAATCAAATGAATTATGACGCAATTGTTCCGCCAAAGCAGGATTATCCATAAGCAATAACATTTTTTCTGCAAGACCTTCAACATCATTCATCTCAGCAATCAACACACATTCTTTTTCTGCATTCAATGATGGTGTCCCCGTTGTCTTATAACAAACAACAGGGAGTCCATATTTCATACTTTGCAACTGGGTACCAGAAATATGGTCAACTTTAGATGGTAGCACGGCAAATCTGGCCGATTGAAGATGTTGAAATAAATCGTTTTGTTCGGCAAAAAATGGAGTGAATGTCACATTATCTTCAAGGTTCAATTCCTTAATCATTTGTTTTAATTCAGCTCTGACCACATCGTTTCCACCATCAACCAAGTCAAGTTTTACATGGGGATACTTCTGTTTCACAATAGCCAAGGCCTTGATACAATCATGGAATCCCTTGTCACGACTCATGTGTAATGCAAAATTAATAAAATCGAATTGCTTTTCTTCACATGGTGTAGGGACAAAATAATTTATCATACTTGGCCACTGAAAACCAAAAACATAATGGTTGTACCCTAACCCTCTTAACAAATGATAGTGTTTATCTGAGTAAACCCCTACATAACGCTCCTTCTCTAATATTTTTAATTCAGTAGAAGCATTTTTTTTATCCAATTTACCAAATTCAGGATTGTTGTAAACGGTTTGGCACAGCACATAAACAGGATACCCCTGTATGCTGAGAATTGTGCTTGAATAGTAGGCATTTTCGGTGCCAATCAACAAAACCAGATCAGGTTTGATACAATTGACAAGTTTCTTTACTTTTGGAGACATGGGATTTAAAGCTCTCCATAGATTATCATTTGGAATGAGTTTTTTTAGCAAAGTGGCAATTTCACATCTGATAAAATGATAATGTATTCCTTCTGCATCAAAAGATACCATAGATTTTTTCAACCCACTATGCGCTGATATAACATATAACTCTATATCGTTCCTCTCCTTTGTAGCCTCAATTATATTACAATTCCAAAGTGCGATGTCACCATATCCATCCCCTTTCCCAGGCATCCTAAGCATTTTTCTGGCAAGTCGATACAATCTATGTTTGCTTAATGGCAGATGTTCCCTCGCTTCCTTATTTGAAAAATGGCAAATCATTGCCACCTTCATTTTTCTTTCCTCTTCCATAGATTAAAATACATTTATCATCTTCAAATACTCAGGCCATTCTCCCATATCTTTCCAAGATTGCTCGCTCACCGGGAAACAACCTACGCGACCACCTTTAGTCTGTACCTTCTCCATCAGTTGAGTAATGTGGAAGAATTCTCCTTTGGGTATTTCATCAATTAAATCTGAGTTTAATATATATACACCTGTATTAACCTGATAAGTCTGTTCAGGCTTCTCTTTCAAAGCGGTCATCAGGCCATTTTCACCTGTTTCAATCACACCGTATGGGATTTTGAAACTCCTCACCATTGTCACGATGGTCATGTCATTGTGATTCTGTACATGATAGTCCCATACATCGCGATAGTCCTGTTCATTGATGCTATCGCAGTTTGAAACAAAGAAAGGGGTTCTTATCTTGCCTTTCAGCAACGAGACGCTTCCAATGGTCCCAAGTGGTTTTTCTTCCTGAAAGAACTCCACATTATAATGGTGCGGCAATTGACTCAGATAATACTTCATCATATCTGCCTTATAGTTCACACTCATATAGAACTTGTGGCAGCCAATGCTCTCGAACTGATCCATGATCACTTCCAGAATGGTCTTGTCACCCACAGGAACAAGTGGCTTGGGTATTACATTGGTGATAGGCTTAAGGCGTGTGCCTTTGCCTCCCGCCATTATAACAACGGGAAGATTAATTTTTGGGCGTTTATCTTCGTCTAGGGCGTCACCTAATGCTTCATCCCAAAAAATGACATCCACTAAGTTTCCAACGTCATCAACCACAGGCATAAACTCAGCCCGCTTTTGTCTCATCCATTCCTTGACGGATTCTTTATCATCGTCAATAAAAGCATATTTCTTGCTCTTATTATTGAGTAGTTTCCCTATTGGGGTTTCAAACGGAAAATTGGCAATAATGGCGCGTTGTAAGTCGCCATTGGTAATGATACCCAGAAAACTATCGCCTGAAAAAACCAACAAGGATTTAGTTTTTCCCTCATCCATTACCTTCATAGTTTGGATAAGGGTCGTTTCTGCTGAGATAATCTTTTTTCGGATTCTATCTGAATAAACCATTTCAACTAGGTTTAAATTTCTCTATATCCTAATAATTTCACTCGATTATGTTCATAACTCTCTGGATGCTTCTCCTTCCATTGCACAACAATGCTGTCATAAACCACTTGGTTGTGCACCCGCTTTCCAATCCAAAATTCTGTTTTTGTCTTGGAGAAGTTCTGCTTGAAGAGCAACAATGAGTCGTTTTCATCACCAGTTGTACCGCCGCCAAAATGGAACCACTTACAACCTCTTTCCTTGGCCTTTTGGATACCATACCAAAGTATCAGATTATTAGCAGCATATTTCGAATATTCTCTGTCACGCGCTGAAAGATGGTAATGGGCATAATTTTGGCTAAACATGAACATGGAGCCTGCAATCACCTTTCCATCTAGCATGGCAAAATAAAGGACGCTATTATCTTTGAACGATGCCTTGTATTCATCGTAATAGCTTTGCGGAAAAAAATAATAACCTTCTGCATTCAGATTGGTCATGGTGTTATCATAAAGCTTGCGGAAGGTCTCATAATCATCACTCTCTACAATCGTCACGCCTTCCTTTTCGGCTTTGCGAATCATGTTGCGGTTCTTCGAGCTGAACTGCTGAGTCCATATCTCATCCAACGACAAGCTCAAATTTAAGACAACAGTATGACGACTAAAGAAGGTCTTCATTTGAGGCGAAGCCAACTTTTGATTGTTCAACAACGGATGGAACCGCATGAATTCGGCCACAATATCATTTTCTTGGCACCATGTATCAAATTCTTCCCAAAACTCGGTAATAAAACCAACGTCATCAGTAGAAGCAATCAAACCATTGTAGCCGTATGCACCTTGGATATCGTAATACTCCTTGTCCACCTGATAACCTAACGGCGTGATAGGGTTTTTCAGGAAAGGATATAAGGCAATATTACCATCCTTCTCGAAGATAAAGCATTGGGCTTCACCGTCCCCATAGTTTTGGTAGAGGGAGTAGTAAGAGGGAGTAAAGTAAACGTCTTGTTGATTCGCTGATAAACAATCCAGATTACTCCTCCATTCATCCACGTTTAATATGTCAAATACTCTATACATTTTTCGTTTGTTCAGAACACATTTCATGTTTAACCAGAACCTCTTTTGCCATCCTAAGCATTGGAGGCCCTATAAACTTATTATCCACAACAGCAACCCCTTTGCCTTCTCGAACAGCATCCTCCGAAAGATTTATCATCTCTTTCGCCCAATCAACCTCCTCTTCTGTGGGTGAATAATAACGATGACATAACGGTAACTCTTTGGGGTTTAAAATAAGCATTCCGTCAAATCCCAATTTCTTGGAAAGAATCAGGTTATGCTCGAGGTCTTCAAGATCATGTACCCGAATATGAACCGTATCAATGGCCGCTTTACCACAATTGTGTGCTCCGTTAACAATCATGTTTCGAGCAAAGAAAATACTTTGTCCCTCAATATCATGCTTGCCTTCCAAGTCAGTTACATAATCTTCACATCCGAATGCAACCGCAATTACCCTTGGACTTGCATTACATATATCCTGGATGTTCATAACAGCACCCGTCGTTTCAATTAAGGGTATTAGCTTGAACGTACCCGGCCCAAACCCTTTGTCATATTCAATGGTTTCAAGTAACTTACCAATGAAATAGATGTCCTCACCACAACGGGCTTTTGGATACATAAAACCAGTAACGCCTTCGATAGCAAGTTGATATACATCTTTCAACAAATGCCCGCTCTCACGGTCGTTAATACGAGGAAAGAGTATGCGGTTTTTAAAAAATCCTTCTTTTACATATTGCACAATCTTATCACGTGCCACCTGCTTATTCTCTTCGGGTTGCACGCTGTCCTCAATATCGAGTAAAAGGATATCGGCATTACTGCGCGAAGCGCTTTGCATTAGCCTGTCGTTGTGAGCAGGCACAAACATCAAGCTACGGGTTAGGAAATCTGTTCTCATAATGAATTTTGTTTTTTGACCAATACATTTCTGCGGAACGAGATGACATCTTCACCTCTTTGATTATATCCAATGGTTTCTACATAGATGATACCACGGTCGTTTTTTGACTTTGACTCACGCTTTTCCAATATTTTGGTTCGGGCATAAATAGTGTCTCCCACATACGTCGGAGCCAAGTGTTTGATGCTCTCATAACCAAGATTAGCGATAGCCTTGCCACTAATGTCTGGGACGGTCATACCAACCACGAGAGAAAAAACCAAGGTTCCAACCACAAGTATCTTCCCATGTTGGTTGTGAGCGGCATAGTCAACATTTGTGTGAACTGGATGATGATTCATTGTCATCAAACTAAAGAAATTATTGTCACTTTCAAAGATGGTTTTGGATAAAGCGTGTTTTATCTCCAATCCCACTTCGAATTCTTCAAAGTATAATCCTAAAACTGATTGTTTCATATTATTCAAATTAATCTACATTTCTATATGCCTGCCAAACAGCATTCATCACATTCTCGGTATGATTGTCATCTCCTACTTTCAAGATTTCTCCTTTATAGTTTAAGTCTATGCCGCGTTGTGAGAGACATCCATCCGTGTCATTATTGCCACCGACATTCATCGGTGACATAATGACAGGATTCTTTAATCATAAAGTGCCTATGCAACCTAGTTCAAATAACTTGCTCATCTGACAATGTGGTTAAGTTGCTCTTTTTCTTTTGCGGGATTGCCAAAGACAATAGCTCCGTCGTGCAAACTTTTGGTCACATTGGATGCCATACCAACAATGCAATCATTACCAATGGTCAATTCATTGCGTAAACAACTATTAAGGCCCACAAAGTTTCTATCACCAATGGTCAATCCACTACCCACACAAACTTGAGCCGCAAAGAAATTACTATCACCTAATGTGGTATCGTGACCAATCAACGTACCAGAATTGAAGGTGTTGAAATTTCCAATCACGGCATTACTATTAATGACACCATTTGCCAAAACAACGTTTCCTTTCCCCATTTTGGCACTACCTGCCACATAAGCAAATGGATGTACAAAATTTGTATATTTTTCTAAAGGCAAGTTTATCCTGTCGCGCCAACCACATCTTTCAGCAATCGCATCTGGACGATAAAGTTGGAACAAGAACTTAACATCGTCATATTTCAAGTATTTCTTCTTCATCTCCTCATAATCTTGGAACAGAATGGGGCGTCCCAATACTTCTTTCATAGAAGGATCCCAAAAGGCAAATCCCAAAAACTCTGCATCGTAATTGCATTTTTCTATGGCGTGAATAAGCTGTTCTGCAATAACCACAGCAGTACCCTTGCCTCCTATTATGATGATTTTTTCTTTCATAAGAATATTATTTTAATTGTTTAATGATTAATTCAATTTCTACTTCCAAATACCTCTGATCTATGATCAGTGACAATTCATATTGTGCCATTTCAGCCCCTTTCTTCAGCGGCAAGTCTTCAAGCGGCCAATGCACAGGACAGAAAACTTCGCTTTGAAACATCCGCTTGCGTACTTCATCGCGGTTTTCAAGATAAATTGGTACAAACAACGGAACTTTGTTTTTGGGCATTTCAATCAAAGGCTCAATGCCATAAGATTTCAACCCGCCAAGTAAAAAGGCAGCATTTTCCTGCCTTTTTTGCTTTACCCATTGCAAGTCAGTGCCGGCAAACAGCATTTCACTGTCACGGCTCATCAAACTTTCGTAGTTCTCATCTATCAATTTAGATCCTTTTTCAAAAAGTGCCAGATAGTCCTCGTCCTTAATTCCATTCTCTCCACGATGTGATTTCATCACGCCGGCCTCTATCTTGTACTTGGTAAAGGTGTTGGGCTGTGTCACTCTTGGCATCGGTTGTTTTGTATAGACGAAGCCGCCATCGGGAGAAGAGAAAGTTTTACGCAAACTAGTAAAGCGGTAGTCGGCATAAGGGTTGGTTTCCTCAGCAAAGCAATAATATGCCTGCACATCATCCTCAATGATTGTGGCATTCGGATAGGTTTCTTTTATGTTTTTTGCCGTAGCGGACAAATCCTGCAATCCAAAATAATTGATTAGCAAAACCAAGCATCCATCCTTGAAGCCTTTGGCATCCAATGCTTCAACCGTCGCCATGAACTTGTCTGACAATTCATAGAACTCATATTCAAAGCCTGCCTTTTGCGCCGCTTCCACCATAGTGTGGCAGAGCCAGTCGGGGAACCAAATCTTATTCACCCTGTTTTTCAGGGATTTCAGTATCTGGTACAACGCAGCCCTTCCCGAAGCGTAATAATACGTATCAGGAGCAGGTTGAAATGCATCGCGCTGGATGCTGAGGTCTATTTCGAATTCGCCGCCGAGCATAAATCAAATCCAATAACAATCAATGTTGTTAATTGTGGAATCTAGCATTTATCTCTATCATCTTGCTTTCAACATTTGCAAGCATTGCAGTTGTAAACTCTTTTGTTCGGTTTGGCCCACTTCCTCTACCGTACGAACCTTTGTATTCATCAAGCGTTTTCTGCAAAACATCAATTGAAACACGAAGCATCGCTTCAAAAACACCTTTATTATCAACAATTTCTAATATCGACGAGCATAATTTCTCCATGTCTTTTGAATTCGGCCGAGGAATACTTTTCATGTTTTTGCGTTCACGCATAATGGTTTGTATAACTAGTAACAAATGATAACGATATGGTTTCCATTTCTTTATGTCAATGACACCATTATTCATTGCTATCTCAACATTATGTAGTGTTTTAGCAGCTGTATAATAGGCTATTAATTTATGCTCAGTGAGAAACACCTTATCTTTATTGTTTTTTAATAACTCACCATAATAACGGTGCATACTATGGGGTTCAGATAAAAACATACTCATAAAAGATTGAAGTTGTATTGGTAATGTGATGATATTAAACCTCTTCAGCTCTCGCTGATCATCATATTCATGAGTACGGCGTTCATAATACAGCCTATCTAAACCTTTATATGTGTCATAAAACTCCTGTAATTGTTTGTGGAAATCCTTGAGTGATTCAAATGCTTCATCAAGAACTTGTGTTTGTCTGTTTGTTGAACGAATTACACTATTAACCAATTCCGGAGATTCTGTATGAACGATTTTTACAGGTATCATCATTTGTTTGTCAACTGAATTTCTGCATCGGTACAGGACATTAGATGTTTGACAACCATTTACTATCTGATAATCTGTTAGTTTGAATTTCTCTCCAGATACTCCCATAGATTTTGCCACAATAGTAATACCGTTGTTTAATATTGGGAACTGAACATATGTTTCTTTGTCATTTAGAGTATTGATTATCTCTTTATTAACTGGATTTTCGCCTAAATAACCCCGCACATTATCATAAAAGACTCCCTGTAAAAGAGCATCTGATTCATCAGTTATTAACTTTAAATACTCACCAAACGAGATAAGACCAAGGTAAGCTTTCTCTGCGCCAATAATCTCTGGAAAAGCTACATTTTTAGCAATAACAACCTCGCGAGTTATAGAATTATTTACCTCTTTATAAATAGTCATTAAACGATTTACATCAATTGGAAGGTATTCCACGGTTGAAAAATAATTTAAAGACTCTAGAAAAGAGATTTGGTCTTTTATGAGTTTAATTAAAATAGCATCATTTACCCATTTTCCTGTTGTTACATAATATATACAACAAGTAGGACTTTCTATGAAATCAATGCTATGTTTAAAAATGAAATCTGAAATAGCTTTGTAATTCTTAATCTCTTGATTGGAATTAAGCTCAATATTTTCAAAAAAACTTTTTACTCCATAACCAACCTTCAACATGTCACCACTCTCAAAACTAGAACTTGTTTTGGCTTGGACAAAATAGAATTTTACTGTAAACCCTTTTTTCCTTTTTATAGCTTCCTCTGCTTCTGCAAGAGTTGTAACAGGCACATCATTTATTAAAATCATAATACCATCAATGGCATAATCTCCGCCATTGCCAGTATGAACGGATTGATAGAAAAGATTATCCGAATGATATACTTCTGGTGAATTCAAGGAAAAAACACAATAATTACAAAAATGTTCAAAAGCTGTTGCCAAATCCTTCTCCTTGATCCCATAATCATCCAAATATGCATCAAGTTGATTTTGAAGCATTCTGTTTTCAAGTTTGTTTTTGAGATTGCTCATAATAAATCAGTATTAAAACCAATGCTTATTTTTACACTTATCATTTCATTACATAAAAATAGTAAAGCCAAATCTATGAGGATTTAGGTTATTATATGGCGAGATAGTTTAAAACAACTTCTTTTAATTCTTCTAATTTCTGAAGTCTGCTTTTGGAAATATCCAATGAAGTGTCTGACAAAATATCATCTTTAAGAATATCCAACGTCTTTTTTTCAGCAATACATAAATCTTTCATAAGATCATTGATAGTGTTTTTAAGTCGTTGTTTGTATCGTTCAAACAACTCCTTACATTCTTGATTCTTATTCTTTAATTTCAAAATCAATTTATCTTGTTCATAAAAATCATCCTCGATTTTCAAATCATCTTCTAAATTGCCATATTCTTTTCCTTTATCAATAATGGCTTTTTCAAGTCTTTTTAACTCATCAAAGTCCATATCAAAATTTAGTTCTGTCACAGTAGCTACAGCTTTTGAACAGAACACACGCGAAGGGTTAGTTTGTTTAAGCTTTTGATAATCTATTTCATCACATAATGCAATTGCAAAGTATTTTATCTCATCTGCCTTTCTAGTAAAACAATACTCACTGGTGACATCTATATATAGATTTTTCTCTGGCACAAAATTCCAACAATGCCTACAATAGCGCATCTCAAGGGTATCATCTATTACAACCAGAATAACTCCTTCAACACAAATAAAACCCAATAAATTAGTTACTAGTCGAGCATTCTCAACACATTTATGTTCTTTAAACTTGTCTTTATGTAATTGTAAAATACCCAACTGCTTCTGTGTAAGAGCATCTTTGAGCGACGAAATCTTTATTTCATTCATAAATTTTTTAAATTTAAAAAACTTAACTCATTAAACATATATACCAAATACTGCAAGTCTACAATTAGCGATAACAGCAGAATTTTTTTTCAGAGTAAGTCTTTCGGACGATCAATGAATGGCATCTATCCCTTCCTGAAGCATAATAATATGTGTCAGGAGCAGGTTGGAAAGCATCGCGCTGGATGCTTAGGTCTATTTCGAATTCGCAGCCGAGCATAAACAATATACAGAGAAAAAGTGGACTGAGGGGGAGTCGAACCCCCAGGGGCAAGCTATCATAAATCCGCTTTCATTGTTTCAACTCTACCATTTAGCATTTGACCCAGTCCAGCAGTTGCCCCGGTCCACCTCACTAAAAATTTTCCTGTAGAATTCTTCATATTGTCGAGTTTTAGAGTTTGAATAAAATTGTTTATTGTCACAATGCCCAAGAAGAACTGGAAAAAGGTTGGACTTAGGCCTCCAAACAACAGAGTTGATAACAAATCAAGTATCAGAATGATCAATTATATCGTTACTCCCGATTCACGAAGCATTTCGTTCAATGAGCAGCATTCGGCCCCAACAGCAAGACAAGCATCAGGAATCATCACTCGACTTTTTCTTTGAGGGTTTGACTTCTCGAACGTGACCAAAGTCATTTCCTTGGCACATGCTGTGGCAATGATATATGCATCAGCTTTGGTCGCAAATCCATTCTTGGCCGTTTCTGTAAAGTCCTTACTCATAGCCCATCTTTGCAATTGCGCATAAACCGCCAAATCCTGATTGTCAATTGGTAGAAAAAAGTTGCTCGGAACATGGCTTTTTATCCAATCAGATAATTCATCGTATCCTTGGGCAATTTCCTCTTTCTCCTTCACACTACTCACTACCCGACCATCCATGGCCAATTCTGACAGCTTGATCCAAAAGCTAACCCACACATCCATGGGCAAGTTCTTCCTCGATTCAATAAATATGTTAGAATCCAACAGATATACCATCTAATTCAAATATTATTGTCCATGAATAAGTCGTAAGTCTTTCCTTTAAGTCCAGTTAAGCGATATGCCTCAGTGTACGATAACTGACGACTGTTTACTGCATTACGAACATGTATGGCAAATAGTTTTCCAACACGTTTCACGCTAGATCGGTAAAAATCTCCTCCATTAGTGTTTTTTTTCTGGCTGTGAGGACGTTTGCTATATTCTTGCCAAAAAGCACGATAGGAATTGTCACTCATTAAACCAATATCGTGAGCCCTCCGAGCAATTACGAGTTCACTAACCCAGAAACGATGTGACAAGCGTTTTAGACTACCATCTCCCCACGCATCGCGCAAAACCATAGCGGGCACCAAGAATTCGGCAGCAACCCTATCACAATACTTCTCGGTAACATCATGACTCAAAGTATCAGTCTCGGCATGACCCGCACTAACCCCCAGCATGATATGAGCGGCCTCATGAACCAGAGTGAACAATTGTGCAGTCTTAGCATCCTGACTATTGACAAAAATATAAGGAGCCACATTATCGACCAATGCAAAACCGCGACATTCTTTCACATCGAGAGACCGATGGGTATTGTTACCCACAATTCCATTGAAGGCTACAAACACTCCTGCATTCTCCAACTGATCGGTCATTTTGCTTACCGCAGCACTGTCTGAAGCCATCTCAAAAGCCCATCGTGCATCAAGATGTAATTTCTGACGCAGTAAATCAACCGTCTCTGAAATTGGTGAATCTAATGATACTACTCCTACCATCTCACACAAAAGTATATCGTTTTCCACCAAATAATCAGACAGCCACTCTTGCCGCAACCTGATGGTATTCACGGTGTCGAACACATCGAGGTCAAACCCTTCCTTTTGACCAGCCTCTCCGCGAAAAACAGGAAAAGGAATGGATTCTTGAGGAATCTGATCCAAAAACAGATACCCAAACGGCACCCTAAGTTGATTGGCGAAGGTTTCCAGCTGTCGCATCGTGGGCAGCTTTTCCTGTTTGAACCAAGAGTTCACCTCTGGATGCAAGCGGAGATACACGTCAACATCATATCCTGCCCTTTGGATGGCCCAGGATAACATTTTTGGATTGATGTCGATTCTGTGTATCATGATAAGATTGCCTTTTCTATCCGATTGCAAAAATAGTACAAATATTCAAAACTGATAATTATGCTTATTGATCAGTTCTGGATCAACTCCTTAATAGCCTCAACAATAAACCTAACATCATCCTCGGTCACATACGGTCCGGAAGGCAAACACATACCTACTTTAAACAAGTCCTCCGATACGCCATTGACATAAGCAGGAGCATTCTTGTAAACAGGTTGCTTGTGCATGGGCTTCCACAAAGGACGGCACTCGATATTCAATGCATCCAAACCCACACGCAAGGCCTCAACATTATCGTTGGGCTGACAATCAGTGGTGGGATTGTCAACAGCATGGATAACACCAGCAGCACCGCCCACCGCACCAGTAATGACGGTCTTATAAGCGTTCTCTTGGCCTTTCACTTTTATGGCAGGATCGATAGTGATGGTATTCAACCAATAATTGGAATCATAGCGGCTATCTGGATTGGCGTGGAACTCAATTCCATCCACATCCTTAAACAGTTCTGCATAAAGTGCGGCAAGTTTCTGATGATGTCTGATGTGTTCATCAGCAATGGTCATCTGGCCACGGCCTATGCCTGCGCAGATGTTGGACATACGATAGTTGTAGCCAATGGCTTCATGCTGGTAATAAGGATAGGCTTCACGAGCCTGTGTGGCATACCACAGAATATTATTCTTTGAAGCCTTGTCCTCGCATACGAGAGCACCACCACCTGAGGTAGTAATCATTTTGTTGCCATTGAAACTCAGCACACCGAACTTGCCGAAAGTGCCCAAGACGCGACCTTTCCACTTGGAGCCAAAACCCTCAGCTGCATCTTCCACCACAGGAATCCCATAGCAATCAGCTATTTCCATGATGCGGTCAATGTCGTATGGCATACCATAGAGTGCTACAGGGACAATAGCTTTAGGAGTCCTACCCGTCTTAGCGATTCTATCCTTAATAGCTGCTTCCAACAAGTCGGGATCCATATTCCAAGAATCCCTCTCCGAATCAACAAACACGGGTGTTGCACCAAGATAGGTAATAGGATGCGAAGAGGCACAGAAGGTGAAACTCTGTACCAACACCTCGTCACCAGGGCCTACGCCACAGGCAAGCAATGCAAGGTGAACGGCCGCCGTACCAGCGGAGAGTGCCACCACTTCCTTACCTTCTCCGACAAACTTCTGAAGGTCATCTTCAAAACCATTCACGTTAGGGCCCAACGGCACTACCCAGTTGGTGTCAAATGCCTCTTGTACGTATTTCTGCTCATTGCCAGAGAGGTGGCAGAGACAGAGTAAGACTCTTTCTTTTCTTCTTTCCATATCGTATTACATTTTCTGATCCAAATTCTTCCCTTTCTCCTCATGCTCAAAGTTGGGGATAAACTCCTTAATAGCTTTTACCACGTCCTCCTTGGTGAAGTCGCCTTGGAATAACGCTTCCAACTTGGCAAAAAAAGCATTCACCTCATTCATCGGACGACGGGTGGTTTCCTCCACCACACCTAAGGCCTTGAAGCGCTGCATGTTGATTTTCTCGCCAGGGATATAGAACTCCTCGTAGGCTTTTTCGCCAGTAGTGTCACTCTTAAAGTAAACTACGGGATAGGTGTCGCTGTCGTATGACATTTGATGGGCATACCTCTTGGCTTCTTCGTCGTTGGCGCATTCCTTTTTATAAAATCCTTCAGAACTAACGAAGTCGTCACAAATGGCTGAAAAAGTGAGCATCTGGTCTTCGCCCAACTTCGGGAAGAAAACCTCGCCACCATTGCCAAGGATGCAGGCCAACATGCAGATTTGTCCGCTTTCCTCGGGCGAAACGAAATAACGCTTCACATCATTGGGAGCAGCCAAAGGTTGTTTCTTCTGCAAGCGGTGCAGCCATCCATCAGGCAGGGAGCCGTTGCTGAAGGCGACATTGGCAAAACGGGCCGTGGTCACCTTGAACTTATCGTTGTAGGCCATTACCAAGTCTTCCATGATGCGTTTGCTGGCACCCATAATGTTTACAGGGTTGGCGGCCTTGTCGGTGCTCACGCAGAAGAAATGCTTCGGTGGAAATTCGCAAAGCAAGTCCATCAGTTTCTTAGCCTTGATGTCGTTGTTCTCAATGAGTGCCTGCACCGAGTATTTGTCCTTCTCGCTACGCACATGCTTGTGGGCAGAGAAGTTGGCCACGATGTCGAAGCCTTTCTCTTCGCGGAAAATCCTTGTGAAAATCTGGTCGGCAAAGTTCAGCGTATAGGCACGGTATTCCTGTGGCACGAATAGTCCCTCTGTCGAGCGGATATCACGAGTCAGCTCGGCCAATCCATTCTCATTGAGGTCAATGACCACCAACTTTCCTGGTCTAAAACGCAGCACGGCTTTAATGAAGGAAGAGCCGATGCTTCCAGCACCGCCAATGACGCAGACGGATTTGCCTTCTATTTCTTGAGTCAGCCGAGCAGCGTTGGTTTGTATATCGTCCTCAAACATACTTGATGGACGATGGATGACGCTGTCGGCGATGAATTTGTCTAAATTGAACATATCTCTATCGTAAATCAATTTTTTTATATATGCTCCTCTACCCCACGAAAATGAACATTAAGTTCATGAAGATGTTCCAAAAGCGTTCCGAGAGGCGTGCCCTCCGTCATCTTGGCGAAGGCATTCACATCCTTTGGAAAACACTTGCCACCATAGCCATACTTGCCGTCTGGTCCGGGAACGTAGGTGTGGGTATCGTTGATATAACCCGACAGGAGGATACCGGTATGCACCTTGCGCCAGTCTGCACCCATCTGCTCGCAGTACTCGCGGCAAGCGTTGAAGTAGGTGACCTTGTAGGCGCCAAACACATTGTGCATGTATTTGGTGAGTTCGGCCTCAAAGGAGGTCATGACGGTAAACTTCTTTCCGACAAAAATCTTTGTAAGCAACTCATGAGCACCGGTGAACACCATGGTCTGCTTCTTGAAGTCCTCTATATACGTGCGTTCGGTAAGGAACTCAGGCATGAAGTACACACGATGTCCCGTTTCGCGCGAAAGGCGGTCACTGGTGCCAGGAAGAATGGTGGTGCGGACAAACACTGGTACGTCAGGGAGCTTACAGATCAGCTCCTTCATAAGTCTGAGATCCTGCGTGCCGTCGTCTTCGGTAGGGACATGTATCTGTAGGAAAGCAATATCGATGTTGCTCAAATCATCATAATATCCCTTCGGAGGGTCGCTGATGAAAAGTTTGCATTCTGGGTTGTTGTGCTCCAACCAATCTTTCAACGCTCCACCCACGAAGCCACATCCGATAATTCCTACGTTGATCATAATTATTTATGTTTAATTGTTTTTCTGTTTAAGGTTTTATGCTCTTAGTTCAAGTTATCAAATTGAGGAAACAAGTAAAGAACAAGAATATTATCTGTAATATCCCTTATACCACTCCGCAAACTTCCTCAACCCCTCTCTCAACGTAATCTTCGGCACAAACCCAAAGTCCTTTTCCAAGGCCGTAGCGTCCGCATACGTCACCGGCACATCGCCAGGTTGCATCGGAACAAATTCCTTGTGCGCCTCAAAATCATAATCCTGTGGCAGCACACCAGCACGGAGCAATTCCTCTTGCAAAGTCTGCACGAAGTCCAGCAGGTTTTCGGGCTGGCCACCGCCGATGTTGTAAACCTTATACGGCGGAACGGGCAGACCATCCTCCCCCACCCTCTTTTCTGGGGCTTTTGCCATCACGCGGACAATGCCTTCCACAATATCGTCCACGTAGGTGAAGTCGCGGCGGCAGTTGCCGTAGGTGTTCTATCCCAACTTTATTCGCTTGGCACTTTTTATCAGCGCATGATTCGTAGGACGTAGATGAATTTTGTAACGCTGCATAATCTCTTCTGTTGTAAGTTGCAACACATCGCCAGTTTCCTCATTCACGTCTTCCAACGGAATATTCCAACTGTCAAAAGGTTCCAGCAGTTTAGGATACGACATGATGGCATGCACCCGCTTGTCTGAAGCTATAATACCTTTCTGACGGAAATAGTTCACAGTACTCTTTATCTGGCTGAACATCTTCTTCGGATAGTTCACGTCTTCTTTCTGCGCCACTTCCTCGCTATCAGTGTATTTTGTTTCGATGAACAACAGCCAATCTTCATCGTTACCGTCGGCCGGAAAAATCACACACTCACATTGACTGGCATGGCTTCCTGCCTCTTCGTTGGGCAATGCATTTTCAGGGAAACAGTCAGTGTCAATTGCAAGACGGTCAGGCATGGCATTTTCCAAAACAACCGATGCCCATTCAGGATCCGGATTGTCATCAACCACAATCCCTCTGTTCTGAATGTCTGCCGCAAGGTCGTGATACTTGTAGTCCCTTATATAAATGGTGGCCGATAGTATGGATTTGAAGCAATCGGCATGTGACGACAACTTCTCAACTATTGTTTGCCTCCTCATAGCTCCAGATAGTCAATCATTATGTGATACTCGTCAAGAGTCTCCTTCATAACATCGTTGAAATAGTGCTTCCCGATGAGTCCTGCCGGCGAGTCCTTCAAGCTTTTCAGCGTCCCTTGTTCCGACATCTGCCAAATCGACACCCTGTCGCCATCAATCCACGAATCGCGACTCAACAACTTTTCTTTTTCGTCATCGTCAATCACGTCTTTCACCTTATAGCCCAGTATGCAATTGTTTAGGGCATAAAGAGTGTAGGGGCTATGGGTGGTCATCAATAGTATGTCATCTTTCCTGGTTAGCATCTTGAGCAGCTCATAGACGAGCGTCACCTGAGTTTTCGGGAACAAGTTCTGTTCGGGTTCCTCAATTACAAGGCTAACATAATGTGGCCTTTCTATGCGCTCATTCAGTTTTGAGATATTCTGGAACTCCGGCTTTAATTCCCCCGACAACTCATTATCAATGATTAATTTAAGTGTTTCTTGCAATTGAGCTACCATTTTGGGTAATGCAAGAGCTTCTTTTAAGTGTTCACTATCAATATCCGGCGAAAGTGCGCGCATTAATGCTTTGGACAAGACGGAATTCTTGTCGAAAGAAATGTCTTCCTTATGCTCAAAAACCCATTTGGTCACATATTGCAATGAAACCATAAGAGGAATAAGCGACTGGAGCCCGCTTGAAACCTCATCAATCTTCAATTCCTTGCCATTATCAAGTCTGACAATATCACTTTTTCTTTCATCATCATAGTAATAGCTCACGCCCAAGTCCAAAATGGACACTTTGTTTTTCTCTTCAAACTTGGAATGGAAATTGAACCAATCAAAGAGGTAGTCACGCACATAGTACTTGGGGAGTGCCAATGATGAGACATTAGGAATTGCCGCCAAGTTTCTTTCTGCCGGGATGTAAGCGACCTTGCCAACAACGCTTTCAGAGAACTTCTCCGTAAATTCAACAGAAAAATCATTTACGCTGCTAAACCGAAACGTGATATATTCGCCCTGATAATCGATGAAAGCACCTTCGTTAAGATAGTTGTCTATCTTGTGATAGTCAAGCAACTGCTCTTGGACAAACACTGCATCCACATACTCTTTATCCTGATGGGCAATAATGTCTTTTTCGAGCCATAGACAGAAGCTAAGTATTTTGGCAATGGTACTCTTTCCACTGCTCTGCGGCCCGATTATCATATTGACACTGTTCACTTCCATGTCAATATGGGAGATAGGCCCTATGTTTTTTATCCTAAGATTTCTCATAGATAATTAACTAGTTTCAAGTACTATCCGTAATATTCCTTGTACCACTCCGCAAACTTCCTCAATCCCTCTCTCAACGTAATCTTCGGGGTGAAGCCAAAATCTCTCTCCAAAACCGTAGCATCTGCATACGTCGTTGGCACATCGCCCGGCTGCATAGGCACGAGCTGCTTGTGGGCCTCAAAGTCGTAGTCTTCCGGCAACACACCAGCACGGAGCAATTCCTCTTGCAAAGTCTGCACGAAGTCCAGAAGGTTTTCGGGCTGGCCACCGCCGATGTTATAGACTTTATATGGCGGGATGGGCAGACCGTCCTCCCCCACCCTCTTTTCAGGGGCTTTGGCCATCACACGGACAATGCCTTCCACGATGTCATCCACGTAGGTGAAATCGCGGCGGCAGTTGCCGTAGTTATAAATTTGTATGGTTTCACCCTTCAGTAGCTTGTTGGTAAAGCCGAAATAGGCCATATCCGGACGGCCGGCAGGTCCATAAACCGTAAAGAACCTCAACCCAGTAGTCGGAATATTGTAGAGTTTGGAGTAACAATGGGCGAAGAGTTCGTTACTCTTTTTGGTGGCCGCATACAAGCTCACGGGGTTGTCAACCCTGTCATCCACACTAAACGGCACTTTTTTATTGCCGCCATAGACGCTGCTGGAGCTGGCATAGACCAAATGCTCAACAGGGTTGTGCTTGCAGGCCTCCAAGATGTTGTAGAAGCCCATGATGTTGCTCTCAATGTAAGCGTCTGGATTCTCGATACTGTAACGCACGCCAGCCTGAGCCGCGAGATTCACCACGATGTCGAAATGGTATTCAGCGAAGAGGCGGTTGACGAGGTCGCGATCGGCGATGGAGCCTTTCACAAATGTCCAGCTATTGTCTGTTGGCTTTTGGCTTTTTGCTGTATCTGATCTAATCGGTACTCTTTGAGCGAAGGGTCGTAATAGCTGTTCAAGTTATCCAACCCTACGACATGGAGTGGCTCAGCACTGTCAAGCAGTCTGAGTACGAGGTTGGCGCCGATGAAGCCGGCGGAGCCGGTGACGAGAATAGTCATGGGATGGGTTAAGGGGTTAGGGGGTTAAGGGTTAAGGAGTAAGGGTTAGTGGGGTTGGTGTATTTTTTCGTAGTTGCAGAAGATTTGTATTGAAGTTTTTTCTGTTTTTGAGGACGAGGGCGAACGGGTAGATAGTTGAGCTTTATTTGAGAGGGCAACGGAATGCCCGCTTGCCGTATGTTTAGGGCTTCAAGGGTGGGCGGAAGGGGTTTCTGCCTTCTGAAGCGGTTGCGGAGAGCAGGAAGAGTGGGAGATGCTGCAAATGTTAGATGTTAGATGTATGATGTATTTTTTGCGATTACATAAAATATTGATAATCTGTGTATTATCTTTACTTCATCATTTATTTACAATAGTCTAATGCTATAATCCTACGAATGTCCTATATTCATTTAACGTGTACACCCTCCCAGCTATTGCTTTATTTGCCTGTCTAATCATTGCCTTATCAGAGGTAACAAGGATTATATCGTCACCAGAGATGGAATGACCAGCGACATGAAGTATCTGAGTATCCCATAAAAAATTGGCATGAGAATTCTTCGTAACATCAAAACCTGGCTGTAAAACTAACTCATAAAACAATGCCTGCATATTAATGGGGGCTTCATAGCGTTGCATATAGTCCTGTACCATTTTGTGGAATTCTTCCTGAGTTGGTGTTGATATTAATCCTTCCACTTCAAGATTAATTCCTACTGCTGACAAAAATATAGCAGAAATCTCAATCCTAAATTTTTCAGATTTAATAAAATTAAGATACTTTGTACGCATACTTTGATTGCCCACAAATAGGTTCCAATCAGTGTATGAAGAATCCATTTTACGGCCCATGTCTAACACCCCATTAGCGAGTTCTTTCTCTGAATCTCGCAAATGCGACTTTATCTTTTTTAGTGTCTCCTCATGCCGGCTGATGTTATCCTTTGTTAAGTCCTTGGAAATTTCGAACGCTGTGAGAGCAATGGCTTGCTGGGTGTCTATGAACTTCTTGCTTTCAACTCCAAAAAACTCTTTTGCCAATTGTGTCTGCGGTGATGGCACAAGACGATACTGATGCTCATCACCGCAGTGCATATACAACGCTTTCGTGGCCTTAACACATGCCCTATACGTCCTGGTACTTTCGTCATCAAGAAGATGACCAAGGATTTCTTCAGCCACGATGGTACTCATCAATGCCGTAATGCCTTTTGCTGACTCAAGTGCCAGCAGCTTTTTCATCAAAGGCTCAACGTCGGCAGCATCAATACCTGCCACCAGATCTCTATAGCTGTTTGTATCAAAAATCGCTATCATAAACTATTATTCTTCTGTTTCGACACTCTTTAGGATTGTACTCTCGTTCTCATCTATCTCTATGTTATCAATACTCTGTCCTATCACTATGGAAAAGCGCTTAAATAGTTCAAAGAAATCTACTAAAGAAATATCTTGTTCCGGTAGGAACTGATGGTAAGAATTATTCTCTATATCGCGACAAATAAAACGAACGGAGGGATACTGCCCATAAGCTGTATAGATTTCACAACCCACACAGTAGAACCTTTCCGAATCATAATTGGAATACTTTTTTTCAAGATACTTGTTTAATGAGTTAAGATAATAATCGGATATATCTGCTGCCGCAGTCCCTACAAAATCATTATACTGAACTTTTGCTTTCATTCTTTCTCTATTCTTAATTCTTGTCCATTATTCCAAACCATTCGACTTTCTGCACGTACATTTCTTAAGTCTTTTACTAAAAAATTACCTATCGATTCATGTCCGCTCTTGTAGCTATATACATATACTGGAACCTTATTTCTACCACATGCAACTTGATAGGGAGTCACAATAACTTCATCATCTGCATAATACAGAGATTGTGTAGGATAATTCTTTAGGTATGTAATAGCCAAAGAGCCTTTCTTATCACTTTCTTCATAAAGTTTCTTCAACAGTTCAACACATTCTCCTATTTTCTCCTTCAGCTTATCTTCCTTATAATCTGTCTTTTTAGCTAACGCAGGTACAAACAAGCCTTCTGGATCCACAAGAAAGAACTCCGTTTCTGTACCTGCTGTATTCACTCTTTCAATCAGGTCGGTATAATATTGATTGACCCAAGTACGACCGTCATTCATTATTGCAGCAAACTTTTTGGATTTCTTCAGAACAGGTTTAAAGGAATATTCCTTTGAATCTGTCTTTATATCGAGCAAACCACTTTCCTTTATGGATGTTGATATGGCAAACAGGTTTGCAAAGTATGATTCTTCCTCTCTTTTCTCAATAACAGAATGAAGGACAGAAAAAGTGCCACTAATCAGCAGAGCGGCAGCCACACTTTTTACCACATCTTTCCATAATGCATTGTTTATTAATCCTGCCAATAGAAATAAGACCAATGCCGCAAAGATAAAAATAGTCCAAATGATGTACTTGTTCTTTCCGTTCATATTCTTCAACAATTAGTAATTCAAGAGAGATGTTTTTTTCAATGTCTGTTTTTAAAAGTTTCCCGAGTGCTTTGAGATGTATGAAGGTTGATGTATGATATTTCTCCGCCTATCAACTTTTGACTTTTTGAACAACTCTCTACTTTCTACTCTCAACACTACACTTTAGAAGAGTCGGAAGGTTTGTATGAGTTCAGGAGGTCCTCAACGATGTTAGATGTGATTAAGATTAAAGCCCTCCTCAACTATACGAGTTTCAACCGAATATCCAGCGCACTACTGTTACAACTTGCCCCCGGCGAGGACTTTCATTATCAAGTCGTCAAGATTTGGAGGAAGTGTTATCTGCACAGGCTCAGACTGCTTGATGCGCTCAACAATGTCTCGTTTCTCAACCGGTCTTCGCATAAACTGGAAAATATTCCCATAGGACGTTCCATCAAAAACATCTCCGCTACGATGATATATATCAAAGGACTCGCCTACTTTGCTATGATACTGTCCGGAGGTCAACACACGCGCGGCATGCGACCAGCCTTCTTTCACCATTTTACGACTCAAAGGGTCATAGAACGGCGACACCTTGTACAAGGCGACCTTGTCATATCCTTCTTCAACGTCATCGTCATCGCACTTCTCAAAGCCCAAGGCCTCGAATGCTTTGACGAGCGACTCCGGACGATAGTCGTTATCCACTCCTTTAGGCCACCATTTTTTAGGACTGTTCAGTATATAGTCCACCCAACGGTCATCGAAACCCATAGCCCAGGCAATGCAATTATAGCCACGGTCCTGCGGGCTGTGCACCTCAAATGTCTTGTCGGAACGAAGTCCGTTGAAATGACCTATAAGGCTGTCTCTGTTTTCTTGAGTATTGAGATCCATAAATCGCACGACTGCTTAAGTGGAATAAAGCCCGAATATTGAACCGGGTAGTCAAAAATAGTGTCAAGGGCGTAAACCAAATCGGTAGGTCCCTTCAATAATTCCTTGTAAATAAAAGGCACGGCACGACGACCCATCTTCACAATCTCACGAAAATAGGCATTGTCAACATTGCTTACCGAGCAAAGTTCATTCTCTGCCTTAAACGACGCGTAGTTGCTGTTGAAGATGCTGGCGTCTGTTGAACTGCTCATGTCGAGTTCAAATGGCTTTTGGCCGGGAGCCGACCTCATTGCCGACAGCAGAACACGCACACCATCTTCATGCGAACGCTGATGAAGCTGCTCGCCAGTATCGGTGGTCATTCTGTATTCTATGCTCGTTCCCATGTTATTCCATTCTTTTTTTGACATTATAAGAATAGGTCGCCATCGGTTGGCCATCAATGGCTATCGATACTTGATGGCTGCCTTCCTGTTCCAGTGGAAAACCTTGCAATTCAGCAGCGAAGGTGATGTAAGACAGCGGTTCGGAGGTTGGCTTGATATCCAGGTTCACTGTGAGATCTACTGGCAACTTGTCACCATCAGGGTTCAAGAAACTGACGGTCATCACTTTTTCGCCCTCATCTTTCGAATCAACTTGAATGCGCATTGCCAATCCGAGTTTTATGCGACAAGGTATCGCTTCGGGATTGAGAGTGGTAAGGGCACCCACCACGGTCAGCTTACCATTGTAATTGTAAGCGCCATCACACAAAGTGAACAATTCTATTCTCATATCATCAAATGTTATTTACTATTTAATTTAACGAAAATCACACGCATTATATTGTCTTTCAACTTTAGCTACGATAGTAGCTCTTATGCCACTCCGCAAACTTCCACAACCTCTCGCTCAACGTAATCTTCGGTGCTAACCCAAAGTCTCACCAACGCCTCTATGTCCGCGTATGTCACCGGCACATCGCCGGGTTGCATCGGCACAAGCTGCTTGGGAGCTTCGAAGTCGTAGTCTTCGTTTGGGTTAGGGGTTAAGGGTTAAGGTTGCGGGTTGCGGGTTGCGGAAAAATATTATCATACCTCAAACGATTCCACATACCGAAGTGTCTTGAGGGTCTTTCCAGTATGGAACGAGATCTGGTCGTAGGTTTTATATGCTTTCAGTTCCAGGATGGCGGCCTCGGCACTCAAGGCCCCGCTTTCAAATAGGTTAACCGTTGTAAAGACTTTGTCGTTGGCCACAGGACCCAACACGAGGTCGAAATCGTGCTCACGGGACTTGCGGCAATCGGTCACAAAATAAAGCCAGGTCTCATCAACGCCATCAAAATGACAGATGTTCCATTCCGGATTGTTTAACAGAGATTCATCAAATTCATATACTGAAACAATTCCCCTATCGGCCTCTTCCCGTCCTTTCTTGATATTCGCCCAACGTTTGGCCTGCTCCAGATTACTTGTGGTATAGAATCCTTTCCCAAAGTCAGCGTTTGACCGACCCTTCCTTAAATTCGGATTTCTGACCGCTACCGTGGATCCGTGATACAGTTTCATCTCTTTCTTCTATTAATGAACCTCTGAATATCCTCCAACACATATTCCGTCCCCTGAGTGTGTAGCAAATCATAGTTGTCCATAAGGTATTCATCCACCCCCGACTCCTTGAACAACGCCCAAACTCGAATACCGCTCATATTATTGGCAATAGCGTATTTTTCCTGGCAGTAAACATAGAACTCAAACTCCGCCTTAGACACTTCCAGCCGTTGACGTCTGCGCCAAACCTCAAACTCTTCATATAAGGCCTCCGTACTGAGGTACCACCATTTGGCTTGTTCGTCGTAAAGCTTTTCATACATGGGATTGAGATAAATGTACACCAAAGCTTCATCCGGCGAAATCCGCTTCACCCGGGATACATATTCAGCCAAATGCGAAATCTTTATCGGGATAATATTTTCTTCGTAAACGCCCATGGTAAGGGTTAAGGGTTAGGGGATTTCACGGCATGTCGCCTGACCAGCCATGGCCGAGATCCCAGTGCTCGTCATATACAAACTCGAAGTACGGCAGCGAGAATTCCTTTTCAAGAAGCTCTGTGAGTTCGTCTTGTATGGGTTCGGCCCAACGCCCGACGAGCACGATGAACTTGTCGATCGTCCAGGCCACGCGACCACGAGGTATTTGAGTATAATCGCCTTTAAACTTCGTTTCAACATGTTTGGCTTGAGCACGGAAAAACTCCTTCGCCCAAACCTGGCGGTGAAGATGCGGATAGTTGATGAAAGGCATCCCCTTCTCCGCGGCGTCCTCCACCATCTTCGGCGTAAGCTCTTGTTTACGCACTCCGAAGAAGACATGCTCCCCGGGGTCGTACCAGAAAATGCCGACACAGGGCATCTGCTCGTCGAAAGACTTCATGTCTGCCATCTGGGCATTATGCTGTTGTTCTGTAAGTTCGGTCATTGTTAGGGGTTAAGGGTCAGAAGGTTAGAAGGTTAGAGGCTTGGGAGGTTAGAGGGTTAAAGTCTAAGTTCTAAGTCTAAGTCTAAGTTAGTCCCGTTTGAAGATGTCACGGGTATAGACCTTTTCCCGCACATCGTCTAAACAGCTGTCGTAGCGGTTGGCGATGATGGCTTTGGAGTCGTGCTTGAATTTTTCCAAGTCGTTGACCACAAGGCTACCAAAGAAGGTCGAACCGTCTTCCAAAGTCGGCTCGTAGATGATGATCTGCGCACCTTTGGCCTTGATGCGCTTCATCACGCCTTGTATGGCGCTTTGGCGGAAATTGTCGGAGTTGGACTTCATGGTGAGCCTGTACACGCCAATCACAGGAGCCTTTTGCTCAGTGCCATAGATGTTGTTTTCCGTATAGGCATAATAGCCCGCCATCTTCAACACTTGGTCGGCAATAAAATCCTTGCGGGTGCGATTGCTCTCCACAATGGCCGACATCATATTCTGCGGCACATTCTCGTAATTGGCCAACAACTGCTTGGTGTCCTTCGGCAGACAGTAGCCGCCATAGCCAAACGACGGGTTGTTGTAGTGCATGCCTATACGGGGATCGAGACCGATGCCGTCGATGATGGCTTGGGTGTCGAGGCCCTTGATTTCGGCGTAGGTGTCCAACTCGTTGAAGTAGCTCACGCGCAGAGCCAGATAGGTGTTGGCGAAGAGCTTCACGGCCTCGGCCTCTTTCATTCCGATGAAGAGGACCGGCACATCCTGCTTGATGGCGGCGTCCTTGAGCAAACCGGCAAAGACATGCGCTCTCTCGGTGAGCCATTCCAAGTCTGTCAGGGCTTTGATAGCCTCGTTCTCCTCCCGGAACTCGTCTCCCATGATCTTGGGGATGCCGACAATGATGCGGCTGGGATAGAGGTTGTCGTAGAGGGCTTTGCTCTCCCGCAGGAACTCGGGCGAGAACAAGAGGTTGAACTTTTCAACCCCTTTCTTCCGATATTTGACGTAGAGACTGCGGGTATAGCCGACGGGGATGGTACTCTTGATGACCATGACGGCGTCAGGGTTGACTTTGAGCACGGCGTCGATGACGGCTTCCACGGCACTGGTGTCGAAGAAGTTCTTCTGTGTGTCGTAGTTGGTGGGCGCGGCGATGACGACGAACTCAGCATCTTTGTAGCCAGCCTCCTGGTCGAGGGTGGCTTTGAGGTTGAGGGGTTTGGTGGCCAAATATTCTTCGATGTAGTCGTCTTGGATGGGCGACTTCTTGTTGTTCACCATCTCGACGCGTTCGGGGACGACGTCCACGGCGGTGACATCGTTATGTTGTGCAAGCAATGTGGCGATACTCATGCCAACATAGCCGGTTCCTGCTACTGATATTTTCATAATATGTTGTTTAATCAATTTTTACTTTATTTCTATTATTAACAACCCGCAAAATCCTTCAAATAAGCAAATCTTGGCGTCAATTGTCCTTCTTTCAAGATCATGGACCGTTCAATCACCTCTGAATGCTCTCCCTTCAACAACGGCTCAAACACATGCGGTATCAACATTTTGCCGAAACACTCGCTGGAATCCATGGCCAGGGCGTTTGGACAATTGTCCACCGCCATCACCGTAATATTCTTTTCTGAAGAGAAAGCGGGTTCCTCTTTTTCCGTCATCGGGTTGTAGTCATAATACGGAGCTTCATGTGTGGATGCGCGGACCGTCGATTTGACGCTTCCTTTTATGTCGCAGGTCACATCCCCTATCATACGGATGCGCATATCTCTGTCACGCAAGGCATCTTCGCATAAATAAACTGGAGCGTCAGAGCTCCAGAAATGAGCGCACACCAACACGTCGGTTTTCTTGGCCCAACGCATGAAGTCGCTCTCATACCTTTCGGCATTTTGTTTGAAATCATCCCACGAGAAAGCGGAGCCATCTTTGCGTTTCACCAACTGCTCCGCATCGGCCACGCAATAGGACAACGTGTCAACAGACGAGTCAGAGAGATATTCCGCTTCCGTCATTTTGAGGGCTCCGATGTTTTCCAGCACATATTGCGCCCCTTGAGACACACGGCCAGCGCCTGTGACCAGCAATTTCACCTTGGGCAGCGGAATACTTTTCAAAGAATCCAGCAATTGCCTTAACGTGAAACGACGTTCTGGCTTCGGCAGTTCATACTGTTTGTACTTCAAGCCGTAGCCCTGTAAGGTATAGTAAACACCAACCACGCCGCCCCACCATCCAAAAGAACAGACTCGGATGTTGTTCTCATCCACCAAGTATTCATAATCACAAAAGGTGATATGATTCCTGACAAGAGCCTGAATCAGAGGACGATTGTATTCTTGTTTCTTCGCAACATGCCCAAAAAAGAAATAGTTTTTCTCCGGAACCAGACTGTCAACCTTGGCTTCCTTCACCCCAAACAAGACATCACAATCCCGAATATCCTCCACCACTTCCACGCCTTCAGCACGATACTCGTCATCCGTAAAGGCGCGGATCTCACTTGACTGCACCACAATCTCGTGTGCGGGATACCGCCTGTTCAACTCCGCCACTTGCTTGGGCGATAGAGCCACGCGATTATCCACCGAGATTTTGGTTTCCTTAATCAGGACAAGTTTCATGACTTTTGCTATGACTTAAACTTAGAGTTAGTCTTAAACTTAGACAGTTTGATCCTTGATTTTGTATTTTATGTCTTATATCATTTTCGGCAGCAGGTCGTGGCACATTATATCGTTTAATAACTTTCGTGGACTGCGATTCCACTGACACTTGGTCAATGGTATTGGATTTCTGCAAATAGTATGGTTATTTAGGGAAAAACCGATTAAGATCTTCCAATGTCGGGTTCTCAATATTGAACAGGTCCACGACTTCTGTTATCTTCTTGTCAGGCAGATTCCACCATTGAATTTCTTCGAGGCGGTCAATGACCTCTTGGGAAAATCTATGCTTGATCTCCCTGGCGGGGACACCGCCCACCACAGCAAATGGCGGTACATCTTTAGTGACAAGAGCATTACTTCCTATAACCGCACCATCTCCTATCACAACCCCTTGTTTTATAGTTACGCCATGCCCAATCCACACATCATTGCCAATGATTGTCCGTTTTGTCTTTGGCGATTCGAAGGTCGCAAATCTTTTCGAAGGTCCGCTGTGACGTGTATTTTGAAACACCGGCGACATAGAGACCCTGTTCATCGGATGCTCTGCACCACCCACAAATACATGATCTGATATACTGCAAAATGCGCCGATTTCCGCATACACAATTTGACATTCGTGTCCACAATAGGAGTACTTGCCCATTTGTGTCCATAACACATTACAGCTCGTTCCAATTACGGATGTTTTGTCAATACGACTATTGATGACACACGTCCCCTGTATTTTCTTCATCAGCTTTCCGTACAGATAAGATAGCCTCATAATACGATTTTGCTTAATTCATGAATATAGTTTTCAGCAACATTCACATCCGAATACATACGCGCCGTTTCTTTAGCCTTCTTGGACATGATGTTCAAATCGTCTGAAGACATGTTACGAATTCTTGAGATGATAGAAGCTAATTCGTTGACGTTCCCCGCCTCACACAGGAAGCCGTTCACTCCATCCTCAATGATGCCGTCAATGCCTTGATGACGGGCGGCAATGGTGATACATCCCAAGGCCATGGCTTCAAGATAAACCAATCCGAAAATCTCCCCTTTCGAAATCATCACAAACACATCCGACTGTTTCAAATAGTGAATCACCTCTTCACGTGGAATCAAGCCTGTAAACGTCAGATTGCCCTTACAGCCCAATTCATCAAACCGTTGCTGCACGAGTTTTTTGTCATCTCCATCGCCAATATACGTAATATCGAACGGGCTTTGCTGATATGACTGAAACAGAGCCGACACCACGGCCGTTGGATACTTCCGGTTTATTAATGATCCCACATACACAAATCTTGATATATCCTTAAAAGTCTTCTCGGTAATCTGTCCTGCTTCAATGAAAGGGCGGGACACCCCAGAGGCTGCCACGAAAGCGTGTGTCGGTTCGCCGAATTGTTCTACGTATGCCGCGCGAGCCGTGATATTCCGGAAACCGACCAAATCCACATCTTTCACCAAAGAATCAGTATCTGCCCCATAACAATCATATAGTTGTGAGAACAAATTGCTATGATATACCAAACATGTGGGACGATGATATTTAGTTTTTAACAAATGTAACAATTCCAACTGTGGATTATCCCAATGTCCGACAAAGCAATCCGGCAGACCTTCTTTTTCAATATAGGTTGAGATGATATTGAAAATTCTCTGAATCTGCTTGTTCGGAAACCTGCCGTGTGGTTTCACCTTTTTTAAAGAAACATGGGTGACACGAACACCGTCAACTGTTTCATCATATTCTTTGGGTGCTTGAGTGGGGACCAGATGACCGAGTTTCGAATCCAATATTCTCTTAAACGGGCGCCCGAGCACATAGAATGCTTTCGGGAAAGCGGACTCTGTATGAAACACATGCACTTCGTGCCCTGCCAACACCCATTCTTGGGCAAAATAACGCACCACCGGTGTTGTTCCTCGGGTGGCGTGTTGAGAAGGATAAACAGAAGTAAGGAGAAAAATACGCATTTTCATCATACTATTTGCGCCACACCATCTTGTTCACAATGCCCGTGTAGCTTTGGATGATTTTCACCACTTTGGTGGAAACGTTCTCGTCCACATAGTCAGGGACAGGGATGCCATGGTCGCCATTACGGTTCATCTCCACGGCGCAGTCCACCGCCTGGAGCAACGATTTCTCGTCAATGCCAGCGATGAAGAAGCAACCCTTGTCCATGGCTTCGGGACGCTCGGTGCTCGTACGGATGCACACTGCCGGGAATGGATGTCCCACGCTGGTGAAGAAGCTGCTCTCCTCGGGAAGGGTACCACTGTCGCTGACCACCGCAAAAGCATTCATTTGCAAACAGTTGTAGTCATGAAAGCCCAACGGTTCATGTTGGATGACACGCGGGTCAAGTCGGAAACCGCTCGCTTCCAAACGCTTGCGGCTGCGCGGATGACAGCTGTACAAAATCGGCATATCGTATTTCTCCGCCATGGCATTGATGGCACTGAAAAGACTCAAAAAGTTCTTTTCCGTGTCAATATTCTCCTCCCTGTGAGCAGACAACAGAATATACCTGCCTTTTTTGAGATCGAGTCGTTTATGGATGTCTGAGGATTCAATTTCGTTGAGGTTATTGTGCAGCACCTCTGCCATGGGACTTCCCGTAACGTATGTGCGCTCTTTCGGCAGGCCGCAGTCGGCCAGATACCGGCGGGCATGTTCGCTGTAGGCCATGTTCACATCACTGATGATATCCACAATGCGCCGATTGGTCTCCTCTGGCAGACACTCATCCTTGCAGCGGTTGCCGGCCTCCATGTGGAAGATGGGGATATGGAGCCGTTTGGCACCGATGACACTGAGGCAGGAATTGGTGTCGCCCAAGACGAGTACCGCATCCGGTTTGATTTCCGCCATCAGCTGGTAACTCTTGGCGATGATATTGCCCATCGTTTCGCCCAGGTCGCCACCCACAGCATCCAAATACACTTCCGGAGCTTCAAGTTTTAAGTCCTTGAAGAAAATGCCATTAAGGTTATAATCGTAATTCTGGCCCGTGTGTGCCAAGATGCAGTCGAAGTATTGTCTGCATTTGTTGATGACAGCAGCCAAACGGATAATCTCCGGCCGCGTCCCAACGATAATCAAGAGTTTTAATTTGCCGTTATATTTGAACATGGTGTTGAAGGGGTTAAGGGTTAAGGGTTAAGGGTTAAGGGTTAAGGGTTAAGGGTCAAGGGTCAAGAGTCAAGATACCTGTTACCACTTTAGTCTAAGCCTAAATCATCAGACGGGATCAAAGAAGGTGTCGGGTCTGTCTGGGTTGAAGATTTCGTTGCAGTACATCACCGTGACGAGGTCATCGGTGTTGGAGAGGTTGATGATGTTGTGGGTGTAGCCGGGGAGCATGTGGACGGCTTGGATGTTGTCGCCGCTTACCTCGAACTCAATAATTTCGTCCGTACCTTCCTTTCTTTCCTGAATCAGCCCATGACCTTTTACCACAATGAAGAGTTCCCATTTGCTGTGGTGCCAATGCTGTCCCTTGGTGATGCCCGGCTTGCTAATATTGATACTCACCTGACCGCAGTCATGAAGATGCACCAGTTCTGTGAAAGAACCTCTCTGATCCACATTCATCTTCAGCGGATAGGCGACCTTCTCTTTAGGAAGGTAGCTCAAATATGTGGAATACAGTTTCTTCTCGAAAGAATCGCCGGGAATGCGAGGAATATTGAGCGTGACCGGCTGCTCATAGAACTGGTGGAGCAAATCGACAATCTTGCCGAGGGTGATTTTGTGCGTTGTTGGAACATGACAGTAACGGCCTTTCTCATCCGGAATCACCTCTAACCCGTCGAACTCGCAACGATGTTCCTGACCTTTTAGAGCGTTCACCATCTCCATTACGAGATCGTCAATGTACAACAATTCCAATTCAACCGTCGGGTCGTTGACTTGGATAGGCAGGTCACGGGCAATATTGTGGCAGAATGTGGCCACGGCACTGTTGTAGTTCGGACGGCACCATTTCCCGAAGAGGTTAGGGAAACGGTAAATCAGCACCTTGGCACCTGTATCCGCCTGATATTGCAGGAACAGATCCTCACCGGCCTTCTTGCTGCGTCCGTATTCGGAATTGCCGAAGCGGCCTGTCAGACTGGCCTGCTGTGAGCTGCTCAGCATTACGGGACATTTGTTCCCATGTTTCTTCAAGGAGTCAAGCAACGTGCTGGCGAAGCCGAAGTTACCCTGCATGAACTCACTCTGTTCCTTGGGACGGTTCACACCAGCGAGGTTAAACACGAAATCGCAGTCCGCGCACCAGACATCCAATTCTTCAGGTTTGGAGTCAATATCATATTCATAGACCGCATCGATTTTGAGGTCGCCGTAGCAACGAGCCTTGCCTTCCTTTATATTATTCAGTTCAGCGCAAAGATTTCTACCCACGAAACCCTTGGCTCCTGTCACCAATATTTTCATACTTATTTGCCTTTCTTCTAACCTATTTTACGATATTCGGCACACCATTCAATTCATTCTGAATATACTCCAGCGAGGCAATCTTTGCCTTGGTCTCTTCGAGATTCAGGCGTCGGGTGTTGTCGGAGTTGAATTCCTCGATTGTGACCAGCTTCACATCCCCGTCCTTGAAATACTTGTCATAGTTGAGGTCGCGATTATCGGCGGGCACGCGGTAGAAATTGCCCATGTCTTCAGCCTTGGCGCACTCCTCCTTCGTCAATAGCGTCTCGTACATCTTCTCGCCGTGACGGATGCCAATCACCTTGATTTCCTCCTTCTTGCCGCCAAAGAGCTCACAAACGGCCTCCGCCTGGGTCTGGATGGTACAGGCAGGAGCCTTTTGGACAAGAATATCGCCATTCCGTCCGTGTTCAAACGCGAAGAGCACCAAATCCACCGCCTCTTCGAGGCTCATGATGAAACGGGTCATCTTGGGTTCGGTCAAAGTGATCGGATTGCCATGGCGAATCTGGTCGATCCAAAGGGGGATAACCGATCCGCGGCTGCACATCACGTTTCCGTAACGGGTACAGCAAATTTTGGTGCCGCCACTGTAGCGACTTTTGGCCACAGCAATCTTCTCCTCAATAGCCTTGGTGATGCCCATGGCATTGATGGGATAAGCCGCCTTGTCGGTGGAGAGGCATATCACGCACTTCACACCAGCTTCAATAGCCGCATCAAGTGTGTTGTCTGTCCCAATCACATTGGTTTTGACCGCTTCCATCGGGAAAAATTCGCAGGAAGGGACTTGCTTCAATGCTGCAGCATGAAAGACGTAATCCACATCTTTCATTGCGTATTTTAGAGTTGATCTATTCCGAACATCGCCGATATAAAACTTTATCTTATTGGCAACTTCCGGCATACGAGCCTGGAAGTCGTGGCGCATGTCATCCTGCTTCTTCTCATCACGGGAGAAAACACGGATTTCACCTATGTCGGTGCGCAGAAAACGGTTCAACACTGCATTCCCGAAACTGCCTGTACCTCCTGTAATGAGGAGGGTTTTGTCTTTAAATACTGACATACTGCTTGAGGGTTAAGAGGTTATCTTCTTTGGTACATTTCTTCGTAATACTTTTGGTAGTCGCCAGAAGTGACATTGTCCATCCACTCCTGGTTGTCCAAGTACCAGCGGACGGTTTTCTCGATGCCTTCTTCAAACTGGAGGCTCGGCTCCCAACCTAATTCCTTCTGGAGTTTGGTGGAGTCGATGGCATAGCGCATATCATGGCCGGCACGGTCTGTAACGTACGTAATAAGGCTGAGATCCTCGCCCTCTGCCCTACCCAACAGACAATCGACTGTGTTGATAAGGACCTTGATGAGATCAATGTTTTTCCACTCGTTGAAACCGCCGATATTATACGTCTCGGCGACCTTGCCTTCATGGAAAATCAGGTCGATGGCTCTGGCGTGGTCTTCCACGTACAGCCAGTCGCGAACATTCTCACCTTTGCCATACACTGGAAGGGGCTTTTTGTGACGGATATTGTTGATAAACAGCGGTATCAGCTTTTCCGGAAACTGATACGGCCCGTAGTTGTTGGAACAGTTTGTCACAACGGTCGGCAAGCCGTAGGTGTCGTGGAAAGCCCTTACAAAGTGGTCACTTGCCGCCTTGGCAGCACTGTACGGGCTGTGCGGCAGGTATTTCAGATCTTCGGTGAAGAATTTGTCGCCGTATGCTAAGTGGTGTTTTCCACTACTGGCTTTCGTGCTGAAAGGCGGTTCAATGCCTTGCGGATGGGTTAATTCAAGGGCTCCATAGACCTCATCGGTGGAGATATGGTAGAACCGCTTGCCTTCCCATTTTTCGGGCAACGCTTCCCAGTATAATTTTGCCGCCTGCAACAAAGACAACGTTCCCATCACGTTGGTCTGCGCAAAGGTGAACGGATCCTTGATGGAACGATCGACATGGCTTTCCGCAGCGAGGTGGATAACGCCATCGACGTGTTCATCCTGCATCAATTTGTAAACCCCCTCAAAGTCGCAGATGTCCAACTTGACAAACTTGTAGTTCGGTTTACCCTCAACATCTTTCAGATTGGCGAGATTTCCCGCGTAGGTCAGCTTGTCAAGGTTAATGATTTTATATTCGGGATATTTGTTCACGAAAAGGCGAACAACATGGCTACCGATAAATCCGGCGCCGCCTGTGATGATAATAGTTCGTTTCATATTTGAGAATTAGGGGTTACACGTTTATTGAATTATGCGTTTTTTTTGCGGAAGGTATCGGACGTGACATCTTCCTTGAGTTCGTCAATAACTCGGAGCAAGTATTGTCCATACTGGTTTTTAAGCATCGGCTGGGCGATTTCACGCAGGCGCTCTTCCGAAATCCAACCGTTTCGATAGGCGATGCCCTCAAGACAGGCAATTTTCAGACCCTGCCGTTTTTCAATGACCTCAACAAAAGTAGAGGCTTCTGAAAGGCTGTCGTGTGTGCCGGTGTCCAACCACGCGAAGCCGCGCCCGAAAACGCGAACCTTCAATTCACCGTCTTTCAGGAACTCCTGGTTCACCGTGGTGATTTCCAATTCGCCGCGTGCGGAAGGCTTGATGGACTTTGCCACGTTCACCACCTTGTTGGGATAAAAGTACAGCCCAACCACCGCATAGTTGCTCTTAGGGGCTTTGGGTTTTTCCTCGATGCTGATGCAGTTGCCCTCTTTGTCGAACTCGGCCACGCCGTAGCGTTCCGGGTCACTGACCCAGTAACCGAAAACGGTCGCCTTCCGGTTCTCCTCCGCATCCACCACCGCTTTTTTCAACAGCGTTGTGAAACCGCTGCCATAGAAAATATTGTCGCCAAGGACGAGACAAGCACTATCGTCGCCGATGAATTTCTCGCCAATGATGAAAGCCTGCGCGAGGCCGTCCGGGGAGGGTTGCTCGGCGTATTCGAAATGCACCCCGTAATCAGACCCATCGCCCAACAAACGCTGGAATCCGGGAAGGTCGTAAGGAGTGGAAATAATCAGAATGTCCCTGATTCCCGCCAACATCAACGCCGAAATGGGATAATAGACCATCGGCTTGTCGTAAATGGGAAGTAACTGTTTGCTGACCCCTTTGGTGATGGGGTACAACCGGGTGCCGGAGCCTCCGGCGAGTACGATGCCTTTCATACAATTACAAATTATGAATGATGAATTATAAATTATGAATGATGAATACGAGTTGATGGGGTAAATCTAAATCTTTGCCTATGTCTAAATTAATGTCAATCCCGTTTGAAGATGTCACGTGTATATACTTTTCCAGACACATCGTCAAGACACGTGTCGTAACGGTTGGCAATAATGGCCTGGGATTTTGACTTGAACATTTCCAAGTCATTGACTACAAGTGAACCGAAGAAAGTACTTCCGTCAGGGAGAGTTGGCTCATAAATGATGACAGTCGCGCCCTTGGCCTTCACACGCTTCATGACCCCTTGTATGGAGGACTGGCGGAAGTTGTCGCTGTTGGACTTCATGGTGAGGCGGTAAACTCCGATCACACATTCCCGCTCATTAGCGGAATCAAAGTCGCCACGGTTAAAATAGTCATAGTAGCCAGCCATCTTCAGCACTTGGTCGGCAATGAAGTCTTTTCGTGTGCGGTTACTCTCCACAATGGCCGACATCATGTTCTGCGGCACATCGGCGTAGTTGGCCAGCAACTGCTTAGTATCTTTCGGAAGACAGTAGCCGCCATACCCAAAACTCGGGTTGTTGTAATGCGTACCGATGCGCGGATCCAGACAGACACCGTTGATAATATCCTGTGTGTTAAGACCTTTCATCTCCGCATAGGTATCCAATTCGTTAAAATAGGACACTCTTAACGCAAGATAAGTGTTGGCGAAGAGCTTTACCGCCTCCGCCTCAGTGCTACCCATATATAATATAGGTACATCCTCTTTGATGGCCCCCTCTTTGATGATGGCGGCGAACTGATGCGCCCGCTCCTCCAATTGAAGATTATCCTGGTCATAGCCCACGATAATTCTGGAGGGATAGAGGTTGTCATAGAGAGCCTTGCTTTCGCGAAGGAATTCCGGAGCGAAAATAATGTTGGGCTTTTGTGCCCCAACCGTAAATTTCTCCCGCATGGCAGCCGTATAACCCACAGGGATGGTGCTTTTGATGACCATGGTGGCTTTCGGGTTAACCTTAAGCACCTTTTCGATGACATCTTCCACCGCACTAGTGTCAAAGAAGTTTTTTGTGCTGTCATAATTGGTCGGGGCGGCGATGACCACAAACTCGGCATCGCAATAACCGGCCTCCCAGTCCAACGTGGCATGAAGCTGCAACGGTTTATGGGCTAAATAATCTTCAATGTAATCATCCTGGATGGGTGATTTCTTGTTATTGACCATCTCCACACGCTCGGGTACTATGTCCACTGCGGTGACGGTATGATGCTGTGCCAACAAGGTGGCTATACTCAAGCCGACATAGCCTGTTCCTGCAACGGTGATGTTCATTAATTATGAATTATTAATGATGATTAGCACATTGAAGGGTCGAGAGTCGAGGGAAGAGACAGTAGGTGGAATCTAAAGGCCTATTTCCTGGACTTTTTGCATCCATTTTTTGGGGATACGGAAGTCCCAAATTTGGATCTGGCGGTAGCGGTGAATGTCGCTTCCGATAAAGTTATAGGCTTTGTCTTTCAGCAGTTTCTGTGCCTTTTTCAAAGCATCCTCGCCGTATGCACCCGCTAATGAAGCCAGATTCAGCTGGAAATACACCCCCATCTCCTTCAATGGGGCGTAATCGTTCATTTTCATATACAGATAACGCTCCGGATGCGCCAAAATGGGATAATAGCCTTTGCCTTTAACGGTTTTGAGTATCCCATGCAAGTCCATAGGAGGGGTGAAGTAAGAGGTTTCCACCAACAAGGCGTTGCCCTCATGACCGTGAGTAAGAAGGTCATCCTGCTCCAGACGGTCCAAAAAGAGGCCGTCCATCATGTACTCCGCAGCCAGGTTGAGTCGCACCGGACCCTGATAGGCGGCTTTCAATTCGGCGAAACGATCTTTCAAATCCTCAGTCTTATTCGGGACATCCTCCATAATATGAGGCGTACACCAAACTTCTCGTATCTGAAGTTTCTCGTACGCAGCCAGGATTTTCAAGGAGGTCTCCATATCCGCAACCCCGTCATCCACTCCCGGTAAAATGTGGGAGTGGCAATCGGTGGCACCGACCCAAATTTCAGAAAGAGGTTTTTTCCCGAACAACATGACTATGCTTTCGCTGAATTTGATTTGCCGTCATCCTCGTCATGATAATAGCTGCCATAGCTGTAGCCGTAACGGTAGCCATAACGATAGCCGTAACGGTAACCATACTTGTAACCGTAACGTCCTTCGTGAGAGTAAGTACCGTTCAGAACCATGCACATATTGTTGTACTTGTGCGATTCGTAGAGTTTGTCTAATTCGGGGAGCATGCTTCTTTCCAGATTTCCGGCACGCACAATGAAGATAGTGTAGTCGGCCAGGCCGCTGATAATCTGCGTGTCAGCCACAATGTCAATAGGCGGACAGTCGATGAACACATAATCAAAGTCCTTACAGAGGTCTTTTATCATGTCAGCAAAGCGGTCTGTCGCGAGCAATTCCGTCGGGTTTGGCGGAATCGTTCCGACAGGAAGCACTTTCAGGTTGGGATGTTTCTCATTGATAGGGACAAGTGTGCTGCGAACATCTTCAATTTTACCGGCCAGATAATTACTCATACCTATCTTCGGTCCATTCACGAACTGCGACATTGAGCAGTGGCGCATGTCACCATCAACGACGAGAACCCGTTTATTCTTGATAGCCAAAGACATGGCGAAATTCATCGTGATAAACGACTTGCCACTTCCTGGATTGTATGAGGTGAACATCAAGACATGGCAGTCACCTTCCTTGCACATGAACTCCACATTGGTACGCATGACACGGAACGCCTCGTTGATAGTACTTCGGGAACCCGCTTTCACGACAATTTCCGCCAACTTCGCATTAGTTTCCGAATCATCTTTCTTCTTCCCAAAGAGGCCTCGCAGCATCAGGTTTTTCCGTTGATTGTTCTTGGCTGCTGCCTCTCCTGTGAGCGGGATTTCCGCGATGAACGGCATTTTCACATTTTTGAGGTCATCCCGTCCGCGCAGACTCGTGTTCATCTGCTCTTTCAGGAAAATAATGACAACAGGTATCGCCAGGCCAGCAATAAGCGCAAGCAAGATAATGATTGACTTTTTAGGTTTGATAGGAGCAGAACCACCGTTCGGATGTTCAATTACTCTGTTATTGTAAGCGGTGAACGCCTGTGACAGTTCGTTTTCCTCCCTCTTTTGCAACAGGTAGAGATACAAGGACTCTTTCACTTTCTGCTGACGTTCCACGGAGAGCAGATACTTGGCCTGTGTGGGGCCTGCTGCAATGTGGGCGTTCACATTCTTTTCAGTGGACACCGCACTTTGTATCAGCTTGTTCAATGTTGTAATCTGATTGTCAAGAGAAGTGATTACTGCACTGCGCATGGCGGAGAGTTTCTCGTCCAACTCCAACACCAACGGGTTTTTCGTGCTGCTGTTCGCCACAAGGCTGTTGCGCCGCATCATTACCTCATTGTAATTAGCAATCTGGTTTTCAATACCGATGTTGTCCACTCCTGAATTGACGGGCAACAGTTGGTCATGACTAGCTTCAGAGGCGAGATAGTTGCGGATATATCGAGTGATGCTCAGACGATTGTTCAAATCCACAATATTTTTGGCCACCTCGCGGTTCTGTCCCAGATACATCGAAGAAACCGCCCCTACATCGGGAAGGAGATTTGCACTCTTATAGGAGGAGATGTCATCATCCACATTGCCGAGATCGCCCTCAATCACCTGCAGACGGTCGTTTATGAACTGTGACGTACTGATGGTAACTTGATTTTTGTCTTTCAGCCAATTACCGTTGTAAACCGCAACAAGCATATTAATGATGTCATCCGCCCGTTTTTTGATGACATCATTCACACTGATGGAGAGTACATCAGCCCCTTTGTTCACCTGCGCCACCATAATCTTTGAAGAGAGGGTGCGGCAGGCTGCATTCATAGTGGAACGAGTGACGTTGATTTTCGGCCACGATTTGCTCTCGTAATAGTCTGTTTTGTAAACAACGATTCGTCCAATGGGCGTTGACACCGTATCGCCAAGTTTCACGGTCATCTTTTTAGAGAATACACTCTCCCCTTTGAACACGAAATCGGACAACTCGACCTGATTCTTATCCAATTTCAGCACCAATGCGGCACTTTGGTCATCGGTCAGATCCAAGAAATCCACTTTCACAGGAAGCGTCTCATCATAGAGGGTCGTCGGGCGGAAAAGGCCATCGTTCGTATAATTCACATCGAGGTTCAGACGTCTGACGGTTTCCATCTTGTTGTCCATCGACTGTATGGTGATAAGCTCGTTCTGGACATTCACATTGGATGCCATTAATCCGACATCAGAGAAGTCGGATACGTCAATAGCAGAGCTACCTTTCTTGTCCGCCTTGACCAGAATTTTGGCCGTTCGTTGATAGACCGGAGCAGTCTTCAAGATATAGAAGGTGGCACCTGCCAGCATGACGATGACTGAAATCAGAAACCAGTACCAGCGGTTGAGGCACATATAGATCCAATCTTTCAGTACCACTCCTTGGTTTTTTTCTTCAACTATTTGACTTTGATTTTCCATACTCTTATAAAGGGTTAAATGTTAACAATGAAAATGGATTATAGCTGACAACTATTTTGTTCTTTGTTGGATAAGCAAGATGGTGGAGATAAGCGTGGTGATGGCGGATGCCGTAGAAATCCAGAAGGAAGGCGAAGCAAATACATTACCGTTGGCCGTGGATTCCCTGGCACGCTTTTTGGTGGGTTCAACATATATCATATCATTTTGGCAAAGATAGTAAACAGGAGAATTGGTCACCGAGTCTATAGAGGTCATATCCACTCTGTAAGTCATGACATTCCCCAGCGAGTCAGCTCTGAGCACCATCACATTCTGTCTCTTACCGTTGATGGTCATGTCACCTGCCTTACTCAAGGCCTCCAACAGAGTCACCTTATCGGAGTTAATATTATACTGCCCGGGGGCTTTCACCTCGCCAAGCACCGAATACTGGAGGTTGGCGTACTCCACCGTCACCACGGGGTCGTTGACCAAATTCCGGGAAATCAACTCGCTTTTGACAAAAGCTTGCACCTCGTTACGGGTCTTCCCGGCTATGTGAAGGGTACCCAGTACCGGGAAATCAATATTTCCATCCTGATCTATGATGTAACATGACACGCCGCGATTTCCAGACATGTTAGAGGAGACAGTGGCGCCCACATAGTTTGATATATATGGCAAATTGAATAGCGTGGTGAGTTCAGGATCTTTGCAGTTCACCACAATGGAAATCTTGTCCTCTGTCCTCAGACGAATCTCTGGAGAAGGGAGGGCTATTTTAGCCGAATCCGCGTTTTGGGCATCCTGGAAATAGCTGATTTTCTTTTGGGTCGCACAGGATGCAAACAACAAACAGGCTATGGCCAACAGGTATAACTTGTAATTTTTCATATAACAATAATTTTAATTTATCCTTTCCAAAAAAACAGACGGGATGTAGGATGTAGCCACCAGAGCAAGGCCCTCGACCGCCACCAGCAGTCGCCGATTGCCTTTTATACGCTTGATGTATCCTACGCAATCTTTGTAAGGGCCGTCCAGCACTTTCACACGCTGTCCCTCCTTGTAGTTGACGCTCTCCACGTCAAGATATTGGAGACGTTCATCCTCAACAGAGGTCACCAGCCTGAAAACCCGCATCTCCTCCTCGTCAATGGGGGAGGCAATCCGGGTTCCATCCGTCTTATGGGTGTATAACATCACGCGTCCGTAAAGCTGCTGCTGAATCTCCCAGACTTCGGTTTCGGAACACCGGACAAAGATGAGTGACGAGATGGCCGGTCGCTGCACCATGCGATGATGGTCGCCCGAAATCTTATAAGATTTCACCACAGGAAAATAAGTTTCCACCTTGCCTTTCCGAATTTCCCGGTCTATCTCGAACACCTTGTTAAAGAACACCTTAAAGGCATACCAATGCTGCGAAAGTTCCCCTTGCCGAGTCACGTGTTATAATTAGTCTGTTTTATTTTTGTATGAATTGTTAACGGTTTAATGGGCACAAAATCCACTATTCCTCCCCACAAAAGAGGAGTCGCATGGGGCACGTTGGCTTACAACATATTGAAATCTAAGACCTTATGAATCCAAAAGGACGTATATAGACTTCCCCACTTTTTACAATTAAACCTAACGGCAAAGATAAACATTTTTCTTATATATATTACTAATTTAATATATTTTTTTGCACCCTGCTTTTTTTCAACAACAGGTTAACAACCCCAAAAGCATCACTAAACCTCTATCAATAAAGAGATTCGGGGAAAAATTAAAAATTTGGTAAAAAAAGTCGTCTTATTGGCGGTAGCGTGCCGCGTTTTCGGCATCGCCCATCTGCGTGTATGCATCGTGAAGACCTTCGCGGATAAGCCGGATCTGGTCAGGGTCAAAAGCGAACGACAAAGCCTGTTTGTAGTACTCCACAGACTTGTCCGGATGGCCGTCGTGCAGGAAGGCGTCTGCCAGTGCTGACAGCAACGCAGCAGACTGCGGGAACAGTGTGGTAAGGTCTTCCTCCAACGCGGTCAGCTTTCCCCATTGGCCGGACTTGGCGACTGCTTCAGCGAACGCACTCCATAGGTCGTAGTCCGTGTCATCCTCCCGCAAGGCTTTTTCGAGACAAGACACCGCTTGTCCATACTGCTGTGTTTTGAGAGCAGTCAGACCCTGCGACTTATAGCTGTCATCATCACTTGAATTATCGGGAATGATTTCTGAATGTTCTTCCTCTTTGACCTGCCTCGTCAACATATCTAAACGAGACTGGATTTCGGCTGCCTTGTCGGACGCGCCTGTTTTCGTGTAACAGGTGGCCAAAAAAGACAGAAATTCAGTGTTGTCAGGAAATTCACGACAGATTTTCTCCCACATCGGAGCCGCCGACTTGTAGTTTTCCCCCGTCACGTAGGATCGTGCAAGCTCTATCTGGTACCAAATGTTGTTTTTGTCAAGTTTAACAGCCTGCTTCAATGCCGTCTCCGCTTCCGTGAACTGTTGTCTTCCCATATACACACGGGAGAGCATGAAATAGGAGGGGGCGTGCTTGGGGACATCAATGAGAATACCGGAGAACGTCTGCATGGCATCCTCATACTGGGCCGTGTAATAGTAGCGCAACCCCTGGTTAAACCGTTTTGTAATAGCACGCGCCGATACAGACTCCCTAGTGTTGGAAGCCGTATTCCTGTGCTTCTTCGCCGGTTGCGCAACGCCGGTGATCCATAAAGCAGTTACCATCAACAGAAGCATCAACTTTCTCATAATCGGCAAAATTACTTTTTTCCGCTGTGACCGAAACCGCCGGTTCCGCGTTCGGTGTCCGACAATTCCTCCAATGCATTGACTTCCACCAATTCCACCTGCTGGAAACGGGCAATCACCATTTGCGCAATGCGTTCACCTGGCTGTATCTCGAAAGACTCTTGCGAAAGGTTGATCAGGATGACACGAATTTCCCCACGGTAGTCGGCATCAATGGTGCCGGGACTGTTGAGTACGGTAACGCCATGTTTGAGAGCCAAACCGCTGCGGGGACGGATCTGCGCCTCGCAATCCGCGGGCAGCTCGATGAAAAGCCCCGTCGGAATCAATTTCCGCTCGAAAGGCTGCAACACAACGGATTCTGTCAAATCAGCACGCAAATCCATACCTGCCGAATACTCTGACGCATAGGCCGGTAATTCATTATGGGACTGGTTGTATATTTTTACGATCATTTTATAAGTTTAAGTCAAAATCCAAATCATTGCACAATTTTCCCTTCTTTCATAGCACGGTCATAAAGTTCCTGCACATATTGGTTGATAACCTGGGTGCGTCGCCGGTTCGTAAGTAACATGCCGGCTGCCGCGCGTTCCTCCCTTGTCTCATTCACAGAGCGCTGCGACCGTTAGTCGAGAATCAC
>JAEERB010000217.1 GCA_016285615.1 Bacteroidales bacterium
CCATTGGCAAAAAGAGACCTTCCTTGGCGACACCCTACTGTGCCAACTGCAACGGCTGCCTGACGAAACAGATGATACGCTTTTCAAGTATCTGCACACCATAAGCCGCAGCGACGGACAGACAGCAGCACAGGTCTATTCGGAGTGGGTGCCGCGCACCATGCAGCTGGATGTGTCAAAACTTGCCCCTCGGTCATAACGCAACACAATAGCGCAGAAAAATAAAAACATAACATATTATTATTCAACCAATTAAACTTAAAAAAAAAAAAAAAAAAAAAATGACAAAAGAAGAAGCTTTAAAAGAATTCGCCCAGATGGGTGCCGTATGGTTTGGAAACAGCAAACAACATTTTGCCTTCTCGGCATACTGCCGTTTGAATGGCTGGAACAAATTGGCTGACAAATGGAAAGAGGAAGCCGAAGAAGAGTGGGACGAGGCAGAGGAAGTACTGAACCGCCTGGTAGAACTTGGCTGCAAGCCCACCGAGCTGCAGGAAGCCATGAAGACCATTGAATTTCCGTTCTACGACGACCCGAAACAGCAGATTGAATCCGACTATCAGCCCGATGCAATCAAGATCATGAGCGAGCTGGCCGCCGCCTTCGCCGACGACTACCCCACCCAGAAACTGATTCAGAAATGGATTGACGGAGAGAAAGACCACATGGCTTGGGAAGCCCAGTATCTCAACTACATCGACAAACTCGGCTATGAGAATTTTCTCACGGCAATGATGTAAGATAATTAACAGTTGATAATTAACCATTTAAAAGTATGAAAGAGAAAGTTTTACAGGCCATGCGTGAGTTCGGTGCGCCCGTCAACGCAGGCAAGATTGCCGAAATCACCGGCATTGACCGCAAGGAAGTCGATAAGGCTTTCGCCGAACTCAAAAAGGAAGGCGCTATTGTGTCGCCCATCCGTTGCAAGTGGGAGCCGGCAAAATGAATTAATAAGCGATAATTTTATGGGAATCGAAGCAGTTAAATTCCGTACCGACGGTTTCTATTCCCAGCCTTTTGCCTTCGGCGATGAACAAATTCGACAAAAACATCCGCTACTGAGGCAGTCTGCAGAATTATCTCATCGATACCGGCAACGAAGTAATCTTGGTAGATACCATACCGGCCTTCCCGATGACTGACGTTGTCCGCGCTGCAAGCAAGGCAAAGAGAAGTTCAACAAGGTGTAAATCCAAGACAAGCTGACGTTGAAGCGATATTGAAATAAAAATATGGCGCAGTTCATCATACATGTCGATATGGACGCCTTCTTCGCCTCGGTGGAGATTCGCGACAATCCAGATTTGCGTGGCAAACCGCTCATTATCGGGGCTTTGCCGAGCGAGCGTGGGGTCGTGGCCACCTGCAGCTACGAGGCCAGGAAGTATGGCGTCCATTCGGCGATGAACATCAAGGAGGCCTTCCGGCGATGTCCCGGCGGCACCTACATGCACCCCAACATCGACAAATACAAGGCGGTTTCACTTCAGCTAAACGAAATCTGGAACACGTATGCCACCGTTTCGCAACGGATCTCGCTCGATGAGGCCTATCTCGACGTGGGAGAACAAGCCGGCGACTGCTCGATGCCCTGCAAGTCCGTTACGGCCTCGACTTCGCCGGACACCTCACGGACATCTACCAGATGGACACCCTCCACAAGACGGTGGAATATATGCGCAAACATTTCCGCCCCTGAATAAAGGCCAATCCAAAATAACAGATTCCAAAGTGATTATCAACATCAAACAACAAACAGAAACAGGCAGCACCCATGACGGATGCTGCCTGTTTTTACGTAAAGCGTTTGGCCAAAACTACTTCTTGATGGTGTCGGAGTTCTGATTGTAGGCCTTGGCAACACATTTCCACTCGCCGTTCATCTTCATCAGCAGCAGATAGTCGGTAAAGTCGATGCGGCCGCCCCACTTCTCCTCCAGAACACGTACCACGGCCACCGTCTCCTCAATCGCAACAATATCGATGCGGGCTTTGAAATCATCGCCAGCACCAACTGTATCGACATTGCGGTAGAACTGGTCGATGGAACCATGCTCCAACGTGCCGTCCAAGAAACCGAACAACACAGCGTCTTCGGTGAACAACTCGCGTGCATAACGGCTGTCGCCCTCAGCCACGCTCTTGACAAACTTCATGGCAGCTTCCTCTACTGCCTTGTACTCTGAAATAGGTGCTCTCATAATTTGTGATTTATAAAAAACATGCTGCAAAAATACGGTATATTATCAAAATAGCAAGTACTGAAAAATTATTCATATACCGATTTGTTTGTCCATATACCTGCCGTTTGCATATTTTTGTATCTTTGCATAATAAAAAAAAACAATATGTACCAACGAAAAATCCCAATAGATCTGGACTGTCCTTTACGGCTGACCATCAGTTTGATAGACTCCAAGTGGAAGTCGTGCATCCTTGACGAGCTGCGGTACCGTAGTATGCGGCCGAGCGAGTTGCACAAGGCGCTCCCGGAGGCCACCCCACGCGTGCTTGACCTGCAACTCAAGGAGTTAGTGGACGATGGATTGGTCAACAAGACCATTTTCCCCGAACTGCCGCCACGCAGCGAATATTCCATCTCGGAATTGGGCATGTCGCTCATTCCCATCATTGACGACATGCTGCGATGGGGCGAAGAACACAAGGAACTGTTTGAGAAAAAGTACGGAAAACACGACAGCAAGTAAGTTAATTCTCTCGAGTAAACCTATAACAAATGCTATAAATATTATAATCAGAAAGGAATTTTATTATGACAAAAGCATTATTCATTAACGGAAGTCCTCGAAAACAATGGAACACTGCGCAATTGCTGTAAAAAGCGAAGGAAGGCGCGAAAGATGCCGGCGCCGAAGTGGAAATGGTCAACCTCTACGACCGTAACCTGAACTACAAAGGCTGCATGAGTTGCTTCGCCTGCAAAGTAAAAGGCGGACGGAAAGGTGTATGCCTCTTCAAAGACGATCTGCAATCCATTATGGGAAAGGCGTATGAATTAGGGAAAAAACTGGTGACAGATTCCATGATTTAAACCTTTTAGCAGCTTAACTTTAAGAAAAGTGGCAGTATGGATTTTCGCATAGAATATTGCCCAAGCAATTTTTCTGCAATTTGTGAAAACAATGGTGTTTTTTGTGAAAATTTCACAAAAGAAAACACCGTATTTTTGCATCGTCAAACTGGTTATGACAATAAATACAATATAAAACAAAGAAAACCAATACGTTATGCAAGAATTTATCGTTGACCCGAGATTAAGCACTCCAGAGGAATTAGCGGAAGGCATGCGCCAAGCGCAGACCCTTTTCAAACTGAACCACACTATGCCCTACACCGACGAGTACAACGCACTCGCCAAGGAACTCTTTGGCTGTGACGTGTTTGCGGACGGCGGCTTCGTGATGCCCGGACTGACAGGTG